>JAHFRW010000007.1 GCA_023266055.1 Gammaproteobacteria bacterium | reverse complement strand
GGGATTTTACAATTGCGTGCGGCTGCATTCTACCTTAGGTAATCTGCCACCGATGATTTACGAAATGGAATCGGCAGCATAAAAACTTATTGATGTGTCCGAAAATACTTGACCACTACAGGACGGCCACAGGGGATTGCTCGTACGCACGCTTGATGGGCTTCTGAGGGGTGAAACCCCCGCGCGCAAGGTATTTACCCACCGAACGCACATGCAGCACCACGCCGTATGCCCGCTCGATCAGTTGCATCACGGCAGCGCGACTCCACAGCGCAAACTCCATCTTCAACTGCTCGGGCCGTTTCTCGCAGATCAGGCGCTGGATGGCTTGCTCTTGACCCTCGGTCAGCGCCCGATCCTCTCCTGTGCGCCGACCTCGCGTAAGCGGAACAAGCCAGCGGGGCCATACGCTTCGTAGCGCGCAATGGTTTTGCTGACGGCGGTGTAACTTAGGCCGACTTCTTCAGCGATTTGCGTGCGACTGCGCCCACGCTTATGCGCACGGATGACTGGTCTACGCCGTTCGTGTTGCCCGGCCGGACTGAGCTTTCTGGCATCTTCGTTTTTCATGCTCAGTTCGACCTGCAATATCTTACAAAATTCAAACTATTTGTAGGCCGAATCTATATTGTGGCCTAATGAATCGGGACACCTTAATGGGATAAACTTCCATTACAAAAGAAGGTGTATAGCATGGCTAAAAAATGTACATTCTGGCGAAGAAGTAAACCCATTTATTCAGCCGAGTTTAAGAATGAAGCTGCACGCTTGGTGCCCGACAAAAATTATTCTATTGCCGAGGCGTGTAGTGCGATGAGTGTTGGCCGTACAGCGATGAGGCGCTGGGTAGATCAACTTAACGCTGAGTGAGAGGGAATCACCCCGACAGTAAAAGCCATCACCGCTGAGCAGCGGAAGATCCAGGAACTTGAAGCGAAGATTAAAAAAGTCGCAGGGATATGCCAGCTATTTGCGGTGCGTACTAGCAGCTATTATTATCGGATTAATCATAAAGACATTATTAATCCAGAAAGAGCACGCTTTTAGCGTTGACGTGCCAAATCAATTGTGGTGCGGTGATGTAACTTATATGTGGCTGGCACGCGGTGGCGCTGTCTGGCCGTTGTCATGGATTTATATGCGAGGACAATTATTGGAGGGGCCTGTTCAGAGCGCCCGGATACACCACTAACCTGTGCCGCACTTTGAGTTGCCCATGAAAGCCGTGGCAGATCCAAAGGCGTTATGTTCCACGCTGACCAGGGCGGTCATTACACGCGTTTGAACTATCGACAACAGCTCTGGCGATATCAAATAACCCAGAGCATGAGTCGACGTGGCAACTGCTGGGACAACGCGTCCATGGAGAGGTTATTATTTTGCACTACAACTTAAAAAGAGGTCACAGTTACAATCACTATTTAACGCCTGATGAGGCTGATAAATTAATTTTCTCCCATTAATTTGTACACATTTACTTGACCACTACAATGGGTACAAAGTATCTGTCGGCATCAAAAACCAGCGCTTCAAACCGTCGCCGACGGCCACCGCGCTGCCTGCCATATTATCAGTCCCGCAGAGCCATCACATGAACAGACTGACCACCGTCCAGGAACAGTGTAAAACAACTCAACCCTGTTATTTCTGTCCTGATGTTTCTGCACCGCCCTTTTCATGGATATGGTCTTCCTTACCATGCCTGGGCCCATGCGGATGGGAGTGCGTGAGAGCGCCATGACTATGAACATGCGAGTGAAGCATAAACTTCTCCCGTAAAAATTTGATTAACAGTGCCAGACAGAACAACAAGGCGCCAAACAACACTATGGTTGCACCAGAGGCTGCATTGAAGGTATAGCTCAAATACATGCCCACCACCCCCATCACCGCACCAATGAGCGTGGAGTAGATCAACATGCGACTGAAACTGTCGGTGAGCATACGCGCCGTGCTGGCAGGTATCACGAGAGCCGCGGCGATCATGGTAACACCGACGACATTCATTGAAGCAATAATTGCCAGCGTCAGAATAAATGAGAAAATAAGCTGCACCAACCCGGTTTTGATGCCAAAGACACGCGCGGCCTCATTGTCGAAGGTGGAAAACAGCAGTGGTTTGTACATGAAGAATATTGTGGTCATGGTGAAAATAGTCACCAGCGCAATAACCGTCAGATCCTCACCCGTAACACCCAGAATATTGCCGAACAATGCTGCTTCAAAACTTTGGGTATAGCTGCGCACGCGACTGATAATGGCCACGCCCAAAGCAAAAAATGCCGTCGTGACAATACCGATGGCGGCATCGGACTTGATCTTGCCATCCTTGGTAATCTGGTTGATCAACAAGGCCGCCAACAGGCCCATGGCGCCCGCCCCCACATAAAAATTGAGATTCAGCGTAAAGCCAACGACGGCGCCACCAAACGCGGCATGTGACAGGCCATGCCCGATATAACTCATGCCACGCAGTACAATGTAAACACCAATCAGGCCACACAAGGCACCGACCATGAGTGACGCCAGCAAACTGTGACGAAAGAACTCGTAAGCCAAGGGCTCCAGAAAAAGATCAATCATGCGCTGTGCCCAGTATGCTCTTCAAGATGCAATTGCATTTTATTGGCCACAAGAAAATGGCCCTGGTATTCAATAATCACAATCTCACCCCCATAGGTCTGGGTGAGAATATCACTGGTAAAAATTTCGCGGGGCTTGCCCTGGGCAACCAGTCCCTGATTGAAACAGATCACCCATGGCAGATGTGCGGCAACCGCGTTAAGGTCGTGCGTGGTAATGAGAATAGTAATACCTTCACTGTTCAACTCACCGAGCAGATGCAATACATCATGCTGCGTTTTAATATCCACTCCGGCGGTCGGCTCGTCGAGTACCAGCAATTTTGGACTGTTGACCAGTGCACGCGCCAAAAATGCGCGCTGCCGCTGTCCCCCGGAAATACTCACAATGTGATGATGTAGACAATCGTGGATACCCAGTCGATCCGCCAGATCATGCACCTTGTCCCGTTCCTGTCGGGTGGGCCAGGGCCAGATTCCCTTGTTGGTATACAGCCCCATCAAGATCACTTGCTCCACCGTGACAGGAAAACTCCAGTCAACACTTTCCAACTGCGGAACATAACCAATACTGCCCGGTGGCAACCTGTCTATCGGGTGTCCCATCAAACGGACTTCACCCGAGAACACGGATTGTGTCCCCAGGATCGTCTTGAGCAGCGTCGTCTTGCCCGAACCTGTGGGGCCAACGATACCCGCGAACAACCCGACAGGAATTTCCAGCGATAGGTTGGTAAAAACGGTCTTGCGCTCGTAACCGACAGTAACGTCGCTCAAGCTGACTGCGGGATACATGAATAGTGCCTCTAGGGGGATATATTGCTTACGTCTACGTGCGCCATACAACCAGGATTACCACCCAGCACTTCCGTCATAATGACCATGTTATTCGCCATCATACCAATAAAAGAGTTTTTTGGCGCTGGGGGCAGCTCGTCATCTGCAAGCTGGTCAACAAACCTGACTCCGGTTTCACGGGCGATCTGCTCCATTGTTTTGCTGGGAAACACCTCCGAGCCGAAAATGGCAGGCACCTTTTCCTTCCTGAGCTGTTCAATAATCCTGATGACCTCGCGAGGACTGGGCTCAGAAAAATCCGCAGGCTGAATGGCAGCAATCACCTTCATGCCATAACGCGGCGCAAAGTAGGCAAAGGAATCATGATACGTCACCAGTTTCCGGTTCTTCTCCGGAATGGATTTAACGCAGACAAAAGTGGCGGCATCCAGTTTTTTCAACTTTGCCAGATAAACATCGGCATTTGCAAAATAACCGTCACGATGCGCGGGGTCGAGCGCTGCCAGACTGTCTCGGGTAATCTCTACATAACGCATTGCCAGCGCGATGTTAGGCCATAAGTGTGGGTTGGGGTGGCCATTTTGCTTGGGAAAACTGAAATCGTATTGCCAGTCCTGCTTACGTAGCGCACGATCACCAAGATGCACAATAGACGTTTGTTTTTTCTTGACTTTTGCCGCCAGATTGACCGTAGGCAGCTCCAGATGCAAGCCATTGACGATAATAATATCCGCCGCGCTAAGCAGCTTTGCATCCGAAGGCGCGGGTTCAAAGGTGTGGGAGTCCATGCCATCCGGAACGATCCCTGTCACCTCAACATGTTTTCCACCCACATTCTGTACAATGTTGGTGATCGGAGCCACCGTAGTGACGACCCTGATTTTACGCTCCTCGGCGGCACGAATTGTGCTCGACAGCAAAAAGAGCGCTAAACACGTCAATAATATGGCCGGAAACCTGATTTTTTTATCCATCATGAGTTAAAAAGACCCTCGTTAAGTGTATTTATCGGCACCGCCGCCCGAAACCCTACATTGCCTGTGGCACGCACCATTGCTCAGCGGGAGTGAACAAGGTACGCCCGCCAATACCCCGGATTGACATTATTATAGCAGCCATGGTGTACTGTATGAACATTTTTTCATTCTTCACAAGACAACAAACTTGCATGCTTCGATCCAGCATACAAAGATAAGCCATGATTTTCATGGATATTTTGAAGCTAAGCACACGAAACAAGCAGATTAATGATAACGCGCATAGTATAGACAAGGTCGCAATGAAGCAAAATCAGGAAATTATCGGCAGTTCGAGCCTGGGTTACCCAGGATGGTTGTCAACGCTACAGGCTTAATAAACGCTACCCCCTATGCCGCTACCATGAATGCACAACACCCGTAATACCATGATCAAAACCGGATTACCCAATATGATATGCGCTTGCAGCCCCCTGACCTGCCATTTGCAGGGGCGCGCATCTACCTGGGTACTTCCGCGATTACCGTGAAAAATATTAAATGCCGAACTGCAATAACATAACCGATGAATTTACAGCGTTTTCATCATGAAAACCACATTAAAGTACGAACCCGCCCTTGTGGGGCAAGGACATTCCACGTGGCCACGTTCGACACTGATCGCGCCGTCACGGCTGACATTCGCCGCACTGCTGGTCACGGCGCTCATCCATGGGGTGGGGATCGTGGTGCTATGGGAGCTCTGGCAAGCACGCCCTACGCTGATCGCGCCGCCCCCGCCACTGGAAATCAGCCTGATTACACCGCCCCGGCAAGCGGTCCCCCAGGAGCAAATACCGCCCCCCCGGCCAGTACCCACACCTGTGACACGCACGCGGCCCGCACCCACGCCACCCCCCGTGAAATCCGCTGAGGAACCGGTCATACCCATGCCTGCGCCCACGCCTGTAACACCCGAACCGGAACCGATGCGGCAGGCACCCCCCGTCGTGGCAGCTACGCCGCCACCGGAACCCAGACCCGCACCGGTAGAGGCGCCCGCGCCGCCTGCGCCCGTAACACCGCCCAGCTTTGGCGCCGCCTACCTGAATAACCCGACACCTCCGTACCCCCCCAGGGCGCGCAAATTCAACCTGCAGGGTACGGTGATGTTGAGGGTGCTGGTCAGCCCGGCGGGGCTGCCGGAGCAGATCAGCATCCTGACCAGTTCAGGCGTACCCTTACTGGATGAAACCGCTGTAAGCACTGTCCGGCAATGGACATTCGTGCCTGCACGTCAGGGAGATCGCCCGGTCGCCGGGTCAGTAAACGTGCCGATTCGCTTTGTGTTGAATTGATCGGCCACATTGAAAATGTTTTTTAAGTCAAGGATAAAATGGTGAAACAATGAATAGCACGCCACACGCGACACAATCTCTACTGGATCATGTAGGACACACCGATTCCATGGTCACAGGTGTACTTTACCTGCTGCTGGCCCTCTCTCTGCTGACATGGTTCCTGATTATCTACAAGGGCCTGGAACTATGGCGCGCGCGCCGCGCAAATGAGGAATATGCAAAGCAGTTTTGGGACAGTACCGATGCCGTGCTTTTTCTCAAGAACTCGGCAGCGGGTAGTGCCGCATGTCCGCTGGCGCTCCTGACCAAAACCGGTGTCAGTGCGGTAGAACATTACCAATCCCATTACAGTGATCCAAACGATGCTGCAAAGCATATCAACAATATTACCGAGACACTCACCCGAGCCTTGCGTCAGTCCATTCAGGATCAGGTCACGCATTTTGAGGCAGGCCTGGGAGTATTGGCGACGATTGGCAACACCGCCCCGTTTGTCGGTTTGTTTGGTACGGTCGTCGGTATCATGCTGGCGCTGGAAGGTATTGCGGGCAGCGGTTCCGCCGACTTGAATGTGGTGGCCGGCCCAATTGGTGAAGCACTGGTGGCCACGGCCGCAGGTATTGCCTGCGCCATTCCGGCCGTCGTGGCCTACAACAGCTTTTTACGGCGACTGAAGGTATTCAGCAACGCTCTGGACAGTTTCGCCTATGACCTGCTGTCTCACCTTGCATCCGAACGCGCTGTCAAGGCGCTTGGACAAGGTGCAGTCAGTACCGAGACACGTTAGAACCTGTACACAAGCTAATTTGAAATTTTGAGATAAGGAGCAAGAATATGGCATTTGGTCAACTCAACCAGGGTGGCTCACCTCAACCCATGCATGAAATCAACGTCACGCCGCTGGTGGATGTCATGCTGGTTCTGCTGGTGGTGTTTATCATCGCGGCACCCCTGCTGACCCACAAGGTCAAACTCAATCTGCCCAGCGCCACCGCACAACCATCAACGGTCATGCAAAAACCGCTGGTGCTCAGTCTGACCCGGGATACGCAACTCTATCTTGATGGCAACCCCATCAGCCATGAAACGCTGCAACAACGCTTGCAGGCACTGGTGGCGGCCAATACACCTCCTACCGTGGAACTGCGTGCCGACGGCGAACTGGCCTATCAACATGTGGTACGTCTCATGGCGCTGGTACAAAATGCCGGCGTGACAAAACTGTCATTCATTACCGCACCGCTTGCAGAGAAATGATTTACAGCGCAGATCCTTCCCTTAACCAAACACTGAGAGATTTTGTAAATGAGAAAAAACATACCTGACAGGACACCGAAAACATTATCACTGTACGCCAGAAGCATCACACTCACGATAGCGGGCATGGGCTTACCGTTTGCTGCTCATACCGCCGGCGTACCCACGCTGGATGTCGTGGAGGTGCAATCTGCCGCTGACAACCTGATTGGCGCTGCTGATTCGGCGAACCAGGGCACGGTACTCAAGAAGCAGCTGGAAGCCCGTACTGTGTACCGCGCCGGAGAATTAATGGAAGCGGTACCCGGCCTGATCGTTTCGCAGCACAGCGGCGAAGGGAAAGCCAATCAGTTTTATGCACGCGGCTTCAACCTGGATCACGGCACCGACCTGCGCACCTCTGTGGATGGCATGCTGGTAAACCAGCGCAGCCACGGGCACGGCCAGGGCTGGACGGATCTGAACTTTCTGATTCCCGAAATAGCCGCCGGCCTGCAATACAAAAAAGGGCCTTATTATGCCGAAGAAGGTAATTTTGCCTCCGCAGGTGCCGTTGATATCAATTACACCGACACCTTGCCACAGGGCATTGCCAGCATCAGCGCGGGCCAGCAGGGCTTCAAGCGTTTGCTGATGGCCGATTCCCCCAAACTCGGGGCCGGTCATCTGCTGTATGCCGTTGAGCTGCAATCCAAGGACGGGCCATGGATAAACCCCGAGGACTATCGCAGATTCAATGCAGTACTACGCTACAGCCAGAGCCATGGAGCCAACCGGTTCAATGTCACCGCCATGGCCTATCGGGGCATGTGGAACGCCACCGACCAGATTCCCCAACGTGCTGTTGACAGTGGCCAGCTATCACGGCTCGATACACTCGACGCCAGTGATGGCGGTGACGTCTACCGTTACAGCCTGTCTACGGCCTGGCAACGCAGCGAGGGCAACACCATTACCAAGGCCAATGCCTATGTCATACAACACGACCTCAACCTGTTCTCGAATTTCACCTATTTCATGGATGATCCGGTGCGTGGCGACCAGTTTTACCAGCCTGACAAACGTACCTTGTCAGCCGCAAATATCAGCCAGGCCTGGCTGACACAATGGGGTGACCGTGAAGTCGAAAATACACTCGGCCTGCAACTCCAGAATGACAATATCTTCAATGGCCTGTACAGCACCCAACGGCGCGAGACACTCGCCACCACACGCCGCGATCACATTGTCGAAAGCAGTGCCGCGCTGTACCTGCAAAACAGCCTGCGCTGGACTGAAAAATTCCGCACCGTCGCCGGGCTGCGCAGCGACTTTTACCGGTTTAGCGTCAACAGTGATAATGCTGCCAACTCCGGCACGGAAAACGCCAGCATTACCAATCCCAAGCTCAGCATGGTGTTCGGGCCATGGGCCAAAACCGAGTATTACATCAATCTCGGTGGCGGATTCCACAGCAACGACGCACGTGGCACCACCCTCACCCTGGATCCCAAAACCAGCGTTGCGGCCGACAAGGTAACCCCCCTGGCCCGCTCCAAAGGGTATGAGGTCGGGGTACGCACGGCCCTGATTCAGGGTCTGCAAAGCACCTTTACGGTCTATCAACTGGATGTCGATTCCGAATTGATCTTCCTCGGCGATGCCGGCACCACCGAAGCAGGCCGCGCCAGCCGCCGCACAGGCTTTGAGTTCGCCAATTTCTATACCCCCACCCCGTGGCTCACCATCGATGCAGATATCGCCTTTGCCGAAGCACGCTTCAGGGATTCCGATCCCGCCGGCACCCGCATTCCTGGTGCTGTCGAAGGTGTGGGCTCGTTGAGTGCTGCCGTGGACAACATCGGCCCCTGGTTTGGCAGCATGCAGTTACGCTACTTCGGCCCACGTCCCCTGCTGGAAGACAATAGCGTGCGCTCCAATGCCACCACTGTCGTAAATGGACAGATCGGCTATGCATTCCACAAAAACATGCGCCTGGCATTGCAAGGCTTTAATCTGCTGAACAGCAAATCCAACGCCATCGACTATTACTACGAATCCCAGCTGGCCAGCGAATCCGCCCCCGTGGCCGACAAGCACTTTCACCCGATAGAATCACGCTCGTTCCGGGTGAACCTGATCAGCCACTTCTAAAACCATCATCCACCGACAGGGCTCACCCTGTCGGTGGATATGACATTCACCCTGGCCGACATTCTACTCGGTCACGCCATAAGCAACGCTGGAATCTGGCAAGTCACGCTTAATCTCAAACCCTGCTTTCGCCAACCCCAATCAATACATAAGCCGGTATCTTTATAATTTTTAAAATAAAAAATAGCCATTGACATAGGTATGAATATTTTATATTTTATCATACCGTCGCCACTCCGGACGGACAAGGCATTTTTACTCGACACATTGACAGATCAAGAGGTGGATGCAATGGCCTGTGACCAATTCTATTTCCGGCACCCCCCACAAAAAACCGGGACATCTTCCGGAATCGTCGTACGGCGGGTGGTTCCTGACCCCGAGCAAACTGCACGTGCGCCCCATAACAAACCGGATTCATTGACAAATCTTGGACCTTTTCGTCCCAGACCGGCTGAAAAAAACAGGATTCATACCCAGCATTATCACCCAGCACCCGCATACGCCCCATGTGCCGCATCAAATCAGTAAACCCATGAAATGACCCGGGCATTCCGGGAAAAAACCATTTACCCCAACCACGACCAAGGAGAGCACGACAATGACCATCAAGAAAGAACACGAACACACACATGAACATCCACACAAACATGACGATACCGTTCATAGCCACCCACATGCGCATGCATACCCTCACGAGCACTCCCAACCCCAATAATCATGAACACCGGCATCCGGAAAAAGAACTGGCCGAGCACGAGCATCCACATCCGGGCGACACAGTCGGCTCTCAGCACTCACACACATAAAACGCCCTCTCCACTCCTCGCAGGCACAGCTCCTCCCTAAAAACAGGTGGCACGGCTATTTCAGCGTCCAAAATAGGATATAATTTTGCCATGGCCTCCTTCCGGCAGGCTGTGCTGACAAGGGAATATTCATGGAACGCCTCACCATATCAATAGAAGATCAACTCGCCGCACAGTTTAACGACTTCATGAACGCGCGTGGTTATGCCAATCGTTCAGAGGCAATACGCGACCTGATACGCGAGCGACTGGAAAGTGAACGTCTGGAAAACTGGGCTGAAGGCCACTGCGTCGCAACGCTCAGCTATATCTACAACCACCATGAAAGCGAACTGGCCAGCCGTATTACCTCGGTGCAGCACGATCACCATGATCTCACCTTGTCCAGCATGCATGTACACATGGATCATGATAACTGCCTGGAAGTGGTCATTTTGCGCGGTTCCATACAGAGCGTACGCACCTTCGCCAACCTGGTCATGGCGGCACGCGGGGTACGGCATGGCAAACTGCACATGGTACCCGTCGAAATCACGCAACAACAGCATGACACCTCACCTGTGCCACACACGCACAGCAACCCCATCACCTAAGAAGGCACCTCATGCGCTCCAAGGAACCCAACACCCGCATTATCTACGTACGCCACGGCAAAACCGACTTCCCGCTCGACCGCATTTATTGTGATAATGCTGACATGGCCGAAAGCAATGGTCTTGGTAATAAAAGCGAAGATCCACCGCTGAATGCCGAAGGCATCAGCCAGGCCGAATATGCCGCCGAACTTCTGCGTAACCTGAAAATAGACGTGATCTGCACCAGCCCCAGCGCCAGAACCCGCATGACCGCCGATGCCATCGCCCGCAGCACCGGCGCCCCACTGCAGGAAAATGCGGCCTTAAAGGAACGTCGTTTTGGCATCTGGGAAGGCCTCTATTTTCACGACATCGAAAACGGCTACCCCACCGAATACCAGCAATGGAAACAGAACCCGACCGCATTTAAACCGCAGAACGGCGAATCCGTCTACGATCTGCTGGCGCGCGTTAAAGCCGTCATCAACGAACTGATCGCAACCCATGCCGGCAAGACCATTGCCGTGGTGTCCCACGTCGGCCCGATCCGCGCCTGCCTGGCAGACGCCCTGAAAATGCCGCTGGAACTGCATCGCCAGCTCACCATCGACTATGCCTCACTCTCGCGCATGGATTATGGCAAGAGCCAGAACAACTTCCATTACATGAATATTTCCAGGGCGTTTGAAAAGCAGAAAATCGCCTGAAGACCTTAAACATGCCTTGCCATGTTTTTTCCATAAAAAATCAAGCCGGGGTTATTGTTTGTACAGCCATTGTGGCTTATAGTCATTACCACTAACCCCGTTCACTACTACCGTACCTTGAAACCATGCTCAAACACCTGCTAAAAACCGCTTTATGGCTCCTGCTGGGCCTGGGTTCTCCCGTATTATGGGCAACAACCGACGTTTACAAATGGGTAGACGCCGCAGGAGGGGTGCATTACGCCGATAAGCCCTACAGCACCCAGGCACGCCCGGTCAATCTCACCTCACCCACCACGCAGGTAACCACCTGGACAACGGAACGCCGGGCAACCCAAACTCCCACGCTGGAAAGGGCACCCACACAAGACCCTGCAACGACCTTAAAAGACAGGAACACCAGTACCCCCCCGCCTGCTGCCACCGTAGCACAGCAGATCAACATCAACAGCGCCGATGCGATAACACTGGCAAAAGCCCTGCAGGGCATCGGGGAACAGCGGGCCAACGCCATTGTTGCGCACCGCACCAAACACGGGCCCTTCAAATCCGCCGATGCGCTGAGTCAGGTCAAGGGCATCGGCGAGAAAACCATAGAAAAAAACCGTGCGCGGATCACTGTTAAATAACCGACCGTATCTGTGCATGGCATCATGACACACTCACTTCAGGGGAAGATCAGCGATAACATCCCTGGGCTGGCAGTCCGTCAGACGTTCGGTTCAGATACGCAGGCCAGCCGCATTATTTCAAGCGCGTTACCAATTATTCATTGTGCGCATATCCCCACCTTTACTTTCCGTATCAACGGAAGTACATCGTCCAGTTTTTTTACATACAACGAGTCGCCACCACCGTTATAGTAAATATAGGGATGTTTGATGTCGTGATCCGTTTCCCGCCAACAATCACCTTTTTCATGGTAGCTTTCTGAGATTTCAGTGCCTGACCGGGGCGCAACATTTGCGCCGCTGGATTGAGCTTTTTCAGCAACTCGATGGTGCTTGCCCTGATCCCTGGCAATCTTGTCGAGGCTATCACCTGCTTTTACGGTTACCGTGGAGATTAAACCTGTCTCCATCTCAAGTGTCGCCGCAGCAGGCCGATATTTAGTTATCAATGAACCATCACCCTCAAGATACCCGACCATGAAATATTCGCCCATAATAGCGATAATTATTTGTTTTACAGGAACTTTAATTACCAGCGCCAGCGCGGAAAGTGTCTATAAATGGGTGGATGCCGAGGGCAAGGTACATTATGGCGACCGTCCTGAGGCACCCGCAGCGCAAACCCTGCGTGTTCCACCGGCACCGCCTGTCGACACGGCATCACAACAACGTCTTGAAGCATTAAAGAGACAGGGAAAAGATAACGAACAGAAAAAGGAAATGGCGGCGGCGGCCGCCGCCGCTAATGCAGGCCCCAGCCAGGAAGAAATGGAAAAACACTGCGCTGCATCCAAACAGAATCTGGCACAACTGGAAGGTGCCGGTGCCTTGCTGTTTGAAAACGACAAGGATGGGAATCGTCGTCTGCTGCCTCTGGAAGAACGCAGCAAAACCACTGAAACCATGCGTAAGGAAGTAGAACGCTGGTGCCAGTAAATCCAGATACTTCGGTTAGGCGCGCACCATGCCCGCCACCCGCTGACACCGCCAACGGCTGATACCGCCCACCATCAACAATATCACTACCACCGCACCTACCGGGTATTTCACCGCATACACTACCGGCATCAACAATAATCGGGTCACCACGCGCGCACTTTCATGCTGCGCGATAAATCCGGCAAGTGGCGGCGAAGTACGGTAATACCATGCCACAAATGCGCGTCCTGCGGCATGCGGCAGCAAATATTCATCCCGGAAATCACGCAATGTCTGCACATGCGGATCCAGAAATGAACCATAGGCAGCCGTGGCAATAAAACACTTATTTGTTGTGGCCTCCACGGCAGAAGTATTATCAGAAAACGCCAGATCAGATTCATTGGCCACTACCCGAGCAATATTATTCAGTGAAACATTCGGCCCATCCGGTGAAACGATAACCGTGATTTTACGACTTTTGCCTGCCTCCAGATTATCCAGCTGGCAGGTCAGGGTAATGCTGTCAATATTGGTGCAGGGGGCGCCTTGAGTCGCGCGCAAGGTTACATTGTCCGGCAACCAGTCCGTCAGCAAAATAGACGTGGCCGTAGCGGGGCCATTATTGGTGACGGTGAGCGTATAATTCACAGGCACAAACTGCTGATACGGGGCGGCAGGCAAACTCTTGGTCAGTGTCAGTTGCGCGGTGGTAATACCTTCCGTCGGCGTCAGGAGAAAGCCATGCGATTCTGCACCGACATCGCCCCAGCCGACAATCTGCCCTGCATTATTAATCGCCGTTGCATTACGTAACACCCAGCCCGAACCACCGGGAATCAGGGCATTCAAATCCTGCATGTTGTTGGTGAGCGTCCAACTGGTACTGGTTGGATCGGTAAACCGGAACATGCCACTCAATGTACCCATATACAGTACAGGCGATGCTGCCGAAGTCACAGCAAACGCCAGAGCACTAAGGTTGGTTAACCCCGTTTGGGTCACCGCTGTCCAGTCACTCCCACCATTCGTGGTTTTATGTACACCAACACCGGCAAGTGCCGCATAAAGGGTATCTGTGGTGGTGCCTTTATGAAACCTCAAGCGGCGGATACTGCGTGCCGCCGGCAAGCCAGTCGCGCCCGTACCGCCGGCATCTGCCCATGTCGGGTTGGAGGCAAAGGAATTGGTAGACTTGAATATCCCTGTCGAAGTACCGACATACACAGCCGTTATCACGGTAGCAGTATATGCAGCATCGACAGCAGTAATAGCGGCCGCTGTTGGCAAACCAGAACCCTGAATGCTCGCCAGGGTTGCGCCGCCATCAGTGCTGGCAAAAATACCGTTGTTAGTGGCGACATACACTGTCAGGGAACCGGGAATATTCCTGATTTCATTGACCACCACCGCTGAATTGCCCGGATTGGTTACGGTACTCCAACTGTCACCGCCATTGGTAGTACGGTATACTCCAACATTTGTCCCGACCAATACCGTTGCCACGTTGTCCCCAACAATAGCCAATGTGCTGATAGCCCGTGCCACCTCCACAGCAGGGCTGGTGGTAGCATCAATAAACGTCAATCCGGTATTGATTGCAACCCAGTTCGCCCCTCCATCAACCGATTTGTACATCCCCCTGGCAGTGCCTGCATAGACGACCAGCGGATTACTGGCTGTTGTCCCCAGTGCCGTCACATTAAGTTCCTTGAGTCCGTTGCTGCGCACGGCAATGGTGATGCCACCGTCACTGCTACGGTACACTCCATTGGAAGTGCCTAGATAAAGATACGTGGGATTGCCCGCAATGGCATTAACATTGGTGGCCTTGCGATCATGAAAGAAGGCACGGGTGCTGCCATCTGCCGCCACCGAATGACCGACCACATACCCGGCATTATTAATGTCATTGGCCACACTGCCTACGTCCGTTCCCCGGGTACCCAGATCCTGCACGCCGGTGGCGCCCACGACCGGCACCCACACAAACGCACGCTTGTTGGCGGCGGCTGAAGCCGGTGTTTTGGATACCCATCCCACGACATGACCGGAATCATTCACCGCGCTGGCTTCGCTATCGGTAAACCCGGTCAGCGTGCCCAGATTAGTGATGCTGTTGCTACCATAGGCTGCCGAAAAGGCCCTGAGTGCACCACTGGTATCACGTGCAGCGCCCACCACCGCACCACGATTATTGATACCGCTCGCCCAACCTTCAGCCCCACCAAACGTCGGCAACGAAATAATGCTCTGGTTTTTCAGATTATAAACAAAACCACGCCGCTGCCCATCCGGCCCGAGCGTACCCGCAACGTGATCAAACTCACTGACATCACTCGCCCCAAGGGCCGTGGCCTCAAAGTTACTTAATGCAGCGCCCGGCACGCGCAGAAAGGCGCGCCGCTGCACACCATCAATATAGTTATAGCCGACCGCCAAACCACCGCTGTTAACGGCGTTGCCCTTGCTCTCCAGCGTCGATGCTGAAAGTGGTTGAAGTGCGCCACCGGTGCCGACAATCCCCACCATAGGTGACGTGTTGGCGTTACTTCCAACGATAATGCCGTTATTGCTGATGTTATATGGCTGGATATTCGCACCCAGATCGGTAATGGTGTAAGTGGCGCTGGCAGAAGTGGCCATCACGCTCAACACCATACCCAGCAACGGCCGAAAAACACGCAAGCAACAGATCGAAGGGATACGCATGGAAAAGTTTCCGTCTCTATACCAAGGGGTGATTAACGCACCATAAACTCGGGCAACGTCAGAGCCGCCCGATGAATTGCAGCGTTATAGTAGCGGGTTTTAAATAACTTGCCAGCCGCATCGCGCTCGCGAAATTCTGTTAATGCCGTACCCTGCTCAGAGCCTTCGGGAGTAACACGCCGGGACAGCGTGGCGGACCACCAGCCCGAAGGATAACTGCATTGCGGAAAGTTCAGCGTGCGCGTGCCGCCAAACCCGGCGCGCTGCATGGCACTGTGCATATCATTGATAATCTTCTGATGGAACAGGGGCGATTCGCTTTGCTGCACAATCAACCCACCCGCACGCAATGCACTGTGGCAACTGCGGAAAAACGCTTCTGAAAATAACCCTTCAGCCGGGCCAACCGGATCCGTACTGTCAACGATAATCACATCATAACTGCCCGGTGCCGCATCAGCGACCCATTTAATACCATCATCAAAATACAGTTCGGCACGCGGGTCACTGTTGGCGTCAACCAGTTCCGGGAAATACAACTCAGCCGCACGTGTCACACCCTCATCAATATCAACCTGCTGCGCCTGGACAACCCCAGGGTGCTTGAGCACCTCCCGCAAGGTACCACAATCCCCGCCGCCAATAATCAACACATTTTTGGGGTCGGCATGCGTAAACAATACCGGATGCGACATCATCTCGTGATAAATAAAATTATCACGGTCCGTCACCATCACCAACCCGTCAATGGTCATCAACGTCCCAAATCCTTCCGTCTCATACACCTCTATACGCTGATACGGCGTCTGCACATCGTGCAATTTTTCTTTTACTTTCAATGAAAAAGCCGCGCCATCAGCGGGATAGATCTCGGTATACCAGTGTTTGTCCAGTGTCATGCCATGCCGTCCATACTAAAAATCGGGATATTCACATTAACCTGAATTATAGCCCTTTTGGTTTCCTTCCGGGCGCAAATCTTCCATAATCCTGACATTGGCAAATGAAAATGGCACACTGGCCGCCTGTATAGCGCACCAACAACGTTAGACCCTGAGCACATTTTCATTAAAAACCAAACAACATTCAACCTATTAGTGATATCTGCCCCGGCCTTGCGCGCCGCTTTCAGAACACGCCGCACCTTACCTTAAAGATGGAATCTCATGACAACTTGGACTACAGAACAGGCACGCGACACCTACAACATTGCCCACTGGAGCGGCGGCTACTTTGACGTGAATCAACAAGGCCATGTCATCGCCCGACCCGATCGCAAACACCCCGGCGTGGACATGTACCAACTGACCCAGGAAATTCGTCAGGCGGGCCTCTCCTTGCCCACTCTGGTGCGCTTCACCGACATTCTTCATGACCGGGTGGATACACTGTGCAACGCCTTCACCCAGGCCATGGCGACCGATAATTATCAGGCACACTTTACCGCCGTCTACCCCATCAAGGTCAACCAGCAACGCAGCGTAGTAGAACAGATTCTTGCCAGTGGCGGCGAACGTGTCGGCCTGGAAGCAGGCAGCAAACCCGAATTGCTGGCCGTACTGGCACTGGTCACACCCAATGGCGGCACCGTCGTATGCAACGGCTATAAAGACCGTGAATACATTCGTCTGGCACTGATAGGAAAACAGATTGGCCAGCGCGTTTACATCGTCGTGGAAAAACTCTCGGAACTGGAACTGATATTACAGGAAGCACGCACCCTCAACATCAAACCCCTGCTCGGTGTACGCGTGCGTCTGGCCTCGATTGGCGCAGGCAAATGGCAAAACACCGGCGGCGAAAAATCCAAATTCGGCCTGTCCGCCACCCAGGTACTCGAAGTAGTGGAGCGCCTGCGTGCCGCAGACATGCTCGACGCACTGCAACTGCTGCACTTTCACCTCGGCTCACAAATCGCCAACATTCGTGACATTCAAAACGGCATGCGCGAAGCAGCACGCTACTATGCAGAGCTGCATCGTCTCGGCGCGCACATCAAATGCGTGGACGTGGGCGGTGGCCTGGGTGTGGATTACGAAGGCACCCGTTCGCGCAGCTTCTGCTCCATGAATTACAGCGTGGAAGAATACGCCAACAACGTCGTACACGCCCTGTGGGAAACATGCGCCGCACAAAACCTGCCACACCCCGACATCATCACCGAATCGGGGCGCGCCATGACCGCGCATCATGCCGTCCTCATCACCAACGTCACCGACATTGACCGCGTTCCGGATGGCGCAACACTGCGCGCCCCCGAGGCAGAGGCACCCCAGATCATCCAGGACTTATGGTTCAGCCTCGGCAACCTCTCCGCACGCTCCGCGCTTGAAGCCTACCACGATGCCCAACACTGGCTGGCTGAAGCACAAGCCATGTACACACACGGCGTACTGACATTGGAACAACGCTCGCACGCCGAGCAAATCTACTTCGCCACCTGCCACAAAGTACGCACCCTGTTGCAGCCCAGCGCCAAATCCCACCGTGAAGCGCTGGACGAACTCAATGAAAAACTGGCGGACAAATATTTCTGTAATTTTTCACTGTTCCAATCCATGCCTGACGTGTGGGCCATCGACCAGATTTTTCCGGTCATCCCCCTCCATCACCTCGACAAACAACCCACACGGCGCGCATTGATCCAGGACCTCACCTGCGATTCCGATGGCTGCATAGACAACTACGTCGACCGCGAAGGCGTGGAAAGCACCCTGCCCGTGCACCATTACCAACCGGGAGACACCTACCTGCTGGGCATCTTCCTCATTGGCGCCTACCAGGAAATTCTTGGAGACATGCACAACCTGTTTGGCGACACGGACTCCATCAACGTCGAACTCACGGCACAAGGCGACTATAAACTCACACAGGCGCAACGTGGTGACACCGTTGAAACCGTATTACGCTACGTAAACTTCAACACCGCCGACCTGCTGACCGCATATCGCACCAAAATCAGCAATGCCTCACTCACCCCTGAGCAACGCAACACCTATCTGGAAGAACTTGCGGCAGGGTTGGAGGGGTATACCTATCTGGAGGAATAATGCCTAACGAGCCTGTAGAAAAACCACTTCCGGCGAAAAAATCTCAACAATAGGGGATACTAAAACCCCTCCCACCACTGAGGTCATCGATCCTGGAGCATCTAGTGAAGCCGGTTTTTTGACTCTCACGTTATATATCCTCAGCAATGGGTTTTTCTACAGGCCCAACGTAAAGTTGGGAGGCACGCCGCTTCTGGCGCGTCCCTCTCGAACGCAATGTTGGGCGGCAGGCCTTGACCATGGAGTGTACTCCATGCATTACGATACCCATTACTTTCACTGTAATGGAGTTTCTGATGACAAATGTGCCCACTGGTAAGTCCAACCCGAAGCGCATCGCGTGGACCACAGGTATTCTTTGCGTCTCTTGTTGCGCTATTCCTTTTATTGGCGTGGCAGTTGGCTCGGCAACACTTGCTGCATTTGCGGTGTACTCTGAAAAAGTGGCGGTCGTCCTGTTGGCGGTTGGTATTGCACTGCTGGCCTACAGGCGCTTCCCTCGGAAAATACCACCTTCCTGTGATCTCGATTGTAGCTGTCGACCTGAGCCAGATAAAACGAGCCAAACCTCGAAAGATTGAATAGCTCAACAACATGGAGAGGTTTTCTTCTTCCCATGGCCAGTATCAACGCAATCGGGCATGCCATTGCTCGTATCGCACCTGCTGTTGCACGCTTGTTGAATTTTGAAAAGTGACTCTTTGAACTCCAAGAGTTCAGCCACTTTTTTTTCAATAGCCGAGATTTTTCCAGCTAACTGACTTGGCAAGCTATCGCATACGTGGTATTTGCCATCATTTACTAATAGCCTTTGAATCTCTCGTAATGTGAAGCCACATTCTTTGAGAATGTGAATGTGTCGCAAACGATTGAGCACCTCTGGCGGGTAATTTTTATAATTGCTGTCATTCCTTCGCTCTGTGCCTATGTGGATCAGCCCCAGCTTTTCGTAGTAGCGGATCGTGTCGCGTGAAAATTGTGAACGCTTTGAAAGTTCGCCAATCAGCATGATTATTACTCGCTCGCTATTAATCGGTGAAAATATATTGGTTCATTGTTTATGACGCCCAACGTTTGAATTCACCGGACTGCGCGGCTTTTCGCGCAGGTCCGGTGGAATGATGGGTTGGGCGTCTGTTCACGGGCGCACCTGCGCAAGCTCACCATGAAAAATTGCGTTACCCTCGATAGCCGCATTTTCGAACAATTGCGCGGCCTGATCGACTTCGGAAATTGGCCACTCGATGCCACCACCCCCAAGCTGTTGCTGTCCATCCTGGGTGGTATAGGGGTGCGCATGGAGTAGCTTGTTTCTGCTTCGAATAGCAACAAGATACGACTCGTGAAACTTGATGAGACGCTTACGCAGTGGAGCGGGTAATGGCGGCGAGGTGTTTTCAATTGCTTTGCGAAGAGCCGTAGCGATGACTTTGGCTGTTTCTCCACGAGGAACGCTGGCAAAGCCATCGGTGCTGAGTTTGACGATTGTCCAAACCACGACCCACTCAAGGTACGTGAAGTTGTAGAACGCTGTGCCAACGGAATGAATGTATGTCGGGTCAGCGGGAATGCGAGATTGGTAGGCCATGTCAAGACGCCCAACGTAAAATTGAGGGGCTCGCCCGCTTCTGGGCGAGTCCCGCTCGAATGCAAGGTTAGCGATGATAGAGCTTCGCACGGGTAATCCGGTCAGCAGGGGTGAGGCGCACTAAGGCGGTTACCAATACCTCTAGATTTTCATACCCCTCAAAGCGCATTACTTCGCCGGAACTGGTTGTGACGATCACCGATGCCAATGCCCTAGATTTGTATTGAGGTCTTAGATTTCTTATTTGAGTGATGTCGACAGTAACAACGACATCCTTGTAGCTCACAGCAATCTTTCCTGCGCTTTCGTTCAATTCGAGAACGGGGTAGGACCCCGCCCCTTCTTTGATGATTCTGTATGCCCTGAGTATTGGTGGCGCGAACAGCAAGAGGCCAATTACAGGAAAGATCATGTTCGACAGAGACTTCGCGCTCAACAGGGCTCCTACACATGCGATAGATAGCACAATAAGGAATAGGGCAAAGAGCATCGACTTCCGGTTTTGTTTTTTGACGTGCTCGGCGGTGACTTGGAATCGCATGATGATCACTAACGTTAATTAGACCCCCTAATGGGTGTCTTTCTTTACACCAGTCTGGTGTATAATTATTTCACTGTCAATATGGCTCAATGGCTTACCGCATGAGTATTTTCTTACGCGGCCTAACTGATTTTAGGGATTACACCGACTCCCCTCGGGGAAAGCAGTGCGCAAGCGAGCGGGTTCGGCAACGCCCTTTTAATTAATATGCCCTCTCGCTTAATTGTCCTCAGAACAACCCACCATAGCCATGGATACGTTGTCAAACGTCGTGTTTTCCAGCCACTGTTTCACAATAACCGCCGTTAATTCAAGCTAACCAAATTGCCAATGCTACAGTTCTTTTGCTGGCGGGTACTCTGTTTGCGGCGCTCATTGTGGAGATGCTGTCACCGACCACAGGGCGGCAGGATCGACTGGAGAGGCGTTTAGCCTATCGGCTCCCCACAGGTTTGATCGCACAGGACAGGATACAGGCAGAAGTGCGCCGACGCATTGAGGATGGCTGGGGGATCGAGCGTGACAGTGAGGGTGACACACTGCGATTTGAGGCGTGGATTTAAGTTCCCCTTGCCTGAAATTTATCAGGAGGCGATAAACGCGCCCTGAATCCCCGCAGGGCACGTTACGCCCGTCCCTCCCAGGCCACAATAACCACCCGGATTTTTGGCGAGGTATTGCTGGTGATCATCTTCGGCATAGAAAAACGCCGGGGTGGATTGTATTTCGGTGGTGATGTCACCATAACCTGCTTCACGCAACTGCACCTGATAAGCATCGCGGCTGGCCAGTGTGGCGGCGCGTTGCGCATCATTCAGCGTGAAAATTGCAGAGCGGTATTGTGTGCCAACATCATTACCCTGCCGCATGCCTTGTGTCGGGTTGTGTGCTTCCCAGAATATTTTCAGCAATTCCTCATAGCTTACGACGCGCGGGTCGTACACTACCAGCACAACTTCGGTGTGGCCGGTCATGCCACTGCACACTTCACGATAGGTGGGGTTGGGTGTCACGCCTCCGGCATAACCCACGGCGGTGCTGTACACGCCCGGTGTCTGCCAGAACTTGCGTTCCGCACCCCAGAAACAGCCCAGCGCAAACACCGCTGATTCCATGCCTGACGGGAACGGTGGCCTGATAACATGTCCAGTAACGTGATGGCGATTCACCACCTGCATCGGTTCGGCGCGTCCCGGCAGGGCCTGGCTGGCTGTGGGTAGCGGTAAGAGTGTGCTCGATGCCATGATTGAATTCCCCTGTGAACGTCGAAATGACAGCCACCCGTTAATAATGTGGCGGCGGTGGCTCCTGTGAAGCAGGCAGCACATCAAACTGCGCCTGGGCGCGTAACTGCTGCCGTAACACTTCAAGCTGGGCGTCCAGATTGTCCAGCATTTTTTGCTGGCGCACAATCACATCGTTCAATTCCTGCAACGCGGCTTCCTGATACGTCAGCCGCGTTTCCAGATCAATGATATGCGCCTCGTGATTCATGATGACACGCGCCGTTACTTTTGCAGCAATTTTGAAAACGCAGCAGACATGGCGTTTTCCATGGCTGGCCGAGCCTCCTGTTTGGGCCGGGCTTTTGGCTGGGATTTGGCCTGGTTGCGTGGCGCATCAGACCTTGCAGGGGTCACTGCCACGGCAGGGTCTTCCAGTCGCATGGTCAGTGCAATGCGGCGACGCTTTTCATCCACCTCCAGCACACGTACACGCACGATATCACCGGTTTTGACGACGCTGTGCACGTCCTTGACAAATTTATTTGCCAGCGCCGAGACATGCACCAGTCCGTCCTGATGCACGCCAATATCCACAAACGCACCGAAGTTAGTGACGTTGGTCACCGTGCCTTCCAGGATCATGCCCACTTGCAGATCCTTCAGTTCTTCCACACCTTCCTTGAACACGGCCGCCTTGAATTCGGGACGAGGATCACGCCCCGGTTTTTCCAGCTCGGCAAGAATGTCCTGCACGGTGGGCAAGCCAAAGCGTTCATCGGTAAAGTCACGGGGTGACAGCGTTTTCAGCAGGGTGCTGTTCCCGATCAGGGTGCGAATGTCTACGTCGAGCTTGCCGATGATGCGCTGCACCACCGGGTAACTTTCCGGATGCACCGCCGATGAATCAACCGGATTTTCACCATTCATGATGCGCAGAAAACCTGCGGCCTGTTCAAAGGTTTTTTCACCCATACGTGGCACTTTTTTGAGTTGCTCGCGGTTTTTGAAAGAGCCATTACTGTCACGGAATTCCACAATGTTTTTCGCCAGCGTCTGATTCAAGCCGGAAATACGCGCCAGCAATGGCACCGACGCGGTATTCACATCCACGCCCACCGCATTCACGCAATCTTCCACCACGGCATCCAGCGTGCGCGCCAGCTCTACCTGATTGACATCGTGCTGATACTGCCCCACACCAATCGCCTTGGGGTCAATTTTCACCAGTTCTGCCAGCGGGTCCTGCAAGCGTCGCGCAATGGATACCGCACCACGCAGGCTGACATCCAGATCGGGAAATTCCTGTGATGCAAATTCCGAGGCTGAGTATACCGATGCGCCGGCTTCGGAAACCACCAGCTTTTGCAGCGCGAGCTCAGGATGGCGCTTGGCCAGATCGGCCGCCAGACGCTCAGTTTCACGCGACGCCGTGCCATTGCCGATGCTGACAAGATCAACATTGTGTTTACGCGATAATTCGGCCAGAGTGTGCAATGCAGCATCCCACTGGTTACGTGGTACATGGGGATAGATGGTGGCGGTATCAAGCAGTTTTCCGTTGATATCCACTACCGCAACCTTGACGCCCGTGCGCAAGCCGGGATCCAGGCCCATCACAACACGCGGCCCGGCCGGGGCGGCCAGCAGCAGGTCATGCATATTACGCGCAAACACCTTCATCGCCTCGGCTTCGGCGTTGTCACGCAGGTGCATCATCAATTCAAGATCAAGGTGCATGAAAATTTTCACGCGCCATGACCAGCGCACGGTTTCATTTAGCCAGGCATCGGCCGGACGACCCTGATCGGCAATATTGAAACGCTGCGCAATCATGCGCTCACAGGTGTTGTGCTGTGCCTGACGGGTGTGTTCAACCCCTTCTTCTTCAGACAGCACCATCGACACTTGCAGAAATCCTTCATTCCTGCCCCGCAACAGCGCCAGGGTACGGTGCGAGGGCACGGCCTTGAGCGGTTCGCGGTACTCAAAATAGTCACGGAATTTGGCGCCTTCATCCTGTTTGCCTTCTTTCACGCGCGAAAGAATGATGGCGTTACCCCACACAAATTCGCGCAAACGACCCAGCAGTTCGGCATCTTCCGCAAATTGTTCAATCAGGATGTGACGCGCGCCTTCCAGTGCCCCCTTTACATCCGCCACGCTCTTGTCGGCATCCACATACATCATTGCCGTTTCTTCAGGCGTGAGTGCGGGATCCAGCAACAGCGCCTGTGCCAGCGGCGCTAGCCCCGCCTCACGGGCAATCTGGGCCTTGGTGCGGCGCTTGGGCTTGTAGGGCAAATACAAATCTTCGAGACGGGTCTTGGTCTCCGCCTCAATAACTTCCTTGTTCAACTCGGGCGTGAGCTTGTCCTGGTCACTGATGCTTTTTAAAATCGCAGCACGACGATCTTCCAGTTCGCGCAAATATCGCACACGTTCTTCCAGGAATCGCAGTTGTATGTCATCCAGTCCACCCGTGGCTTCCTTGCGGTAACGCGCAATGAATGGCACGGTTGCACCTTCATCCAGCAATCCCACAGCGGTTTCAATCTGATGTTCACGTACTGCAAGTTCGTTGGCGATACGTTGGGTAATGCTCATGATCATGCGCTGCGAATCCTTAATCTGAAAAATTGATGCCTATTTTAGCAAGAATTGCCGTGAATTTTTATATCCTGTGATTTCATTAACTTAGCCAGCCACTGTATAAAACAAACCCGGCATGGGGTTTTTTGATAGAATCATTGAACTCAGCATTTAATAGCGTCATCCATGTCCCAGGATCTGTTTCATCGTATCTATACCTGCCTGCACGTCTGCGACGTAGACCGCAAGCTCGCCCTGACCACGGCATTGGCAGCAGACTGGGAACACGGCCAGCTTACATTGCAGGGCGGCCATGCCCCTGTCATGCCGATTGCTGAACCCGGCCGCCCTGCGCAACCCACACTAGTGTCTGCGCTGGCGGTGGCGCAACGTAAGGTCTCGTCACCCGAAGGCCGGGCCGCGCTCATTCACTCGATTGCACATATCGAATTTAATGCCATCAATCTGGCGCTGGATGCCGCGTACCGCTTTCGTGATCTGCCTCGAGAATATTATGGTGACTGGCTGAAGGTTGCCGCCGAGGAAGCGTATCATTTCACGCTGTTACGCGATCATCTGCGCAGCATGGAATACGATTACGGCAGCTTTACCGCGCATAACGGCCTGTGGGAAATGGCGGTTAGAACCGCGCATGATCCGCTGGTGCGCATGGCGCTGGTACCCCGCGTGCTGGAAGCACGCGGACTGGATGTCACGCCCACTCTGATACATAAACTGGCATCAGGGGGCGATCAACAGGCAGTAAAGATCCTCGAGATTATTTTGCGTGATGAAGTAGGCCATGTGCGCATTGGTAATCGCTGGTATACCTACCTGTGCGAGCAACGCAGCATCGAACCTGTGGCAATGTTTCGCACCTTATTGCAAGAGTACAATGCACAACTCCGCCCACCCTTTCATACCGAAGCGCGGTTAGCCGCAGGCTTTAGCGCAGAAGAGTTGAAAACTCTGGAAACTTTCACATATTCACTACCGCTACGATGACAGCCTTTCTCCAATTCGATCGCTTTCGGGTAAATTCCCCGCCGCTCGCGGCGCTGTTGTCATCCCGGCTGCTCCCGCACATCCGGCAATTGCTCCTGGCGGTCGCCTGTGCTCCACAGCATTTGCGACGTGCAGGGATGCACTAGTGCCGCGAGTGGAGGATGCGCAGGAGCGGCCACATCCTTGTACGGCAAACGCAGTGAGGGATCTTAAGATTCCTCGCTTGCCCACCCCAATTCGGCGTTACCCTGCCGCGCTCGATGTGGTCGTGCAGTATTGAATGAGGCCAATCCACAGGACGGCTGACCCAGCCATGTTTCACGGGATTATAGCGGATGTAATCCACATGCCGCGCCAGATCGGTTTAATACTGGATTTGATGCTCCCAATACCGCCGCTGCCAAATACCACGCTCACGCTTGGCTTGGCGGCTTTTGCGGATACGTTCGTCTTTTACCCATTGCCGCGAGAACCTGGCCTTAATCAACGACCAGCGTAGGGGGTAATCGGCATCACCCGGCGGCAAGCGCCATACCGCGTGCGGGTGTTCAGGTAACACCACCATTGCCACAATGGCAAAGGGATGCGTCTCTTTCACATTTTTCATCACCGCACGCAGTTCTTCCATATGCCGCACCAGCTTATCGGAACTCCGCTCGGCCAGATTTACCGTGAAAAAATACGTTCCACCCGCCGCATCGGCTCGCCGGTAACGTATCCTTTCTCTACACCCTTCGCTTCGCTCTTCCCTCATGTTGTTGGGCTTCATTTCATTCAGCCCAACTTACCGGGCTGTGCGAAAAAAAGTAAATTAAATATCACAAGCCGCACAAAAAAGATGGAATCATGATAACGCATTGATAATAGACTATTTTTTCACAAGGCACTCAAACTATGATACACTATCATATAGCTCTTATGTGATTTCATCGACATTGGCTGCTAATACCAAGAGGGTCATATCTCAATAGCCATGATGTGATATACCTTTAATTAGCGATAGCCACATCGCATTAAGATGCAAAAGTACATTCATATTTGAAATGTAGAATTAACAATATATTCGGGATATTAAAAGTACTATGAGCGCATGGGAAACTATTAGTGAAGAAGCCAACATTGTTCTTGCTGGTAATTTCAATCCAAAAATATTCCATCCCGAGTGGTTTATTAGGAAAGGGATTGTTGGAGAGTGGGACTACAGCAACGATGAAGTTATTAATTTACAGGATGTTTCCCAGATAACGCTTCCTGGAAATCGCAAAGTGGTTGCCCTGCTCAACCAGTTTTCAATACGGTCATTCTTAGCCAGTGATTTCTTGGCTCTCAAGGATTTTATAGCCAGCACCTTTTCAATTTTGAGAGAAACACCAATTAATCAAATGGGCATGAATTATAGCTCTATCATTAAAATCGCAAACAAGGATGAATGGAGACAATTCGGCAGCGAATTAGCACCAAAAAAACACTGGGAAGATTCACTAGATTATTTTACGAACCTTGACAAGCCAAGACAGGAAGAGATAGGGCTTTGGGAATTGACAATGAACTTACCTCGACCAGACGGCTTTCGTGGTTATATTCGCCCCAAAATAGCTGTGGCCTCTCAGCATGAGTACACCGTTTCTTTTGGCATTAATAATCACGTGGAAATTGATCAATCATCCGCCATTGCAATGGTTAGTTTTCTAGAAGATAATTGGGAAAAGTCCTTAGATTTAGCCAAGGACATTACCTCTAAAATAATGGACTCTCAATTAAGGGGTAAAAAGTGAGCACAGCCCTTAGTTATGCGCCGCAGCAAAACACTGCCAACGTAGATCAATATAATACTGATGATGCATACAGGTATGGCCAGCCTGGTACAGACATGGTCTATACAGAAGAAAAAACTGTGCCCAAGCAGCGCACCACAAAGAAAGCCACTTCTGATCTTGTCGCTGACAAAAAAATAGAAATTATTAAACAAAAATGGAGTGGAGTAGTCGTAGAGTTCAACAACGAAGAACTAACTGCCAAATTGGAGGATTTAACGAATCCAGATAATCCAGGCGAATTTATTGTTTTATCACTTGAAGAAATCGAAGGCCGAGATAGAGAGCTCATTCAGGCTGGCGCGATGTTTTTGTGGCATATAGGTTATCGGCTTGGCTACAAGTATCCTAGAGAACGGTTTTCAAAAATAAGCTTCCGTAGACTTCCGAAATGGACAAAGTCTGAAATAATAAGCGCAGAAAACATAGCTAAGGAGTATGCTGATTTCTTCCTCTCTGATACAACTCACTCCACCTAATCCTGATCACGCTGAAATATCCTTATTTGGCCCTGGAATAGGGGAGTGCATCGTTCTCCACTACGGCAATGGACGCTGGTTTATTATAGATAGCTGCCTGTGCCCAGAGACAAAACAACCTATAGCTTTAGCGTATTTAAATTCTATTGGGGTTGATGCATCAACTCAGGTGACAGGAATTCTCATTACTCATTGGCATTCCGATCATATCGAAGGCGCATTTGCACTTCTCAAAACATGCCGAAATGCTAAGCTGTATCACTCCGGCGCCCTTTCCTCGAGAGAAGCTTTCCATCTTGCCGCCATATATAAAAAAGATATTTTTTCCAATATTGATCGTGAAATACGTGAATTCAGCAATATAGTTCAATTCCTCTTTGACGCCAAAGATAAGTCTCGACTCGACCCGATCAAGGCGCGACTCACCTTCTTTGATTACAGAGACGACATTCAAACACGAATGATCGCACTATCTCCTAGCAGCACCGCAGTAACACAATCCATATCTAAATTGGTTGAGCTAATCCCAAAAAACAATTCGGATCGTTTAAGAAATGTTATACCTGAAAGTGAAAACCTGAACTCAGTAGCCATACATTTTACGTTCGGAAGATTTTCCACGGTACTTGGCTCTGACCTAGAAGAAACTGGCAATATGCAGACTGGTTGGTCAGCCATATTTAACAGCAACATAATCAGTGAGCTAAGCCTGCCTGCCTCTTCACTATATAAAGTATCTCACCACGGCAGTGAAACTGGGCATCATGACAAAATATGGACTGATCTCATGATTGATAATCCATTATCAATTACGACTCCGTTTAGACGTTGCGGATTGCCTACTCCAGCCAATATTGAAAGAGTAACGGCCATCTCTTCTGAGTTTATTATCACTCGTGATCCCGCATCAGCAAAGACAATCAAAAGAGACAATATGGTTGACAGAGAAATGAAGGCTGTTACGAAAGAAAGAATCGGTATTAATGAAAAAATGGGGCACATTCAGGTCCGAGTTTCACATGGTGGTGAGATGAATATCGCTGCAAACAAGAATTGCGTCCGACACATTCGCCGTTCAATCTGACTTCGCCCTAAAGATCAATGGGGTCAGACTCGAATGGCACTAAGTTAAGCCATTTTAGCAAGTGAATAAGCTGAAAAATGGTGAGCGAAATGGCATAATTCGCTATGCAAAATACAACGCCTTTATTCCCTGGTTTCCACCTCCAGACACTCCGTAGAAAACCACGCTCAGCCAGTCAGAAACTTTCCGATGAGGTCGTAAAGTTAAAGCAAAAATCGTTTAGTCAATTAGGGGAATGTTTTCGGAATTTCATTCCCAGTCAGTATCTGCGTCCCTCAGAATCTGGGGCTCTCAGTCGTCGTCGTTTCTTCAGCAAAGAAAACACTTTCTGGGCCTTTTTTTCTCAGGTGTTAGGCGATGATGGCGGATGTCAGGAAGTGATACGCAAACTCCAGGCCTTTGCCGCGATGAAATCAAAACCCTTGCCCTCGTCGTCAACGGCGGCCTACTGCCAGGCACGCAGCAAACTGGATCTTCCTGGCCTTGAGACAATACTTCAGCATACCGCTAATCAGCTGCAGAATATCCCTGATCCTGAGCGCAGGAATGGTCGTCGGGTTGTCGTGGTTGATGGCACGGGCGTAAGCATGCCCGACACGATAGCAAATCAGCTAATGTGGCCACAGCAGCGACATCAAAAGGCAGGCTGTGGTTTTCCGCAAGCATCAATCTGCGCTTGCTTTTGCCTGCAAACCGGCGCTTTGCTGAGCCACGAGGTTGGCAACAAGAAAAGCCATGAACTGCCCATGCTGCGCAAGCAATGGGACACCTTCAAACCCGGTGATATATTCTTGGGAGATAAGGGATTTTGTAGTTATTTTGATCTATCGAGCTTTAAAGACAGGGGCGTTGATTCGGTCATTACACTGGCCAGGCGTATTCCTGTTACCGAAGTCGACGCCGTCGAGGTGCTTGGCAATGATGATTTGTTAATCCACTGGAAAAAGCCGGTCAGAAGTAAAGCGTCGAGTTATTCCCAAGCCGATTGGGAAGCGTTACCAGAAACTCTTCTTTTGCGGCAAATAAAAGTAAGCGTTAATCAGCCTGGATTCAGAACCCAGCGCTTCTATATCATCACCCCATTGTTGGATGCAAAAGCGTATACCGCCGATAACCTGGCCGATCTTTATTTCCAACGCTGGGATGTTGAGCTGTTCTTTCGGGATATAAAAACGACAATGGGCATGGATATTTTGCGTTGCAAAACACCCGACATGGTATGCAAGGAAATCGTGATGCACATGATCGCCTATAATTGCATTCGTTATCTCATGGTTGAGGCGGCAGAACAGGCCGGTGAACAGGTACGCCGACTCAGTTTTAAGGGCAGTGTCCAAGCGCTTCGGCAGTGGGAACCGCATCTCAATCAGAACAAAATCAGCCCTCAAGAGCAGCGCCGTTTAATCCAATTGCTGTATGAATCTATCGCCGATTATATCGTGCCAGAACGACCGGGTAGAAGTGAACCCAGAGCAGTGAAACGAAGGCCCAAGCCGTATCAGTTGTTAACCGCTCCAAGGCATGAAATGCAAGAGACAAAACATAGAGGCAGGTGCAATGGTAAAGCAGCTTAACTTAGTGCCATTCGGGGCTGACTCTATTGATTATCCGTTGACCGGAACAAAGAGTTGCGCAATTTATATACAAAAAACGTGTCAAGAGATTTTTGACCGATCTGAGAAATATTTTTATCGGCTAGGGGGCGAGTAGTTACGTTTAATATTTGAATAATGCAAGCGGCTAGTGCGAGTTTTCTCCACCTTATTGAGGTGTAAATTAAACTCGTCCATATTGCGCGTTCTAAGCAGGACACGTAACGCCGTTTTTAGGATAGTGTCGATGACTTTCAAAGTTAATGGTCTTTTGCATAGTAGCGTTCTAGTGAACAATATAGACGTTGCATTAGAATTTTATTCTGGCGTACTCGGTTTCAAAGTCAGCGCTGCGCGTCCGGATCTAGGTTATCCGGGTGCGTGGTTAGAGTTAGGCAAACAGCAATTTCATCTGATGCAGTTGCCAAACCCTGACCCGCGCGAGGGGCGCCCACAACACGGCGGCCGTGACCGACACACTGCTTTTTCGGTCAACGATATTTTTGCATTAGCTGAACTTTTGGCGAATGCGAATGCCGCCTATACGCTCAGCAAATCCGGTAGGCGCGCATTATTTTGCCGCGACCCCGATGGCAATACCTTGGAATTTGTCGAAACGTGATTGGGATGGATTGCGGCCTTAGGCATTATTCATCGGGCAAAACTATGCAGCGTTGCGAATGCACCCGCATCGTCAGGCGATAAGGCCTTACTAAAAAAATAGCCTTGAATTTTTCCGCACTTATGCTCCTTAAGGTACTCATACTGCCTTGCTGTTTCCACGCCCTCGGCCACAACGTCCAGACCCAGATTGTGCGCGAGCGTGATTGAGGCATCACAGATGGCGGCATCATTGCTGTCACTCTCAATGCCCCTGACGAATGAACCATCAAGCTTAAGGCAGTGGATCGGAAATAGTTTAAGATAATTGAGCGATGAATGTCCGGTACCGAAGTCATCAATCGCCAGGCGCACACCCATTTTGGACAAGGTGTTGAGCACCTCAATGGTTTGCTGGGGATTTTTCATGGCCGCAGATTCCGTAATTTCCAATTCAAGATTTTCGGCACTCATACGCGTTTCACTTAAAACCGAGGCCACCAAGGCCGGCAAATCCCCGCGTTGAAGTTGGAGCACCGAGATGTTGACCGCCATTAGTTTGATATGTGTCAACCCCGCTTTCTGCCAAGACCGAAATTGCTGACAGGCTGTGCGTAGCGCCCATTCTCCCAAAGGCAATATCAGGCCGGTTTCTTCTGCGATGGGGATGAATTGATCAGGCATCACCAAGCCCCTGGTCGGATGCATCCAACGCATCAATGCTTCCATTCCCACCACATTGCCGGTCTTGATATCAATCTGCGGCTGGTAGTTCAGGAACATCTCGTTGCGTTCGAGCGCCGAGTGCAGGCTATTTTCCAATTCCAATCTTTCAATCGCGACATGGTTCATTTCAGAGGTAAAAAACTGGTAGTTGTTGCGGCCCTGAGATTTTACATGGTACATCGCGGCATCGGCATTTCTCATCAACGTGTCAGCGTTTTCTCCATTAGCAGGATAAAAACTAATGCCCATGCTTGGGCTGGTATGCAATTCGTACCCTGAGACCTTATAAGGTTGAGACAATGCGTGAGCGATTGTTTTCGCCAACGGTTCCACCTCTTGTTCCAGATTGACATCATGGACCACCACAACGAATTCATCGCCGCCAAGCCGCGCCAACATATCGGTCGGCGCAACACACGCATTTAATCGTCTAGTGTAGTGGCATAGTAGAACTGGCCACCGACTTTTGAGTGATATGATAAATCACAACAGAGGTCAGGTGACGCAATGGCAAATAAGAAACGTGTTTTCAGTACGGAATTTAAACTGGAGTCAGCACAGCTGGTCGTAGATCAGAACTACAGTATAAAGGATGCCGCTGAGGCGGTTGGTGTGGGTAAATCGACATTGGAGTATTGGGTACGGCAACTACGGAAAGAGCGCCAAGGAAAAACACCGATGGGTGCCGCACTCACGCCTGACCAACAGCGTATTAAAGGGCTTGAGAAGCAGTTAAAGCGGGTTGAGATGGAGAAAGAAATCCTAAAAAAAGCTACCGCTCTCTTGATGTCGGACTCGCTGAACAATGTGCGATAATCCAGCGGCTTGAAAAGGCGGGTTATTCGGTTCAATCGGCCTGTGAGATATTTGGTATTCAGCGCAGCCGCTATCGCTACTGGCGTGATAATCCAAAAGAAACCAGCCAGGAAGAGCTAAGACTTCAAGAGCGCGTCAGGCAAGCCCATCAACTCAGTAATGGCTCTGCAGGTGCTCGATCTATTGCCACGATGGTCAGCGACAATGGGATTCCCCTGACCCGGTACCGTGCGGCAAGACGCATGACGCTACTGGGGTTGGTGAGTAATCAACAACCCAAGCACCGTTACAAGAAGGCGGCGCAGGCGCGTCTTGATATACCGAATCGCCTGGATCGTCAGTTTGATGTGGCCGCCCCCCACCAGGTGTGGGTCGGTGACATTACCTCTATTTGGAGTGGGAGTCGCTGGGCTTATCTGGCGGTAGTGCTGGATCTGTTCTCGCGAAAGCCGATTGGCTGGGCACTCTCGCTTTCACCGGATAGCGACTTGACGAAAAAGGCGTTGATGATGGCCTATGAGTCAAGAGGAAGGCCAAAGGGCGTTATGTTTAACGAAGACCAAGGGTGCCAGTACACTAGCCTGTCATTCAGGCAAGCGCTGTGGCGCTATCAAATGACACAAAGCATGGGTCGCCGAGGAAACTGCTGGGACAACAGCCCCATGGAACGCTTCTTTCGTAGTTTAAAAACAGAATGGATTCCTGAGATTGGCTACCCCTCGTTTAACGAGGCAAAGCAAGGGGTCATCGATTACATATTGGGGTATTACAACCCATTTCGACCGCATACTCACAATGGTGGATTGGCACCCGATAGGGCGGAAAAAAGGTATTGGGAAACTCAAAGGGCAGTGGCCAAAAACACTTGACCACTACACTCCTGGTAGTGCGTTTCAGTAAAACACTTACAAAATTCTGTCATTTCGACCGAAGGGAGAAATCTATACAGGCTCAATGTAGACAAGATTTCTCCCTTCGGTCGAAATGACAGTGTTTTAGTGAAACGCACTACTAGCCAGTTGGAGGGAGGCAGACGCAAATCCTCCAGAGTATCAGCGGCATGTACCGCGTCAAGGCGCTGTTTTGCTTTGCGTTGAATCCCGTGCGGCAGGCGGCTGGAGAATTGTCCCTCGCCTATCTTTTGCGTTTCCTTGCGTGGCTGTACCCTATGAGCTTTGCGTAACATCAGTTATTGAATTGGAAATAGCGTTATCCCACCGAAATTGTATAGCGCCACGCGCGCTCCTGCCCGGCAGCGATGCTCACCACGCCCGGCTTATCACGAAATTCACCGTCAAATTCCTGCGGGCTGGCATGGCCCTGCCAAGGCTCTATACACACAAAAGGCGCGCCAGGCTTAGTCCAGATGCCCAAATGCGGGAAGTCAGCAAAATCAACACGGATCACCGGCGTACCAGGGACATCAGGAGCCGTATATTTCAGTGAACGGCTTTTGAGGTTATCAAAAAATATTACGTCATCCACAAACAGCGCGTCACTCAATGGCATGGCACGACCCTGTACAGGCGTGGGATACGTTTCGCTTTTCACCAGACCGCCCTGTAAACGGCGTATCGGCGCGGGTTCCGCGTGATCAAATACAAGTTTGTGCTGTGCCCTGTCTATGCCGGAAGATAGCGGCCAGGCGAAGGCGGGGTGGGTGCCCACGCTGCATAACAAATCACTGGCAGCCGGGTTACGCACCGCATAAATAATTTCCAACGTATTATTTTTCAAACGATGGGTAATACGTAACTCAAACGCAAAGGGATAACGTTCGCGTGTCTGCTCGCTATCTGTCAGCAACATCGTGCAACTGCTATCGCTTGAGGATTCACATACAAAGGGCAAGTCACGCGCAAAGCCGTGCTGGCTGAGCTGATAACCCTTACCCTCATGATGCAATGTGTCGTTTTTCAACCGGCCGACAATCGGGAACAAATGCGGCGCATGACGCGCCCATACGGCGGGGTCAGCCTGCCAGAGTAACTCCAGCCCTGCCGCTGTTTTGATAGATTGCATTTCAGCGCCCTGGCTGGAAATTCTTACTGATAGCATGTCGGAACGTAACGTATAGTGTGTCATTGCAATGCCTCTTTGTCATTCATCATAAGCCAGGACTGGCGCCAGCCACCGCTCCATGGTCGCCACATCCATGCCTTTGCGCCGCGCATAATCTTCCACCTGGTCTTTTTCTATTTTTCCCACCGAAAAATAAGATGACTCAGGATGAGAGAAATAAAAACCACTCACTGCCGCCGTGGGCAACATGGCGAAACTTTCTGTGAGTGTAATTTCCGCTTTTTTCGGCGCATCCAGCAGATCAAACAGCGGCCCCTTTTCGGTATGATCAGGACACGCCGCATAACCCGGCGCGGGACGCACACCACGGTATTTTTCTTCTATGAAGTCTTCGTTACTCAGGTGTTCATCAGGCGCATAGCCCCAGAACTCTTTGCGTATCCGTTGGTGCATCATTTCGGCACAGGCTTCCGCCAGACGATCCGCCAGCGCCTTGAGCATGATGCTGTTGTAGTCATCATGATTTTTTTCATATTCAGCAACCCGCGGATCAATGCCGATGCCGGTGGTCACCGCAAACGCGCCGATGTAATCCTTAACGCTGCTGTTTTTAGGCGCAATAAAATCCGCCAGGCACAGATTGGGCCGGCCCGGTGGTTTCATCACCTGCTGGCGTAACGTGTGGAAGGTCATGGCTATTTTCGTGCGGGATTCATCGCTATAAATTTCGATATCTTCATTAACGCTATTGGCAGGGAAAATACCAATCACCACATTGGCCTGTAACCACTTTTCATCAATGATGCGCTTGAGCATATGCTGCGCATCATTAAATACGTTCGTCGCGGCTTCACCTACCACAGCGTCACCCAAAATTTTTGGGTAACGTCCGGCAAGCTCCCAGGTTTGAAAAAAAGGCGTCCAGTCGATATACGCGCTGATCTCCGCCAGCGGATAACTTTCAAAAGCCCGCAAACCCACCAGATGCGGCGTGGGTGGAACATAGGCCTGCCAATCGGTTTTCAGGCCGTGCTGGCGTGCATCCACCAATGTGTGGCGCTTGCTTTCAGATTTTCTGCCTTTACGATCTACGCGTATTTTTTCATATTCAATTTTTACATCATTAACAAACCCGGTCTTCAAATCATCGCTTAACAGGCTGGAACAAACCCCAACGCTGCGCGACGCATCCTGCACATACACGGTAGGCCCGTGATACCCCGGTTCAATCTTGACGGCGGTATGCACGCGTGATGTCGTGGCACCGCCAATCAATAGCGGAATGGTGAAACCTTCACGCTCCATTTCCTTGGCGACATACGCCATTTCTTCCAGTGAGGGCGTGATCAACCCGGACAGCCCAATGATATCCACTTTTTCATCGCGCGCAACCTGCAATATTCTGGCACAGGGCACCATCACACCCAGGTCAACCACATCAAAATTATTGCATTGCAACACCACGCCAACGATATTCTTGCCAATATCGTGAACATCACCTTTTACGGTGGCCATCAGAATTTTGCCTTTGGCCTTTTGTTCACCGCCTGCACCTTTCTCCGCTTCGATGTACGGAATAAGATGCGCTACCGCCTGTTTCATTACGCGTGCACTTTTAACCACCTGCGGCAAAAACATCTTGCCCTCACCAAACAAATCACCTACCACGTTCATGCCCGTCATCAGCGGCCCTTCAATCACATGGATAGGGCGCTCTGACTGGCTGCGCGCCTCCTCAGTATCTTCAATCACGTAAGTGGTAATGCCACGTACCAGCGCATGGGTGAGCCGCTCAGTCACCGTGCCATTACGCCATGCCAGATCTTCGACCTTAACTTTGTCGCCGCCTTTTACCGACTCGGCAAATTCCACCAGCCGCTCGGTTGAATCCGGGCGGCGGTTAAGCAGCACGTCTTCAACGCGCTCCAGCACGTCGGGCGGAATCTGTTCATACACACCCAACTGTCCGGCATTGACAATGCCCATTGTCATGCCAGCTTTGATGGCGTGATATAAAAAAGCCGTATGTATCGCTTCGCGCACCGGCTCGTTGCCACGAAACGAGAACGAGACATTGCTCACGCCGCCGCTGACCTTCGCATAGGGCAAGGTTTGCGTGATAATCCGCGTGGCCTCGATAAAATCCACGCCATAGTTATTATGTTCTTCAATGCCCGTCGCCACGGCAAATATATTCGGATCAAAGATAATATCTTCGGGCGGAAATCCCACTTCATTGACGAGAATATTATAAGACTCGGTGCAGATTTCAACCTTGCGCTGTTGCGTATCGGCCTGGCCTTTCTCATCAAACGCCATCACAATCACTGCTGCGCCATAACGGCGCACCAGCTTGGCTCTTTCCACAAACTCGGCCTTGCCTTCTTTCATGCTGATTGAGTTGACGATAGACTTGCCTTGCACACACTTCAAGCCCGCCTCAATCACTGACCACTTTGACGAGTCGATCATAATCGGCACACGTGAAATATCCGGCTCAGAGGCAATCAAATGCAAAAAAGTGACCATCGCCTTTTCCGAATCCAACATGCCTTCATCCACGTTGATGTCAATAATCTGCGCGCCGTTTTCTACCTGCTGACGCGCCACATCAAGCGCCTTGTCGTACTCGCCACCGAGAATCAGACGCGAAAACATTTTTGAGCCAGTGACATTAGTACGTTCACCAACATTCACAAACAGCGAGTCCGCGCCAATATTAAACGGCTCCAGCCCTGACAAACGGCATTTTTTTTCAATTTCTGGGATTGCGCGCGGCGGCAGGGAACGCACCACTTCAGCAATCGCTTTAATATGCGCAGGTGTAGTACCGCAGCATCCACCCACAATATTCAGAAAGCCACTCGCGGCAAACTCTTTAATCAGCTCTGCCATCGACTCTGGGCTTTCATCATATTCGCCAAACTCATTAGGCAGACCCGCATTAGGATGGGCGCTGACATAGGTATCCGCAACCTTCGACAGCTCCTGAATATAGGGGCGTAATTCCTTGGCCCCCAGCGCACAGTTCAAGCCTACGCTTAACGGCCGCACATGCGATACCGAATTCCAGAACGCCTCTGTCACCTGGCCCGACAAGGTGCGGCCACTGGCGTCGGTGATGGTGCCAGAGATCATGATCGGTAGCCGTACATGGTGATCTTCAAAATATTGCTCAATCGCAAACAACGCGGCCTTGGCATTGAGCGTGTCAAAGATTGTCTCCACCATCAAAATATCCGAGCCCCCTTCCACCAGGCCGTGGATCGCCTCAACATACGTCGCTACCAACTGATCAAACGTCACATTTCTGAAGCCCGGATCATTTACAGAGGGCGAGATTGACGCCGTGCGGCTAGTCGGCCCCAACACGCCCGCGACAAAGCGGGGCTTATCCGGCGTCTTGGCCTGGGCTGCATCAGCCGCCGCACGCGCCAGTTTTGCAGCCGCGAAATTCAGTTCATACACCAGTTCTTCCATGTGATAATCGGCCATGGAAATCGCCGTGGAGTTAAACGTATTGGTTTCGAGAATATCCGCGCCCGCGTCCAGATAAGCGCTATGGATGGCGTAAATAATCTGCGGTTGGGTAAGCGTCAGCAAATCATTGTTACCTTTTACATCATGTGCAAAATCGGCAAAGCGCGTACCACGATAGTCTGCTTCACTCAATTTGTATGTCTGGATCATGGTGCCCATGGCACCATCCAGTATTAAAATACGTTGCTTAAGCTGCTGCTCGATGAGGCTGGTGTGATTCTTTTTCATAATCCTGTAGTCAATGTCTTATATTATTTCGAGTACACCGCGCATGGCGGCCATCACCGCCGCGCGGCGTACTGCTTCGCGATCACCCGGGAAATGTAGGGTGTTGCTGCGCATCACGGCACGATGCTGATCAAGTCTCGCCCATGCCAGGCACACGGTGCCCACCGGCTTATCGGCGGTTGCCCCTCCCGGCCCGGCAATGCCACTCACCGCGACGCTGATCTGGGCAAGGCTATGCTTGAGCACACCCTCGGCCATTTCACAGGCTATGGGTTCGCTGACGGCACCGCAGCGTTGCAGGGTATCAGCCTGCACCCCGAGCATTTCCTGTTTGGCGATATTGGAGTAGGTAATAAAACCACGTTCAAACCACTGCGAACTCCCCGCAATGGCCGTCACAGCATGGGCAATCCATCCACCTGTGCATGATTCCGCCGTTGCCAGCATCAAACCCTGACGCTGTAATGCCTCGCCCATCTGATACGCCAGCGATTCGAGTTCTGCGTCCATTTTCACCTCCTTGCAACCCGCAAACACCTGATATTCTACCACTGCTCAACACCCGACCAACACCCCAAGCGTCTGATTTTGCTTGCGGCCTGTCCAAAACCGGACATTTTTGATAAAGTGTAACAGTTTACGCTTGCCCTCCCGCCCTTCAAAAACCAGGATTTAATATTCGCATGGAACATCCGCAACACCCGGCAAATGTGACCGCTTCACTTTCTGATTACATATCTACATTCCTGACACAGCATATCTCGCCACACCATGCGCTGACACGGCTGATGTATATTCTCACCCGTGCCCGGTACGCACGCTGGAAAAACTGGCAAATCCGCTGGTTTATCAAACGCTATCAGGTGGATATGAGCATTGCGCTGGAGGCTGACGCATTCGTCCACCCGAACTTCAACACCTTTTTCACCCGCGCACTCAAACCGGGTGCGCGGCCCGTGGTGCACGGTGATCATGATATTGCCTGCCCGGTTGACGGTGCGGTGAGTCAGGCCGGAGTGATTCGTGACGGACGCATCTTTCAGGCCAAGGGACAGGACTACAGCCTGGAAACCCTGCTGGGTGGATCTACCGAACGCGCAGCAGCATTCATGGGCGGCACTTATGCCACGCTGTACCTTTCACCGCGCGACTATCACCGCATTCACATGCCGTTGACGGGCCGCCTGATCGAAACCATCTACATTCCCGGACGGCTGTTCAGCGTTAACCCACGCACTACACGTTGCGTACCGGGTTTATTTGCACGCAATGAACGACTGGTGGCCATTTTCGAGACGGCGGCGGGGCCCATGGCATTGGTTCTGGTCGGCGCCATGTTTGTCGCAGGTATCGAAACGGTATGGACAGGCCCCATTCACCAGCACACTCTCAACACACTGAAAGCCTGGGATAACCGTGCAGATAACGTCACACTGCAACACGGTGCGGAAATGGGGCGGTTTAACATGGGATCTACCGCCATTGTATTATTTGGCGCAAACCAAATGGATCTGGCGGCGTCAATTCAACCCGCTGCACCTGTGCAGATGGGGCAATTATTAGGCACTCACCGCCAGTAACGCGCACGGACTTGCGTACGCATTACTGACCCGAAATAACCCTGAGCCACCAGAGCATCGCGCTCGCAAAATAATCAGAGGTTTTCGGCGAACCTGTGACATAAATGTCACAGGTTCGTGATGATGGCGTGATATTACCGCAGCAGAATGCTACGGCGATGGACAAGGAAATGTGAGGTATCCCTTGGTCCTTGCAAAAACCATCACGTCACAGGAGAAAACATCCATGAAAAAATTTGCACCGCTCTTGGCATTAAGCCTCATGTTCACTGCAAGCGCATACGCCGACAAGGAAGATAGTGCTGCCGGCAACCATTACGAAGTCACTGTCACCAATGTAACGCGTGGACAGTCATTCACCCCCATCATGGTGGCAACACACAAAGAGGGCATTAAACTTTTTACCGAAGGCACACCCGCCAGTCCGGAACTTGCCACTCTGGCGGAGGGCGGCAATACCGCGCCCTTGATGGCAATGCTGAGTGCCAACCCCGACGTGCTTAATGTCACCACAATCCCTGGGCTATTGGCACCTGGCAAATCCGTTACGGTTAAAATCAGAACTCAGAGCAAATTCGATCACATTAGCGTAGCCTCGATGTTAATACCCACCAACGATGGCTTCTTTGCGCTCAACGGTATACACGGCCCGAAAGGAAGACAGACATTATCACTTGAGTCACCTGCCTACGATGCCGGCAGCGAACCCAATGATGAGTTGTGCGCCAATATTCCCGGCCCGGTGTGCGGGGGTGAAGGCGCTTCACCCAACGCAGGTGGTGAAGGCTTTGTGCATATTCATGCCGGCATTCACGGCATCGGCAATCTGATCCCCGCCGACCGTGACTGGCGCAACCCGGCTGCACAGATCACCATCAAACGCGTACCATAACACGGCTATTACTCTCCGGCAGGCCAACAACCTGCCGGATTTTTCACAACCCTATCACTGGCACGTATCACGTAAACATCAATCGGCGCGGAAAGTGGGTGTACCCATGCCTCCCGAATCCGTTGCATTTATTTATCAGCCCGTTTTACACAACGCATCCCAGGTCGTCCAGAATTGTGCATTCGCGCCACCCAGCAGGGGTTTTTCGTTTGCCACGATTCCCACCATGGAGGCACAATTTGAATTACAGCCAATTTGATTGGTGCTGGGTGGCAGAGGAGGAATAGGTATTTCAGAAGGTGGATTCGTAGAGTTATTCATGGTCGTTATTTTAATGTCAAACAAACCCGACAGGTTGGGCGTTCGAATCTGCCGGGTGGGATTTTTAGACGTAATCGTGTCACTCCAGCTACCCTGGGAAATAGTGACTGACCAATCCTTGACGACCTTGGCAGTATCATGTTGTGGCGAGAGATACACCCAGAACTGAGCACCTTTGCCTAATATCAATTCACCGCTTGTATTTGCAATTCCAGACATATCAGATCTCCTTCAATGCAGCTTCATCCCTACTCATATGGCTTTTCGAGTACCGCCCCGTTTTTTATAGTGGTTCTCCAGACTCCACTTTCTCCAAACCCGGATACACATGCTTCACCTTTGTGAATGGATACAAGTCACAACATCAATGGGAATATTTCGTGAATGCAAACTTTTAAATGTTCCAGTGCTCACGCTTACCTGCTGAATCTCGAGTGAGTAAAGACAGCATCCATCACATTAGTTTTGATACTCAGCCTCAATATACGCGCACCCATCGAATCTTAGCAAGCGCAGAGGAACGGTGCACAAGTCATAGACATGATGACTATTAAGTAAAATGTGCATGAACTACCCAGCGACGCTTCCCGCATTATCTTTGCAGATAATGGGTACCTTGGCGCCCGCTTCCAGCATGTGTTACGTTTTATGAACAGATCTCTTGAGTGAATCCAGCACAGTCAGCAAAGCAGGCATAATTACGGGGTGCTTGACGATGCTATCTTCGTCAAAATAGAAACCTAACAAAGGAGTCGTGATACACGCTTCATCGACAATACGCACGGACATGGTATATACCGTTTTCCGCAATGAGCCTTACGCATGTATTGCGCGTGGCAACGCGTTCAGATCAGAAAAGCCACAGGCTTGTTAACAAATGACTCATTACCCACCCTCCAGTCCAGTGCGTTTTTGATCGCACCCGTCACCGCATGCGCATACTCCGGACTGGCTATCAGTAAATCATCAGACGCCAGAATTAATGCACGGACTGGAATCTTGTTTATTAACGAGGTGACCGTATCAGATGACGGTTTAAACATTTTTCCCGCGTAACCAAAATACTTCTCCATCGTTTTCGGAACACTCACGATGGCGTCTTGTAATTCCATTCGCGCCTCCTGTCAAACCTGATCCGGATTAGCCGACTGTTGAAAAACAAAAAGTGTATCACCGTGCTCGCGAACTATTTTGGGACATCCCCGTCCCCAAAATGACCGCCTCGGCGACCACTACGCCTGTCGTTGTTTCCCTATGTTATCTACACGGCGGCTCTCGCACACATTCCGACAAAACAGGGAAACCTCGGCTATCCGGGGCTTGCCCACCAACGCTCGCCTCCGCGTCGCTCTCCCTGGCGGGCACCGTGGTGGACATAGTGTTATGACCTCATTGATCCTCAGACAAAATTCTGCATATTTTCAATCCGCTCTACCTGGCTTATCAGCATCCATTTCACACTGCTTTAAATCGGGCAAGGCCGCACCCTCCACCTTGCCACCCAGTTTTACGATTTCGCGGGTCATTTCTTCGACGCGATTATCCAGGGCGTGGATGTGGTCGAGCATGGCGTTGACGGCATTCACGACCGGGTCAGGCATGTCCTGACTGGTACCATAGGCGTCAAAACCAATCTTTTCGGCAAAGGCGCGGCGCCGCTGGTCATCAGGGGCCGTTTTTTCACGGCTACGCACGACGATGCGGCCGGGGATACCCACCACGGTGGCGCCAGGGGGCACATCTTTAACGACCACGGCATTGGAACCCACGCGGCCACCCTCACCAATGGTGATGGGCCCCAGCACTTTGGCACCTGCACCAACGACAACGTTGTTTGCCAGTGTAGGGTGACGTTTGCCAGCCTGCCAAGTGGTGCCTCCGAGGGTAACGCCGTGGTAAAGCGTGCAATCATCGCCGATCTCCGCCGTTTCTCCGATAACAACGCCCATGCCATGGTCAATGAAAAAACGGCGGCCAATCCGGGCGCCGGGGTGGATTTCAACACCGGTAAACCAGCGCGCCAGGGCCGCGAGAAAGCGCGCCAGCCACTTCAGGTTGGCGTTCCAGAGCGCATGACTGACGCGATGCAGTAATAGCGCATGCACTCCCGCGTAGGTGGTGAGCACTTCCAGGGTGGTGCGTGCCGCCGGGTCACGGTCAAACACGCAGTGGATATCTTCACGAAGTCGATTAAACATGGGATCATGTTACCATAATAAAAATACGGGATAATACCTGACTATTTTACTATGGAATTACAGGGATTTCATCCTGGTAGCTGCAATTTCGTTGGAGCCGGACCCCAGTAGCACCGCCATGATCAAGGGCTGACTGGGGGCGCGATCCTGGCCAATAACTGTCATATGCCTGCCACAAAAAACCCTAACCGACTGCTTCAAAGTAACATTCAACTCATCTGATTGCGGGGTAAAGAATGACCGTCACAAGAAAATTCTCATTGTGTGATGCAACGCACAGAATTAATGCTGAAACTAGGGATAATAGGCTCCAGGGTAATGGTTGACGGCATCCCCCCTCCCTCCCAGCCGTCAGCCATGATCCAACCTTTGGCCCGGGCCGCTCCAAGCGCCTGGGCTTTTTTTTGTGCGGAATCTTTGTCGAAGGAGTACCCCGACCTCACAGGCAGGCGAGGTTTATGCAAACCTGTTATCGGGTATCTTTCTTGGCTTTTTTGGCGGCTCGCTTTTCCTTCATGGTCTTGGCAGGTGCCTTTTTACTTTCTTTCTTGCTCTCGATGCCTTTGCTCATTGCTGCTCTCCTGTGATTTGGTTTGACTAATATTTACCGTTGTTCCGCGTGGGCCAAAGCATGCCTGTATCATACGCTCATGGCAATGCCCTGCATTAATAGCCACGCATAGAGTCCCGCCACGACATCGTCAATCATGATGCCAAACCCGCCCTTCACCTGCCGGTCCAGCAGGTTAATGGGCCATGGTTTCCAGATATCAAACAGCCGGAACAGGGCGAAACCCAACACGATCCATAGCCAGGCTGACTCCGCACCTGCGGGTGCCGCCGTCATGGTGATCAGGTAGCCGACAATTTCGTCCCATACGATGCCCGGGTGATCATGCACGCCCAGATCGCGCGTTGTGATCCGGCACAGCCAGATCCCCAGCAGGAACAATGCAACGGTAACGAATATATACATCAACACCGGCAAGTCCTGCAAGAGTATATACAGGGGAATGGCAACCAGCGTGCCGCAGGTGCCGGGGGCAATTTTGCTGGCGCCTGCACCACCTCCGAAAGCGAGAAAATGGATCGGGTTACGCCACACGCTGGAGGGGGTGCGGACGGCAGGCTTCATGTAGATACGGGTTCGAAATGCTGATAACCGCTGGTAGAGGGTACCAATAGTTCACCGCTGGCACGTTTGCAGCGTAACCCCGGTTGTGGCTCGATGATACCAATGCACATGGCACCACATCCAAAGCGTGCAAAAACCTGTTCGGCCTTGGCCTGCTTTTCCTCAGGCACGGTAAAACATAGCTCATAATCATCACCCGCTGACAGGGGGAGTTGCCAGCAATCATCGCCCTGTGCTGTTGCAATAAAGGCACGTGACACAGGCAGGCGTTCAACGTTGAGTGTGGCGCCCACTCCGCTGGCGGTGAGGATGTGCCCCAGGTCTGCGGCCAACCCATCAGAAATATCAATGGCCGCAGAAGCGATGCCATGCAATGCCAGTCCTTCGAAAACACGGGGAGACGGACGCTCAAGACGGCCTGTCAGATAATGGGCATGCGCTTCGGGCAGGCGCCGATGATTCTGCACAGCGTGTAACGCCAGACCTGCATCACCGAGCGTGCCTGTGACATAAATCAAATCGCCCGGCATGGCGCCCGTGCGTCGCAACGCCGCATGCTGGGGAACAAATCCGTGCATTTGCACTGACACCGCAAGGGGACCACGACAGGTATCACCGCCGACCAACTGCACGCCATAACGCTCTGCCAATTCAAAAAAACCCCGACTAAACGCCTCCAGCCAGGAGGCATCAACCGTTGGCAATGTTAATGCGAGCGTGGCCCAGGCAGGTTCAGCGCCCATGGCCGCCATATCACTGAGATTAACCGCCAGTGCCTTGTAGCCCAGCGCGGCGGGATCAACATCGGCAAAAAAATGCACGCCCGAGACCAAGGTGTCGATAGAGACCACCAGATCCATACCAATCGGCACATGCAGCACTGCACCATCATCACCAATACCGTGCACGACATCATCACGCTCAGAGACTGCCGATGTAAAGTAGCGCTGGATGATATCGAACTCCGACGACGGCATGGCTTCCTTACCCTTTCTATTATTCTATACTGAGGGAACGTTTCATACGGTGGGCTTTCTGGATCTCATCTGTATTTCAGTGGTACGCAGCTTGCGCGCTGCTTTATCTAGGACGCCGTTGATATATTTGTGACTTTGCTCTGCACCAAATACTTTGGCCATATCCACGCCCTCATTAATGACGACACGATACGGAATATCCAGACGATGCACAAGCTCATAAACGCTGATGCGTAAAATGGCGCATTCCACCGGATCAAGCGCATGCACCGGACGATCAAGAAACACCGCATAGTGTGCATCCAGCTCAGTAATATGTGCAGGTATCTGGTGCAGCAACTCCTGAAAATAAGGGATATCCACTTTTTTAATATCATGCTCAGTTACAAACTGCACATCAATATCACTCACATTTTGCTGGGTAAGCTGCCATTGATACAAGGCTTGCACGGCGCAACGCCGTGCCAGATTACGGCCTTTGCTCAAGCTGGTTGAGCCTCTGGATTTATTGGGCGCGTGTGTGGCTGATGGCGAGGATGGCTCATTATTTTTCATGGCAGGCGGAAGGGTCATGGCTGTTTTCCTGTGGACAGCAAGCTCATGGCTTGCCTGATAACTGTCGCAGCAGATTTACCATTTCAATCGCAGACAGGGCCGCATCAACACCCTTGTTACCCGCCTTGGTGCCGGCACGTTCAATGGCCTGCTCGATGGTGTCTACTGTAAGTACGCCAAACGCAACCGGCACATCATGCTGCAAGGCAACACTGGCCAAACCCTTGCTGCATTCGCCCGCCACATAGTCAAAATGCGGGGTGCTGCCGCGAATCACTGCGCCTACGGCAATAATTGCAGCATAACGCTTGCTGGCGGCAACCCGTTGCGCCACCAGCGGTAACTCATAGGCGCCGGGCGCATAGATAACACTGATGTCTGGCGCTGTTGCGCCATGACGCAGCAGGACATCTACTGCACCACTGACCAGATGATCTACAATAAAGCTGTTAAAGCGGCTCGCCACGATAGCGAACTGTGCACCACGCACTACCAGGTCACCTTCAATTTTTTTAATGTCACTCATCTCGATATTACTCACTTGCCTGTATGTGCCGAATGGGCATCGCTTCTGAAATCCACGTACTCGACCACTTCCAGACCGAATCCCGCCAAACCATGTACTTTTTTAGGTGCGCCCAGAACCCGCATCCTGCCTACGCCTATATCGGCCAGAATCTGCGCGCCCGCACCATAGGTTCGCAAATCAATATTCACGTCTGGCCTGGGCAAGTTTATACCCTTATCTTTTAATTGATAATCTCTGATGCGCCGCACCAGATCACTGGCCTCTTCACTCTTGTGCAACACCACCGCCACACCGATGCCCGCCGCCGCAATACGTCGCAAGGTATCGCGGAGCGGCCAGCCTGCATCTTCACGCTGCGATCCCAGCACGTCACACAGGGTATCCTGCAAATGCACGCGCACCAGTGTCGGCTGCTCGGGCGTGATGTCGCCCATGACCAATGCCAGATGCAGACCATGATCAAGACTGTCCTGGTAGGCCATGAGGCGAAAGTTTCCGTATTCTGATGGAAAATTACATTCGGCAACACGCTCCACTGTTTTTTCGTTCTCGCGGCGGTAACGAATCAGATCAGCAATTGCACCAATCCTTAAACCATGCTGCTGTGCAAACGTATCCAGATCAGGGCGGCGCGCCATGCTGCCATCATCGTTAAGAATTTCCACAATCACGCTGGCCGGCGCCATGCCCGCCAGGCGCGCCAGATCACATCCCGCTTCGGTATGCCCCGCACGCGCCAATACGCCACCGGGTTGCGCCATAATAGGAAAAATATGGCCCGGCTGTACGATATCTTCCGGTCTGGCATCTGCGGCAACCGCTGCCTGTACAGTGACGGCACGATCGGCGGCCGAGATACCGGTCGTCACGCCCTCGGCCGCTTCGATGGAAACCGTAAAATTGGTCAGGTGCTTGTCATTGGTGCTGCTGACCATGAGCGGCAGGCGCAATTGCTCGCAGCGTTCACGCGTGAGCGTCAGGCAGACCAGACCACGCCCGTAGCGCGCCATAAAGTTAATGTCTTCGGCACGCACACATTGTGCCGCCATCAGCAGGTCACCTTCATTTTCACGATCTTCATCATCAACAATGATAACCATTTTACCCTGGCGAAGATCTTCAAGAATGTCAGGAATCGAACTAAGTAGCATACCGGTCAGCTTTTAATAAATCCATGTTCCACCAGAAAGGCCTGCGTAATACCCGCGCTCTGCAGGGGAGCCTGGGGTTGTGCCGCACCCTCACCCAATAATAAACGCTCCAGGTAACGCGCCAGAATATCCACCTCAAGATTCACCCGCTGGCCTGCTGCAAACGCGCCCAGCGTGGTTTCCTGCAGGGTGTGTGGCACCAGGTTGACATCAAACGATACGCCGCTCACCCCGTTCACCGTCAGGCTCACACCATCCACACAAATCGACCCTTTTTCGGCAATGTATCTGGCAAGCGGTGGTGGCGCCTGAATCACAAAGCGCACGGAACGGCCTTGTTCCCAACAGCTTGTCACCGTGCCGATACCGTCCACATGCCCGCTCACCAGATGTCCGCCCAAACGGGTCGTCGGCGTGAGCGCCTGCTCCAGATTGACCTTGCTGCCCACGTTAATCTCACCGAATGTCGTACGTGCGAGTGTCTCGCCTGACACATCCACCCAGAATCCATGGTCAGCAAACGAAGTCACCGTCAGACATACACCATTAACCGCAATGCTGTCACCCACCTGCGCCGGGCAGGAGGCCCAAGTGCCGTGGGTGGGCGCTCCCGGCTGCGTGTGTTGTTGGGGCTTTAGCCCCTTACAACCACGGCGTACCCCTTGCGGGTGCATCCTGCCCCCCGCGACACTAGTGCATCCCTGCGCGTCGCAGGAATGCGCAGGAGCGGCCGCTTGTGTCAGGTCAAGCGTGTCGGCGGCAATATGCACGCGCGCGTCGCTACCCGATGATTCAATCGCCGTAATATTACCGATGGCTTGTATGATGCCTGTAAACATGCTAATTGTTTCTCATAACTTTCGCAGAGATCCGCCAGTCACGACCCACCGCGCGGATGTCCTGTACATCCAGTGCAACACGCTGACTCATCTGCTGTAATCCTGGCAAATGAAACAAACCACGCGCTGCATCACCCATCAAATGCGGCGCCATATAAATAATCACCTCGTCCATCAATCCGGCACTCAGCAACGCACCATTCAGAATAGGGCCGGCTTCCACCAGCACATCATTGATTTCGTAATCCATCGCCAATGTTTGCATTAGCGCCACCAGGTCAACACCGCCGTGGGCCACGGCTCCCGGCGTTGCCCTATTTCCTGCGGCCATGCGGTCGTGCCGATCAGGTTGCACGTTGACCGTCACCTTGTCACACACCAGTTTTTCACTGCTCACCCGATCCTGTGTGGTGGTAACAATCAGCGTATGGCCCGGTTCTTTCAGCAACCGGGCCTGCGGCGGGGTACGCAACCAGCTATCTACCACGACGCGCAATGGCTGTCGCACAGCATGATCACTTGACGGTACGCCCTGTGGTGCCACAGAGCGTACCGTCAGCGCCGGATCATCAGCCAATACCGTGCCAATACCCGTCAAAATTGCCGCGCTGCTGGCACGCAGATGCTGCACATCCTGGCGCGCTGCTTCCGAGGTAACCCATTTACTCTCACCGCTTGGCAACGCCGTACGACCATCCATACTCATCGCCAATTTGCAGCGCACCCATGGACGCCGCTCACGCATACGCGTAATGAACCCTGCATTCAAGGCTTCCGCCTGTGTCTGTAGCACACTGCTTTCCGTGGCAATGCCCGCGGCAACCAGTCGTGCCAGACCTTGTCCAGCCACTCTGGGGTCAGGATCAATCATCGCCACCACCACACGCGCCACACCCGCTTCAATCAAGGCATCAACACACGGTGCGGTACGACCATAATGACAACACGGCTCCAGCGTGACATACACCGTCGCACCGCGCGCACGTGTGCCCGCCTGCGCCAGGGCGTGAACCTCGGCATGCGGTTCACCGGCACGCACATGCCAGCCCTCACCGACAATCTCGCCGGCACGCACGATCACACAACCCACGCGCGGATTGGGATGCGTAGTGTAAAGACCCTGTGCTGCAAGTTGCAGTGCACGTGCCATGAATTGATGATCGATGACCACACTGGACATGATATGAAAAGCGCCTGAAAGTACTGCCTGAATCAATCCGGGATGCAAGAAACCCTGCTACGCCATACGATTACTCGCCGGGAGACACCTGCTTGTCCGGCGAAACAACCGTGGCAGGTACCGCCGACACCGGCTCCAGCGGGACAGATAACATCTGCCCCTGCTCCAATCGATCAATTTCTTCACGGAAGGCATTCACATCCTGAAAGCTGCGGTAGACCGAAGCAAATCGCACATAGGCAACCTGATCAAGCTGTCGCAACTCACCCATGACCCACTCGCCCAGCACGCGCGATTTTACTTCGCGATCGCCGGTGGTCGCCAGACGGTGCTTGATGTGATTAATTGCCGCATCAACCTGCTCGGTAGGCACCGGACGTTTTTCCAGAGCGCGCAACATGCCTGAACGTAACTTGTCTTCATCAAACGGCACACGACTACCGTCACGCTTCACCAGACGCGGCATGACCAGCTCAGCCATTTCAAACGTGGTAAAGCGCTCCGCACACGTCAAACATTCACGGCGCCGACGTACCGCATCACCCTCATTCGCCAAACGCGAATCAATGACCTTGGTATCTTCGGCACTGCAAAAGGGACAACGCATTCTTTACCCTGGAGACACGCCGCTATTCAGCATAGACAGGGAACCGCCCGCAAATGTCCAGCACCTGGCGCTTCACACGCTCAATATTGCCCGCATCCCGTACATTATCCAGCACATCGCAAATCCAGCCTGCCAGCGCACGTACTTCCGTCTCCCTGAAACCCCGCGTGGTCACCGCCGGCGTGCCAATACGAATACCGCTGGTCACAAACGGGGAGCGTGGATCATTCGGCACACTGTTCTTGTTCACGGTAATATACGCGGCACCCAATGCTTCTTCGGCCTCTTTACCACTGACATCCCGATTGATCAGATCAAGCAGAAACAAATGATTGTCGGTGCCTCCGGAAAGCACTTTATAACCACGCTCCATGAACACCTGCGCCATGGCACGGGCATTCACCACCACTTGCTGCTGATAGGTCTTGAACTCGGGTTGCAGTGCTTCCTTGAACGCCACTGCCTTGGCAGCAATAACATGCATCAACGGGCCACCCTGAATGCCAGGGAAGATCATGGAATTAAGCTTCTTCTCGATCTCGGGATTCGCCTTGGCCAAAATAATACCGCCACGTGGGCCACGCAGCGTCTTATGCGTCGTCGAAGTCGTCACATCAGCAATCTGCACCGGGCTGGGGTACACACCCGCCGCCACCAGACCCGCGACATGCGCCATATCGACAAACAGATACGCCCCAATCCTGTCGGCAATCGCGCGAAAACGCTGCCAGTCCACCACCCGAGAATAGGCACTGAACCCGGCCACGACCATTTTCGGCTTATGCGCCAGCGCCAGCGCCTCCACCTGCGCATAGTCAATCTCACCGGTCACCGCATCAATGCCATATTGCACGGCGTTATAAATCTTGCCCGAGAAATTCACCTTGGCGCCATGTGTCAAATGACCCCCATGAGCCAGGCTCATGCCCAGAATGGTATCGCCAGGACTGAGCAACGCCATATACACCGCCGCATTGGCCTGCGACCCGGAGTGTGGCTGCACATTGGCATAATCAGCACTAAACAACTGCTTGACGCGATCAATGGCCAATTGCTCAGCCTTATCCACATACTCACAGCCACCATAATAACGCTTACCGGGATAACCTTCGGCATATTTATTAGTCAAAACAGAGCCTTGTGCCTGCATTACACGCGGGCTGGCATAATTCTCGGACGCGATCAGTTCAATATGCTCTTCCTGACGCACTACTTCTTCCTGCATCGCCGTCCATAGTTCGTCATCAAACCCGGCAATTGTCATCTTTTGCGAAAACATCAACCCTGTGCTCCCCGTAAATCTGCTTTGATAAAAACCCATAGAATAACCGATTCAAGGTGAATATGCATGAACTGACTGCCGCTGACACACTGCAAAATATCTCAACATTCCCGGCAAATGAATAAAAAAATGCCAAGCTATCATTAATTTACCCTCTCTTCATAACAATTTCAGCGAAATAATAGCCACTTACGTAGCGAAAACCCCGACTTATGCTATAATTTTCTACAGCCATTGAGTAAAACCCATGGCTACGGAAGGGGGGGATATCAGCAACACTCGCAACAGCAATACCCAGTCTACGCAGAGTAATTTATGGCAGCGGAATCCAGGAAAGTTTCATACGAAAGAAGTGCTTCGCTCAAGGTATTACGTCTGCTGGAAACCCTCAAGCAGACCGAAACCGGCACAATTATTCATCAACATGTCACGCACATCCTCAACGACAATGACACCCTTCACAGCGACACGGAACAATCGTATATCAACTTGCTGGATGTCGCGTTAAGCGCTTACGAACAGCAGCTCCCTGCGCATTCACCGTTACGTACACATCTAAAACTTATTCAGTTGCGCCTCACCCCCCCCTTATCTGCGGATGAGATCGACGGGTTACGTCAACATATCACAACCCATATTCATAACCATGAGCAGGCAGATTCCGATAAAAACAATATTCTCGGGGATGCGCTTATCCCTTTGCTGGAAAACTTTGGCACGCCCATCACCGCCCATGCCGCAACCAACACATCCTCCAGCATGGGTCAGCAACCCGCTGCACCACAGGTTGAACATCGCGTAGACCTGGCTTATCGCCAGCATCTCGATGAAAAACACAAAAACATGCAAAGCATTCAGGAAATGCTTGATGAAGAAATAACACAGGCCATACGCCAGAGCGAAGAGTTCAGATTACACCTGGAAATTGAGTTAAACAGACTTTATCTGGCCGCCAAAATGCAAAGCCTGGATGCCGCCAGACTGGTACTCGTCAAGGCAACCCAGGGACTACTGGAAACCAATCGGGCACTTAGCGCCCAGCTTGAAAGCACACATGCCCACTTGCAGGCCGTCAAAACAGACACCCGACAGTTAAATGAAGAATTAACCCGCGTGCACCTGCTCAGTCTCACCGATGATCTGACCAACCTGCCCAATCGGCGGGCTTTCATGCGTCGACTCGAAGATGAAGTAGGCCGGGTACAGCGCTATGGCAGCCCTCTCGCGCTGGCGATACTTGATCTCGACGAATTCAAGGCCATCAATGACAAGCATGGCCATACAATAGGCGATGAAGTGTTGCGCTGCTTTGCGGCCAATATTCTCTCCACCTTCCGTCATCATGACATGGTGGCGCGTTATGGTGGCGAAGAGTTCGCCGTTCTGCTACCCAACACCAATATTGAAGGTGTGATGCACGCCCTGAGAAAAGTGCAACGACGCACGCTCGACAGCCATTATTTATGCAATGACATCGCCATGCCCATGCCCACCTTCTCGGCAGGCATAGCACTCTACAGCCCCGGAGAAACATTCACCTCACTGATCGAACGCGCCGATACCGCACTGTATCGCGCCAAAAACCTGGGACGCAATCGCCTCGAAACAGATACCATCGACGACATCCAGCACATCAGCAGTTAACCCACTCTCGCCCGAAAAATTACGCTACAATAACGCGTTGTTTTTTTGCGTCGCATCCAGGATCACACATAATAGTCCATGACACCTTCCACACCTAAAGTTGGCTTCATCAGTCTCGGCTGCCCCAAGGCACTCGTCGATTCCGAGCAGATCCTCACGCAGTTACGCGCCGAAGGGTACACGCTCTCACCCACCTATCAAGATGCCGACCTCGTCGTCGTTAATACCTGCGGCTTCATTGACAGCGCTGTGGAAGAATCACTGGATACCATCGGTGAAGCCCTGGCAGAAAATGGCAAGGTGATCGTCACCGGCTGTCTGGGCGCACGTGAAGACGTGATTCGCGCGGCACACCCACAGGTACTGGCCGTCACCGGCCCTCACGCCCTGCAGGAAGTCATGCATGCCGTGCACCATCACCTGCCACCCGCACACGACCCGTACACCAGCCTGATTCCGCCGCAAGGCATCAAGCTGACACCCAAACATTACGCCTACTTGAAAATTTCGGAAGGCTGTAATCACCGTTGCAGCTTTTGCATCATCCCCTCCATGCGCGGTGACCTGGTCAGCCGTCCGATTGGCGATGTAATGCAGGAGGCCGAAAACCTGGTAACAGCGGGCGTACGTGAACTGCTGGTGATCTCACAGGATACCAGCGCCTATGGCGTCGATGTTAAATACCGAACGGGCTTCTGGCAAGGCCGGCCCATCAAGACCCGCTTGACTGATCTTGCACAGGCGCTGGGTGATCTGGGTGTATGGGTACGCATGCATTACGTATACCCCTATCCGCATGTCGATGAGCTTATTCCGTTGATGGCGGAAGGCAAAATTCTGCCGTATCTGGACGTACCCTTACAACACGCCCAGCCACGCATCCTGAAAGCCATGAAACGTCCCGCCAATAGCGAAAACACGCTCGCACGCCTGCATCACTGGCGTACCCTGTGCCCTGACATTACGGTACGCAGCACGTTTATCGTCGGCTTCCCCGGCGAAACCGATGAGGACTTCGAATACCTGCTGGACTTTCTACAGGAAGCACAACTGGATCGTGTCGGCTGCTTCACCTATTCACCAGTGACGGGCGCCGCCGCCAACGCCCTGCCAAATCCCGTGCCTGAAGACGTCAAGCAAGAACGCATGTCACGCTTCATGGCCGTACAGGAAGATATCAGCACCGCCAAACTGCTACGCAAAATTGGCAAAAGCATGACCGTACTGATTGATGAAATCGACAGCGAAGGTGCCGTGGCACGTTCAGCCGCAGACGCCCCAGGCATCGACGGACAGGTGTTCATTGAAGATGCCAGCGGATTAAATGTTGGAGAATTCGTGGAAGTAAAAATTATTGATACGGAAGAACACGATCTGTGGGGTGTGCGGGTCACAGACACACTGTAAACCGACTTACTCCAGGAACTGGGCACTCAATCTGGCGGTATTTCGGTACAAGCATGGCTTGTACTCACGGACTCTCAACCCATCAACACGGCTATTTATAAACCTGCAGAAAAGATTTCACATCCTTGAACTGGCCTTCATCCACGAACTGGCCACGATGAAATACATATTGCTGCTTCTTTCCAGACATATCCACGCCTGTCACGGCAAAACTCTTACCGACAAAGTCACCAAAAAAACGCACGCCCTTCACCAAGTCCACCTGCGTACCATTGCGCAGCTCAAAGCGCACACGCTGCTTGTTGACATCAATCGCGGTGGGCGCGCCTGGCAATATCATCAAGCGTGTTTTTAGGATACGATTAGCCCCGGCAAAGGCGAAAAATGTCGCCATGAACACCAACACATACGTCCAATCCTGATATGGTCCATACCACACCTTGATGGCAATCAATATCAGGAACACGACCGTGGGCACATACAACCATAAATCCCACATCAACCCCTTGCGATCCTGTACCAACTGATAACACTTGCCTGATTCGGCCATATCTTTAGCTTCTTTCCCCTAACGCGCGACCAATCATCAATTCCAGCTCACCATACAGCATGCGACCCGGCTGCTTGCCACTCACGATACCGGCACTATCAATCATGAATGTCCATGGATCACCCTTGACCTTGTAAGCAATAAAAGCTTCAGGGTTCTGGTATTGATCCATATGCATGAAAATGACTTTGGACTCATATTTGACCGCCAGTGATTTCAACTGCTGTAGTTGCACGTCACACACCGTACAATGGCCTGGAGTGGCAAATTCCAGCAAAATCGGCTTCCCCGTCTTCAGTGCATCATCCAGAGAATATTGATACATGCGCTCATCAGGGTAACGGTAGCTGGTGATTCTGCTAAAATCTCCCCCAACATCGGCCAATGTTTTAGTACGCAACGCCGGTGCTTTCTGGCCTACCAACAACGTGGCTTTATTACTGCCCCCATCATAGTCATATCCCAACAGTATCAGACCTACGATCAGAACCATTCCCACGGCGATCCCTATCGGCCACAATTTGCCTCTGGATGCAGCGCCGTTATCAGCCTGGGCCATCATCACTGACGCTCCTTCCAACCCGCGCAGGTTTTGAAAATGTTATACGCCCAGATACAGTTCGCGGCAAGCACCATGGAACCAAACAACCCCACCATAATCATAAACGGACGCACCACGGCCTTCACTTCATCAGGGGTCATGCTCATGCTGGCCATGCCTCCCAGAGTACCCGCCGCCACAAATGAAATGACCATACCCAACAAACCAAAATTATGTGTCCAGAAATGCAGCTTCACCAACCCCAAGCTATAAATGGGCCGCTTCACAATGCGCGGAATGATATAGTACACCGAACCAAAAATAGCCATCTCCACCCAACCCAACAGGTTGATATGCCCATGACCCAGCATAATAAGATTGCCATGTGGACGGTGGTTAATGAATTCCCTCAAGTCAGGTAACATGCCAACAATTACCCCCCAGGAAAACCCTATCAAACTATAAATGACACACGCATAAAAAAACCATAAGGTATAACGTTTATAATCCATCTCATGGGCATGGATCCACGGCTCATTATTATTCACTGTTGCTCACTATCCTTGACGCCCATACCACCTTCAGGTGAGCTTTCCTGAGAAGATTTAGTACGCACATCCTTGTATTTTTCCTTCCAGCTCTCCGGAGCAAATGTGCTTACCATTTCGTCGATAAATCCAGAACGCTCCTGTGGCGGCGCCTTGGCCACTGCCGAACCGGAATCTGCGGTTAACTCTGATAAAAATATGGCGATTTTACGCAGATCTTCCTTGGGCAATTTAGCGACATAGTTTGCCTCTTTGGGTGCCGATAAACTGCTGCCGTGATCAATGGTAGTAGCACCATATACTTTTTCCGGGTCATTTAAAAATCCCTCTATCCATTGCAGCGAACGGCGTGAGCCGATGCCATCGAGGTTCAGCCCCATGTTGGTGCCCATACGCAAGGCGCGATGGCACGAGTTACAGCGCGCCTCACGATAAATTTTTGAACCTTCCAGACCCACAGGTGAGAAATTAAAGTGGGTAGTGCTGACAAACATTGGCGTTGAAGCACGCGAACGCACCACTTCAAGCGCAATAAAAGCGATGATCCCCAACACCAAAAACGCGCCAAAAATACTAAAAAGTATTTTCTCACCAGACTTTAGACGTTGCTTCCCCATGAAATAGCGCCTTATATATGAAAATGATCAAACATAGGAAGGCTATAGGAATAGCCTATAAGAGAATAAGTATGCAAGGGGAATACAAACCATACAGAAGTTTGACAACACAGAATACGGGAAGTTCAATTTGTCTGCCCCTAAAAAACAAGGCGGGGAAAAGCTTCCCCGCCTAAGGACCTGACTATTATTTTTTATAAACCAGCGAGTGCTGGCTTAGTGCGCGGGGTCATACGCAGTATGCAGATTTCCATCGGAGTAAAATGAAGTCGTTGTCAAATAAGCAGCGGCATTATTGATATCTTCATCAGACATTTTTCTTGCCACGGCCTGCATTGCACCCTTAGGATCATTGGCACGGCTACCATCACGCCATTTCTTCAACTGGTTAACCAGATAGACGTAGCGCTGCTGACCAATCATGGGGAAAATAGGTGGCGCGCCCATGCCGTTAAAACCATGGCAGGAATAGCAGGCGGGAATACCTTTATCATTTCCACCCCAATAAACTAGGGACTTGCCTTTGTGGGTCTCACCCACAGTGATACCTGCGGCCTTCAATTCTTCAAGATTTGAGGTTTTGGTATCGCCTTTCTTGCGCAGACTTGCCAGATAAGTAGCAACATCCTTGCGATCCTGTTCCGTCAAGCCCTTGGCATTGGCGTTCATGATGAACATGGTGGTGTCTGTGCGCTTGTCAGAAGCAAAATCTTCCAACTGTTTGTGTAAAAAGGTGTAAAACTGACCCGCGATACGCGGTGTGCCCATATTGTCATCACCCAGACCTTCCGGGCCATGGCATGAGTTACAGGCCGGAACAGTACCTTTACCTTCGGTAAAGATTTTTTTACCATTCGCCAAATCACCATCACCCTTCGGATATGCCGCAGCACTTGCCATGACAACCGACGGCACGATTGCCATCATAAGTACTGCTGCAGTCGAAATTATTATACGTCTCATTTGAAGACACCCTCCCAATTTTTAACCATTCTTCTTGTCGGTGACCTTAATTATATAGTCTGCCCACCAACAAGCCTTACTTGTGAAACCCAGCCCCGGAACAATACTACCCGGGCAGCTTTCACGGAATCCCTAAGACACACTTGTGCGCTTGCCCAAATAATGCGCCTGATTCAATACGAAAAATCAGGAATTGAGCTTAACTAAAAGTGCAGCAAAACCAAAGGCGGCCGGAAACCAAATTGCGTAAATTGTAAAAACATCTGCTGTGTACATCATACGAACCACCTCCACTTTATTTGTAGCCACCCAATACCACAGGTCTAATAACAGATATTATTCTTAAAGCTGGTTTCAACCGAGCTTGGAGATATATAACATGACAATTTTAGTAATGCAAGTGCCCGCCTCTATAATTCCGTGAAGCGACTTCATCGGGGTGATTCATAAAACGTCTGTATCCCCCTCTGCGCTTATGATTACCAAATCAATCTGGCCCGGCTCATCACCGCTATGACCCGGCATTTCCTCACAAAATCACCGTGATACACACATCCATTGACGCACCTGTTGTACAATCAGGCCAACAAGTTTTAGGCTACTCCTAAACTATCCCTTTCCCGCAGGGTCTGTATCATAGTATAAGATGTTCTCGCAAAAGTCAGCCCGTTATATAAAACTTATCATGCAAAACGAAGATTATAAAGGAAAATCAATGATATCCAGAATTCCCAACTCTTCTTGGGGGCTCCTGGCCATGATTATGTGGGGCGGGACAATTCTGGCGCTGGACCTCGTAAGATTCAGTCCTTATGGACTGGACGAGGGCGCTGCCCGCGGATTACTGTTAAATTGGTCCATCGTTGACGCCATCGCCAACCCCATTGTTATTTCTGGACTCCCTGACTTTCGGGCGTTATTTTTTGTGCCACTGGGCCTGTATTGGTCCGGTAGTATCATAGCGGCCAAGGTGTACACATTAATTGTGATGTTTTCGGCTATTTTGCTCTTTTATAACTGGAGTCGCCGAACCGTCAGCAATGAGTCCGCCCTGATCGCAAGCGCCTTGCTGGCCATCGCACCCATTACGTTAACCCAGGCGGATGCCATTGGCGTCGGCCCCTATCTTTTGCTGGTGTTTGGCCTGGGGGTCTGGCTGGACAAGACCTATCGCGCATCACCCCGCGCATCAGGCGGGTGGCTATTCATGCAGCTGTTGCTGACGGGCATTTGTGTAACATTACACCCGATGGGGTTGGCATACCCTTTCGCCCTGTTATGGCACTGGTATAACACACCGGCCAAAGATTCGCCCGACGCCAATCACAGAAAACATATTCTGATCGGTGTGCCTATTGCCGCCCTGGTACCGTTGGTCATGCGTGAAGGCTGGAATTTGATGCATTGGTGGTCTAACCCGTTCACTGCGCTGGGCATGATTACGACAGTCGATCCTCTCGACGCGCCGGGACTGGCGGGCGGTATTATTTTCGCCTCGCTTCTGCTGGCAGTAATATTTCTGGAAAGACGCGCGCTCCTGGGCAGCCTGATGGGCAGTACGTTGCTGCTGGGGGCATTCATTGGGCTGACAACGGCTGATGCAACTTGGGCAATGGTGGCACTGACGCTGATACTATACTTTGGCATTCCGCGCCTGATCGTAATGAATCAGGCACTCAATAGAAATAGCCTGATGGGGCAACGTGGCCTGGTGATGATCGTGATGATGGTTACTGCTACAGTATTTATGCTGAATATCAGGGATTACCGGCAGGTGATCCAGGACGAGGTACTCAATGCCGAGGATAAATTAATTCAACTTCTCAGCCAGGAAGCGGCAGATACCACCCAACCTTTCCAGGCCGCCAGCCAATGGCCTGGTCGCACCATGATCGCCTGCAAGCGAGATGTGCTGCCACTCCCTCCACCTGCAAAAGAGAACGAGGATTTCTTAAAGACCATCAAGGGTGTTACTCATTTAATGTTCAATCCTTATCAACCCACATACCGCGAACTGGGTCGTACCATCGCGCAATTGGGTGGTGCGGCGCAAACGCTGGCGCTTCAACAAGGCGGGGTGATTGTAAAAATACGTGATCTAGCGACAGCATCATCGGGAACATTACCGCATGCGCCCGCCAGGGATGGCGAAAACGCTGGCGCCGTTTCCCGGCCATCTCCCGCCCCGCAGGAAATACCACCCAAATAATAAAAAATCCGGTCACCCCGAAAAAATTTCCGGGTGACCGGGTACATGCGTTACCTTTCTCAAGGCAACCATAATGATTTTTTGCTTTCCCCATGTTTCAATGATTGAAACATGCTAGCACCTCCTTGTGCCGCAGAAACTCTGACACATCAGAGGTTCCTTGATTCAAGGTTCGACTGAACCCGTGGGCGCCGGTTTACCAAGTGTCTTTTCACGCTGGTACATGAGTACCGAGCCAATACGCAGCACGGTCAATACCAGCAACAATGCGCTGAGCGCATAGATTTCTTCGGGCGTAACCTTATGCTCAAACAGTTTGATCATGATTTCACGCAACACAAACACAATCGCGGCGTCGACAATGAATGTCATACGCAGCCGCTGGGTGTTGAAATACTCCACCAGCGAGCGCGACAGCTCAACCAGAATAAACAACGTCAGCACATCCGAGATGATTTTGGAATATTGCAGGGTGAGCTCTTTCTCCATGATCAGATCGCCGGTATACATAAAAAGACGTATCACGCCGATGATGATGCCCAGGGTAAGAAACAACAACATGAAGCCAAACACGACGCCAACGACTTTGTTAAACAACTTCATAAAATCTATATTCATGGCTACTTTATTTCCAAATCAGGTTTGACAATCAACGCAGTAAAAAGTTGAGCGTTGCCCTTGCCGTAATTGTGCAATCGGGCGCTGGCAGGTAGGGCAAGGCTCGCCAGCGCGGCCATATACATTAAGCTGTTGCTGAAAATATCCCGGTTTTCCTTCACCATCATGAAAGTCACGCAGGGTAGTGCCACCCTGCTGGATGGCCGCATTCAATACCTGCCTGATGGCAACCGTGAGTCGCTCGTAGCGCTTCAACGAAACGCGCCCGGCGCCGCTACCGGGATGAATGCCTGCCAGGAACAGGCTTTCGCTCGCGTAAATATTACCTACGCCTGTGACGATATGGCCATCCATGATGAATTGCTTTACGGGGATTTTGCGGCCACGGGAAGACTGGTACAAATGAAACGCGGTAAAGTCGTCATCCAAAGGCTCCGGCCCCAGACTCCGCAACAGAATATGTTGTAACGGATCCTCATCCGTCCACACCACAGTGCCAAAACGGCGCGGGTCACGCAGTCGCAAACACCGGCCACTGGCTAATACAATATCGACATGATCGTGTTTTTCTGCAGCAACACTCGCGGGTAATACCCGTAAATTTCCCGACATGCCCAAATGGATGATGACTGTGCCGGGGGTACTACGCAGCAATAAATATTTTCCACGCCGGTCTATGGCATGAATGACATGCCCGGCCAGCGCACCCGCCAATTGCGGGGACACTAACTGGCGCAAGTGGGGATTGCGCACAATCACCTGTGTTACGCGCTGCCCCAGTGCGTATGGCGCGATGCCACGCCGGGTCGTTTCAACTTCAGGTAGTTCGGGCATCGTCTTTATTGAAACCCTGTCAGTGTTATCGCCTGCGACGGCGTACCCAGATTAACATGCCACTGCCGGCCAGTAGCAATGGAATGCCCAACAGAAGTGCCACGGCAATAATCCCCGACTGTAGCGGCGATAACATCAGATTCAGGTCAGGGGCGGTTTTAATGGGAATCGCGATCAATGTGTCGTCATGGCTCAGCCAGTTCAGGATATTCATCCCCAGATTGAGGTTGCCACCATTGCCCAGATAGGCATTCGACAGAAAATCACCATCCCCCAGCACCACGACTCGCTGCTGCGTGTGTGTTCCATCATCACGCTTTATTTCGCGACTAATGCTGGCTCCCAGCACCAATGGCCCCGCAATATCTTCTTTTTCAGTATAGCGTATCTCACCCGCAAGCGGGCCGGTTTCTGCCCAGCTGCGCTCGCCGGTCATCAGGAATGACTGGCTTTGCCAGCCTGCGGGGGCAGTGATTTCCAGGGCACTCGCAAAAGGAAATAATGTGATGACATTAAAGCCCCGGGTAATGGCATGGTTACCATAATCGGCCGCCAGGGCAAAGGCAGGATTATCAATGGAATAAACCTGCACACTGGGATCAACAACAACGCCAGGTAAAAATTTCACGCCCATGAATTTCGCAACAGGTGCCAAACCATGCAATGAGCCGGGATCACCCAACCACAACAAGTTACCGCCCTGCGCGAGATAATGTTGAATCTGCGTCACTTCACCGGGTAACAGGTCAAGTTGCGGGCCTGCGATCACCAATGCTGTAGTATTGTCAGGAATTTGGCCGTGAGTGGCCAGATTAAGCGTCTGCGCCTTGAATCCTTTCGCCTCCAGTTGACGCATCCAATCACTGATATCATGGTTGGCACGACCCTGTGGGTTGCGCTCGCCGTGGCCCTCCAGAAATACTATCCAGCGCTCACCGCCACGCAACAGGCGTTGCATGGCGTTGGTAATACTTTGCTCACTGGTATCGTGTATTATTTCCTTGCGATCCGCATATTGCAGCAGCAACTCACCATCAGCACTGATCCCGTGATCACGCACCTGATCCAGCGCGGTATTGGGATCCACAAAGGTCAGGGAAATATCAGCCTTGTGGCGCTGATAACGGCCCATTATTTCCGTAATGGATTTACGGCTGGCATCCACTGAGCGGACAAAGGCAATCACAGTGACCGGGCCCTTGAGCTGATCAAGCAATGTAGTGCTGGCCTGGGACAGTGTATGACGTCCGCTCGCCGTCCAGTCTGACTGATAATCATAACGCGTACTGAGCCATGCCAGCAGGCCGGCAATGCTGACCAGCATGATGATGAACAAGGTATTTTTCAATCGTCGCAGGTGACGGGTTTTGCCGGTTGTTTTCATGGTGCTGGGACTATCCTGACCTTACTTTAGCGTTGTATACGGTCAGCATCAAGACGATGCACGCTCAGCACCAGAAACACCATGATCAGCAATAGATAATAAATCACATCGCTACTATCAAACATGCCCTTGAGCAATAATTCATAATGCCGCAACATGGACAGGTAACCAAATATACCTTTGATTTCCCCTGAGCTATTATTACCGACCCAGTCCAGTATCCATAACAGCAGGAGCACACCAAAGGTGCTGATGGCGGCCACGGCAGGTTGCGCACTCAAGGTTGACATGAACAACCCCACCGCAGCAAAACTACCGAGTAACAATGCCAGCCCCAACAGCCCTGAAAACAACATGCCGCCATCCAGCGCGCCCCCCAGCAGCAAGGTCAATGGCATCAGGGCAATCAATGCCAGTGTGATCAATAGAAAACCCATAATGCCGAGGTATTTGCCAATAATAATCTCTGTCATGGAGATCGGCGCCGAAAACAGCAGGCTCATGGTTTGCGCCTTGCGCTCTTCACTGACCAAGCGCATTGTCACCAAAGGCACCACCAGCAACAACAAAATGGCAGCGCTACCAAATAACGGCACCACCACCAGCTCTGTCATACCCGGCGCGCCTTCCAGCGCCGCCAGACGTGGCTGCACCTGCAGAAAAACATCAATCTGCGCAAGAAACAGATACGCCAGAATGAACTGCACAACGGCCAGGATAGTCCATGCCAGCGGGGAGAGAAACAGGCTGCGCAGTTCACGCGCGGCGATGGAAAAAATGATCACGCTGCTTCGTCCCTGGTAACGTCCGTCACTTCGTGCGGTTCAGTGCGTGTGATATCCACGAAAATCTGCTCAAGAGATACGCACTCCGGAATTAATTCATGCAATCCCCAACCTTGCTGAACGGCACGCTCCACCAGTGCCTCTGCGGGATTTTGTTCTGATGTATGATGCAGACGGACACGATGACCCTCCGCCAAGAGTTCAACCGAACCGACACCGGGTAAGGCAGCAAGCTCCGCCATGGGCGGCATCTTATGTAACGCAACCACCATGCTGGACGAATGCATGCGCGCCTGTAAACCAGCGAGGGTGTCACTCAGCACCAACCGACCTTTATTGATAATTTGCACACGGTCACAGGTGGCCTGTATTTCTGGCAGAATATGGGTGGAAAGAATCACACCATGCTCACTGCTTAATTCCCGGATCAGGGCACGAATTTCCCGCATTTGAATCGGATCCAGCCCCACTGTTGGTTCATCCAGAATCACCAGTGCGGGCATGTGCACAATCGCCTGGGCAATCCCGACACGCTGCTGATACCCCTTGGAAAGATTACCAATCAGACGTTTACCTACCTCTGTGAGACCACAACGCTGCTTGGCCCGGTCGATGGCGACACGATGTTCACCGCGTGGAAGACGATGCAGACGTGCGCAATATTGCAGATATTCATTGACGGTCAATTCCCGATAAAGGGGTGGCTGATCCGGCAAATAACCCAATGCCGCCTTGGCCTGTCGGGGTTGCTTTACAATATCCATACCATTAATTAATACCCGGCCGGTGCTGGGCGCCAAATTACCACTCAGGATTTGCATGGTCGTGGATTTTCCAGCACCATTAGGGCCCAGAAACCCCAGCACCTCACCACGATTGACGTCAAAGCTAACGTCATTCAACGCGCAGGCGCCCCCGTAGTAACGGTAAAGATGTTCCACACTAACCAGCACTTGAGCCTTCATTGCGCCATTATATTGGCTTAAGGGGTATTCTGACTATCATTGTTTACAAAAAGATACTGCAGCGATATGGATGATTTATCCGCAGAAGAATCGCCGTACACCCATTTCACACCGCCAAATGCTGGCCGATGATGCCTTCATTCAAATCGACACCACAATTTTCTACCCTGGAAGCCCCGTCAGTCATGGCTTCCAGCGATTTGACCATTCGTTTAACCGGACAGCAGTGATAAACATTAACTGTTGCGGTTGGTTTTTGAATCCGCCGCTCCTATCCACGGTTGATTAAAGTGTGTCGCCGTGCTCGCGAACCATTTTGGGACATCCCAGTCCCCAAAATGACTGCGCTCGGCGACAAGGATGCCTTCGGCGCCCGGACAGGCCTGCGTCCGCCACGACGCCCCACTGCGCGGGACGCCATCGCTACCACAATGCCGCTACGCCTTTCGTTGTTTCCCCATGTTGTCTACACGTGTGCTCCCGCACACATTTCGACAACACAGGGAAACCTCGGCTATCCGGGGGTTGCCCGCCACCGCTCGCTTTCGCCTCGCTCTCCCTGGAGGGCGCCAACGCGTGAGCAATCCCTGCCCGAGATTAGCGGCACAAAGCTCACGGCGTCCAGCCTCTCTTGCTGGTAGCCTTCGGCGGTATGCATGATGCACAACAGCGCCTGGGCGCGACTGTCTGTATATGCACCGTCGAAAACAATCGCTTCCTGTGGAAACCATTCCAGCGCGGCACCCTCTCCTACAGTGAGTGATTGCCGCAGCCGTGCCGTTGCACCCTTATTACTGCGATAAAATTTATTCGCCGCTGGCGTAGTGAGCAAGACTTGTGCGCCGGTTTCGACCAGCACTTGTATATGCAATGTATCACCCCCGACAATTCCGCCCGGCGGGTGCAATATATACACATGGCATACTTGTTGCTCAGGGTAAAATGGCCATTGAACACGCAGCGGGCCGCTATGTGCACGTCGTGACAATGTGGTGCGCCCGTTACGCTCACTAAAACCCAACACAAGCTCCGCATGCCAACCTGATGGTAAACAGCAATCAGCTGTTTCCATAGCATATCCTATAGTATTCATGTTTTATACCGTGCCTAAAAAACCATACTTATAGAGAAAATATTTAAACTAATAAGCAGGTTGGGCTATCGCTACTCATGCAATCGATGCTCGCGAATATTTTTTCGGGCGCGTCATTCACCCACAAAGCCTGTTCTAACTCCCACCATCACGGCATCAGAAACCCATGGGGTGATCAAAATACAACAGTTGGATGATACGCACGAATAGAGCATACGCACCGGAAAATCATAGCATATATACTGAACAGCAAATATAAGACACAATCATCATCACCCCAAAGAAAACTCCAGTACAATAGCTTGGATTATTGGTGGCCTGACCACATTACGCATACAAACAGGTGATGTTAGATGCCGCCAAAAATATAATCAATCAGCCATCACGACCAGATCAGCATTAAACCGAGCAAAGAAAGCAACATTACCTTATCGATCTGAAGGCACAAAAGATACTTATGGCTACCAGCGAATACAGCATTATCGACTTTCAATATATTGCAGCAGGGGCCGCCGTGCTTGGCAGTGGTGGTGGCGGTAGCTATAATGATGCCGTCAACGTACTTTTCGAATTGGTCAACAGCGGTTGGGAGGGTGTTGTACAGGTAAAGGATTATGATGGCACGACCAATAGCTGCGTGCTGGCATTAATGGGTTCGCCCGATGTCGCCGACAGCCTGACGCTGACAGATATCGAATACTCCATTACCAATACGGTGAACCAGTATCAGAGTACCACGGGCACGACGCTGGGCTGCGTGATCCCTGTCGAAATTGGTCCCATTAACTCCATCGTGCCACTTATCGCAGCCGCATTAAATAATAATGCCATTCAATATGTGGTCGATGGTGATGGTGCCGGACGCGCCATACCGGAACTGCCACAAACCACATACAGTGGTGCTGCCCTGCTGACGGCAAGTCCGTGCGTACTGGCCAACGATGCTCCGCAGACCGAAGGCGTCGAGTCCGCCGTACTCACTGCTGCAACCGCCGCCCGGATTGAAACACTGGCGGGCGGCATTGTGTCCGCCTTCGGCAGTTTCTCAGGCATTGCACTGTGGCCCTCCACAGCAAGTAATGGCTATGCACTGACAGATAACTACATTGCCGGCACACTGGGACAAACATGGGCATTAGGACAATATCTGTTACTTGCCTCCAACCCGCCCACCACGGCTGAGGTTGCAGCACAAATCACCGTTCTAACCGGGCGCGTGACTACACCTATACTGACCAACTTTTACATTACCGCCGTTACCCAGTCAACCACCAGTGCCTCGCTCGACACCGGTATCATCCGACTCGATAACGCGCGCGATCAGGCCAGTAGCACGGAAACACATTATATTTATAATCTGAACGAAAATCTGATCATGTATTCAAGCCTGAGTAACATACCCGACGCTATAGCGCCGGATTCAATTTGCTATTATTCTGAAAGTACCGGCCTTGGCTTCTCCAACGCCAGTAACGATCTGGCGGTATATTTTGATGCGGATGCTGGCAGTAGCACCGGTCTTGCCATCAGCATCATCAAGGTCGATGCAGTCGCAAAACTCTACCAGACCCCAGGCGTAGTCACATCGTTCGCCACGCTGCTGCGCAACATCGGTTATGCTGGTGCGTTGCCTTATCCCACCTGAGATATTGAAATGAATGGCATCGATATCAACAAAGAACGCCTGGAACTTGCACTTGAGGCAGCCGGCCTTGATTTGTGGGAAAATGATCTGATAGCCGGTGATGTTACGCGTAAAGCCACAAAGATCTTTGCCGAGCTTGGCTATAATGAAGAAGAAACCGCCTGTTATATTGACGATATGTTCGCAATTATCCATCCCGACGACATTCCCGAAATCAAAACGGCCATCAATGACCACTTAACCGGCGTTACTGCACAATACCGCTGTGAATTCAGAATACGCACCAAACCCGGCGAGTGGATCTGGTATGCCAATTACGGCAAGATTATGGATCGAGGCAACCATAATCGTGGTCAGCGCTTTATTGGTGTGACCTTCAACATTAATGACAGAAAATCCAAGGAAGATGAACTTGCGCGCATCAACCGCAAACTCGCCGAACAGAATGCACTGCTGGAACAGATGAATGTCATGCTGCAATCATTGGCCACCAGTGACTCTCTCACCGGACTTGCCAACCGGCGCAAACTGATGGAAGTGGGCGCCAGTGAAGTCCAACGCGCCATCCGACTTGGTCACCCCCTGTCGCTGCTGATTGTGGATATTGACTTATTCAAACGGGTAAATGATGCCTGGGGGCATATCAATGGCGACACCGTCATTTGCGCCGTCGCAGACGCCTGCGTGCAATGCGTCCGCAGCAACGTCGATATTGTTGGACGTATTGGCGGTGAAGAGTTTGCGATTATCCTGCCACAAGCTGATTACGCCATTGCCAATGGCCTTGCTGAACGTCTGCGCCAGGCCGTGGCCGCATTACAAATTCCTATCGACGACACTGCCATACTATCCTGCACCATCAGCATTGGTATAGCCACACTAACACCCTCATGTACATCGTTCAGACACTTATTGATTAACGCCGATAAGGCGCTGTATCTGGCAAAGGAGGACGGGAGGAATTGCGTCAGGGGCAAGTAGCGATAAACGGCAGAAGACTCCAACCAGACATGCAAGGTGGCGCCCATGACAGGGCGCCACTCTCTGCAAATACCAGCCCGCCACGGGGTCTCGCCACTCAAGGCTCAACGTGACGCCCCATAAGCCAGCTGTGTAACACCCAATTATTCGGCTTTGATCTTCAGCAATTCGACGTCGAAAATCAAGGTGGCATTCGGCCCAATGGCGCCACCCGCACCGCGTTCACCATAGGCGAGCTCCGAGGGAACAAAGATCTGCCATTTTGCACCCGGCTTCATGACTTGCAGCGCTTCCTGCCAGCCCTGAATCACGCCATTTACCGGAAAGCTTGCAGGCTGACCACGGCTGTAGGAACTATCGAATTCTGTGCCATTGATCAAGGTACCCCGATAATTGACCTCAACTGTATCCGTCGCTTTGGGTGACGCGCCCACACCCGGTTTAATCACCTTGTATTGCAGACCACTGGGCAAGGTTTTTACATCCGCCTTGCCTTTGTTGGCGGCAAGAAATTCCTGCCCTTCAAGACGGTTAGCCTCGGCAAGCTTCCTCATTTCGACTTCACGCTGCTGCTGCATGCGCTGCAGGGTTGCCTGGCCATCTTCCGGGCTAAGCTGTGATTTGGCGCCGGTCGTCGAATCCCGAATGGCTGCCATGAATGCTGCCTCATCCAGATCAATATGATCACTCTTGAGTTGTTGACCTACCTGCGTGCCAATAAAATAGCTAAAGCGTTTTTTGTCAGTATCAAGATCAAGTGCCAGCGCCTGGGCTGTCCACAAGCTTGCAAGGGAAACAACCGAGGCCATCACTAAATATTTTTTCATCAGTCCAAACTCCTTAAGTTAAAAACATCCGGGACTACCGGATCCACACCAACATTCTATACTACGGAAAACCATGTAACCACCTATAACGCTCACTTCTGTGGCCTGAAAAAATTCAACCGTGCGTGTAACTAGCGAAGCGTGAACGCATCGGCGCTGTCTTTGGCAAGGACAATGGAGTGGCGCCCCCCTTCTTGGTGGCGACCAGCGCGCAGGCGATGGTCGAATTGACATCGCCCACCCCCAGATCCACATCGGGACGGGGAATGCCCAACTGGGTGAAGCATTGGTGCTTCATGGCCTCATCGTAATGCTGGCCAGTATGCACCAGACGCGCCTGCAACGCCCGAGCGCCAACGCCTCCATGTAATCGGGGCGATTTTCATGAAGTTGGGGCGGGCGCCCACCACGCAGATTATTTTCGAGACGGTCTGGTTTGCCAAATTTACCCCTGACTACTTATTGATGTCCTACTATTACACTTTACGCGAGTTCCTCCTTACCGCGTTATTAAGTGCCATGCTTAACAAAAAGAAACCGACAATTGTGCTGCTCTATCAAAGCTAACGCACCTTGTTCGCTTGGCTTACTGGGCAATGCAGCGATGCGGGCTCTAACGAGCGGCAAATCCACATGCCCATACGGACGCCAGTCAAAAAAATCAAAAAACTCGATACGCGCCTGATTATCCACTACAACAGAAATGGGCATTGTCCACTTCACGTTTCCTGAGCTTTCGCGTTCGCCAAACTGGATAGGCAATTCAAGCAAGTGCTCAATAGGCCTAACGAGAATGAACGAGAGTGGATGCTTTCGATATTCTTTTGCTCTTTTATCAGCGTCCAATGGCGAAAGCACTATCGCTTGAAATAGCCCAAGCTCAACATAACCAAACGCCTCTTGAATCTCTGGTGACATTGGTGAATCGTTCTCAGCAAAGTATGTATTCCACGAGTGTCGAATCGCATCTTTGAATTTCAGCATTAAATCCGTGATATCTTCCACATCCATAAATTAGTTTCCCCCAAGGCTTCAGTCAAAGTTCACCACAACTCTTGAAAGCATGGAGCCTAGCGAGAATGGAATAACCGAAATCGGCTAAGTCTTTCTCATCGAATTCAAGTTCCTCAAAGAATCGTCCCGGAATCAACTTCGAAGTAAAATGCTCCATTTGAAGCCAAGTCATTGGCTGTCCTCCCTGGTGTTCTACGTCATCTAGGCGCAAAATAAATTCGTCACCCTCCTTGGTAATAGATACAAGCACTGCTTGTCTACGTTTCATGGTTTTCGGTCCACTCATTTTGTACCCCATGGAGGAAGGGGGGCATCGATACCCTTATTTCGACCACTTAGGCAATCTGAATATCGCAACGTGGCTTGCCTTTCGCAGCCAAGGTGGGCACGTTGTTTGTGCCCACCGCAATTTCCACAATAGCACGATAGCGATCCACCATCCGTTTTTATTCCATTCCAACATTTCGATCATTATATTCGCATGGGTACAAAAAACGTGCCCGCCCTACCGGGCTATTATGATTATGTCCAGGATCGCCAAATGCTCGTCAACATGACAATGCCTACATGTAATCATGTTCTGATATTATTTCTCCAGCTTCCGAATACCAAACATATTTTCCAACCTTTTTCCCATGCTCGTAATGTCCCTCTTCTTTTTTTTTACCATTGTCCCACCAAGTAGTATAGGTACCGTGATATTCACCATTTTGATAGTAGGCGTCAAGCGTTTTAATCCCCCGAGCATTCCAGAGAACACTTCTGCCGTGAACCTTTCCGCCTTGGTATTCTGACTCGCCTAGCTTTGCACCATCACTAGACCAAAGCGTTCTCTTTCCATGAAGAACGCCATTAACGTAATGACATTCTTCTATGAAGTTGCCATCATCATCTACGCTCCGCTTCACTGCAGAAGAAACGGGTTGGCTTACCATAACTCGCCCCTATTAACGAGAATAATCACGAAATGGGTTATATTCTGGTGGCTCACTTGGATTGGGCTTGCCACCATTACTCACACAGAGATTACGCCTAGTAGCAGCTCTTGTGTTACACGCACCTACAACTCTCCTTATACCCAAGCTTTTCCATTGCCAACAAGCAGGATCCTCCTGCTCCCATCTGCTAAAACAAAAATCGCCCTTGTTATTGCCACTGTACAGTTGGTCTTCGTGCCTCAACCCAGCCTATCGCGCTTAGCTCCCAAGGCCGTCGTGGGTGCTGTGATGCGCAAGTTGACGCATCTGATCTACGGGGTGATTAAATCAGGACAGCCATTTGATGTAAATTTCCAGCATTCAGAGCTTGCTTTTCAAGACGGTATCTGACCCCTTGCTCATGCACGCAATAACCAATAATATTCCTATTCAACAGTGTTGGGCTATCGCACTGTGCCTTCGCGTCTACGTAATGCGACAATTGCCTCTGATCGCACCAGATTTGATGGATTTTTGCTTAAGCATCGAAGCTCCTCAAGGCACTTCTCTTTGATATCAATTTGATTTGTCTTCTTGGCAAGCCAATCGAATCCGTGGGCAGCTAACGCCAATGTACGCCCTGACGTTGCCTTACCTAGCTGTAACAGCGCTTCAAGAGATCGGTTATCTACCCAAATTTCTGCGATAAGTTCCACGGCTAAAAAGGCGCTTACGGAATCTTCTAGCTCTGAAACCGATTCTGTCAGCACTGACAATAGTTGCCATTTTTGATCATCTGATAAAAACTGAATGTTGTATTCAAAGAGCTTTATGCCTCCGATGCTTTCGCTCAAACAACGAAATTTACTGCTTTTTAGCATTGCGATCAAATCATCGAACAACGATGACGAAACAAAGGCACAAGTAAATATATAATCGTCTATTTCCGCTCCAATTTTAGCAATCTCTGTCCCGTCGCCCGCATTTATCGCGGCCTTGAGTTTTACACTAAGTTCTAATTCCTCACTCATGCAGTTATTTGCTATTACGCAAGTCCCCTATCTGTAATGGAAGTCACATAATTAATAGCTCAGTAGCCAGATCAATGGGATAGCCAACAACGGCAATATTGGTGGCGTGCTTGAAGAATTACTACTCGGCAGTTCCGGTTTAGATATAGGAATAGGTGGCGGTGGTGGGCCATTACAGTAAGAGTTATACAATGCCCTTTGCGTTGCAAGATTAGCCTTGTCTATATTAATGGTTCATCCGGGTTTCCTGTGGGTCGTTGATGCCGGATACAGATCAAGTCCGCCACAATGGAAGTAGATGGCAATCTTGAAATGGTCTCTATTCCTGAACCCACAGGCACGTTTTTGT
>JAHFRW010000051.1 GCA_023266055.1 Gammaproteobacteria bacterium | reverse complement strand
TTCGGTCGAAATGACAATGTTTTAGTGAAACGCACTACTAACCCGGCACAGGCCGCACTTTGCTGGCGGCGAGTTTGGCGCGGTTACGCGCTTCGTCGGTGGTTACACCGTTAGCCAGTGCTACGCCCATACGCCGTCGCGCAAACGATTCAGGTTTGCCGAACAGACGCAAATCGGTCTGCGGCACGCGCAAGGCTTCATCCACGCCTGCAAAGGCGATGCCCGTCGCCTCAAGCTCGCCGTAAATCACGGCGCTGGCGCCTGCATCACCGCCCGCACGCATCTGCACCGTTACCGGCAAGCCCAAAATCGCACGGGCGTGCAGCTCAAACTCGTTCTGCACCTGGCTAATCATTGTAACCATACCGGTATCATGCGGCCGTGGGCTGACCTCACTGAACCACACATGGTCGCCTTTGACAAATAATTCAACGCCAAAGATACCACGTCCACCGAGATTATCGGTAACTGCTTTGGCAATTTTTTGTGCGCGCTTCAATGCCAGTACGCTCATCGCTTGGGGTTGCCAGCTTTCGACATAATCACCCTGCACCTGCACATGGCCAATGGGTTCACAAAAATGCGTTTCGATCTCTCCCGCTGTACCGCACGCGCGCACTGTCAACAGGGTGATCTCAAAATCAAACTGGATCATCTCCTCAACAATCACACGGCCATGCTGTACGCGCCCACCGCTCATGGCGTAATTCCAGGCTTTTTCCACCTCTTCCGGTTCGCGTACGGTGGACTGGCCTTTGCCCGACGACGACATCACCGGCTTGATAATGCAGGGATAACCAATACCGCCGTCTATGGCTATTTTCAGCTCATTGAGACTGTCGGCAAAGGCATAACGTGAGGTTGGCAATTCCAGTGTTTCGGCAGCCAGTCGCCGGATACCTTCACGATTCATGGTCAGGTGGGCGGCACGAGCCGTAGGAATGACTTCGGCCAGGCCTTCCTGCTCAATACTCAGCAACATATCAGTGGCAATGGCTTCGATTTCCGGCACGATGATGTGTGGACGTTCCTGCAGCACCAGAGCGCGCAATACTGCACCATCAGCCATATCGATAACATGCGCACGATGCGCCACCTGATGGCCGGGCGCGTTGGGGTAACGGTCCACCGCAATCACTTCCACACCCAGACGCTGCAACGCAATAATGACTTCCTTGCCAAGCTCACCACTGCCCAGCAACATCACACGTAGCGCGCTGGCGCTTAACGGGGTGCCAATTTTCACGCAGCAGAATCCCCGGAAGGTTGACGGGGCGGCGTGGCCAGCAACGCATCAAGTTCGCCGCGCCGGTTTAATTCATTAATCTCATCAAAACCACCCATATGCTGGTCGTTGATAAAAATCTGCGGCACACTGCGTTGCCCATAGGCACGCTCAATCATGCGCTGGAGCGCCTCGCTGTCAAAACCGACATATATTTCTGTATACGTTGCGCCCTTGCGTGCCAACAGGGATTTGGCGCGCACACAATAGGGGCAAGTCGACGTGGTATAAATTTCCACCTGCGCACGTATTTTATTCTGACTGGAGTCTTGCATGGGCCATGACCGGGAAGCATTAAAATTATGAGGGCTTACTATTATAACAAAACGACTGAATTAAAAGGAAATTAATGTTAATTCATCAATTTTAACAGGCATGCCGGACGTGGGCAACATTTAATCATAACAGGTAATACATCATACAACGGATTATTGACTCCAGGCCCCTTTAGGAGTATTGATAACAGGCAGGGAGCTACAGCAGCAGGCTAACGGCATTCCGCCCGGATGATTTCTGCCACGCAGACATAGCGTACCACGCACCTATCAAGGAGATATGCAATGAACCGTACAACAAAATTATTTGTAATCCCCATCATCACCATTCTGGCCGCGCTTGCCACCATTATTGCCCTGATTTCCGTTACAACTTCAAAGGCTTTGGCCGCCACCGATAAAGAGGTAACGCTTAATCTGGGCGGGAAGTTTTGTGAATTTTACCCTGAAGACATCACCGCAGCGCTCAACAAACTACCTGGCGTAAAATCTGTAGATGCCGAGGAACGACGCAAATTTGTTATCGTGAAATACGAGGAAGGCAAGGTGACCCCGGCCAATATGGTGACTGCGATTGCGGGTGTAAAAGAAGAAGGCAAGTGGCATTGTGAAGCCACTGTAAAATAAAAAATAAGCCAGGCGTGAATACAACGTCGCCCTGCACGGCGACGCATTCCACCATTAGTGAGCGATGCGCATACCCGGTAGCAACATAAGTTGTGCTTCAATAAATTTCTGACGTGCTTCGGGCAAAATTTCGGGGATAATGGCGTCGGTAAGGCCCGTAATCTCCCACGCTACGGGATCAATATTCTCAAACAGCGGCTTGCGCGAACCATCGGGCTCAACCTGATTGGCAATGATGCCGGCCAAATGAACAATCGCTGTTTCCAGAGCAAAGTTTTGCGCGCTGCCCGGCTGATGATGAAATTCGGCAATCTCCTGCAGGCTTTCAGGCAACCGCCATAAACGCATCATTTCACTGCCTACCTTATCATGACCAAAGCCAAGCACCTCATGTTCCGCACGATAAGTGGGCAGACTTGCGTCACGTGCGCGAAACAGTACCACACGCATTAACTCTGGTGTTTTCGTACATAACACCAAATGACCAACATCATGCAGAAGTCCCGCCACAAATAATCTTTCGGCGTGCAGAATCCGGCAATATGATGCCAGAATCTTTGCCACAGAGGCTGTCGCAATGCTGTGACGCCAAAAACTGTCCATATCCATCAAACCACTGGGGATATTAGTGAATGTACGTATTGCAGATGTCGCCAGAATTAGATCCCGTAAATCACGTACGCCAATAACAGTAATAGCGCGTGAGATAGTATCAATGCGCGACATATTATTATAAAACGCGCTATTCACAATTTTGAGTAACCGCGCGACAAGGCCCACGTCCTGGCTAATGACCTTGCCAATATCCGTAGCGGAATAACGTGGATTTTCAGCCATTTCATTGACGCGGACACATACTTCAGGAAGAGAGACCAGCGCTGATACGCCTTTTACGATATCATGGGGATTCAACATGTGTGTCCTGTGAAAATATTATCAAGAATATACAATGTGTTATTTTAAAATTCCGCGGCACTGTCACTTCAGTTTGTACCGTCATTTTTTTATCATCAATAAACAGGTAATCAGTACATGCGAAAACCATGCCTTGTTCGTCCTTGACCGATGAAACATTGCAACCCAACCGGTCATGGACATGAATCCGACAGCTCATTCGGGTTAAAATAAGATCATGTCAAATCACATTACTATCCTGCGCGTTGCCGTACCCTCTCCCCTGTACTGCAACTTTGATTACCTGCCCCCTGCCGAATACAATCCAGCCACACTCCTGCCGGGCGTACGCGTACGTGTACCTTTTGGCAAAACCAAAACCATCGGAATACTGGTAGAAGTGGTTTTGCACACCACGGTGGAACATTCGCGCCTCAAGACAGCACTGGAGGTGCTGGATAAGCAACCACTGCTATCAACGGATCTTTTGCAATTGGCACAGTGGGCCAGCAACTATTACCATCATCCACTGGGCGAGGTATTTGCCAGCATGTTGCCAACCCTGTTACGCAGCGGCAAAACACCCGAGATCAAGCGTCTTTATCACTGGGTTTTGACGCCACAAGGCACAACCATTGCACCTGAAACATTGACACGTGCACCGCGCCAGGCCGCGCTGATGGCTGTGCTAAGCGCTCACCCTGAAGGATTAAACAGCACACAACTTTCACAGCACACCGACAACTGGCAGGGAACATTACGCACGCTCATCAACAAAGGCTGGGCACATACCGTGCAAACAGCCAGTCACTCGCCGCGAGCGACAGCACCTGCCAATAACGCCAACGAGCAACGGCTTGCGCTTAATACGCCTCAGCAGGAGGCCGTCACGGCGATAGGCGATGCACTGGGAAATTTCCGGTCTTTTTTACTTGATGGCGTCACTGGCAGTGGAAAAACCGAAGTCTATCTACAGATCATTGAAAAAACACTGGCATGCGGTCTGCAAGCCCTGGTGCTGGTTCCTGAAATTGGCCTTACGCCACAGCTTATTGAACGTTTCCAGCGTCGCTTCAACCTGCCTCTGGCAGTGCTTCACTCGGGAATATCGGACCGGGAACGGTTATCAGCCTGGGTCATGGCGCGCAGTGGCCAGGCATCCATCATCATCGGCACCCGCTCTGCCGTGTTCACACCACTGCATGATCCCGGTGTGATCATTATTGACGAGGAACATGATACTTCATTTAAACAGCAGGACGGATTTCGCTATTCAGCACGGGATGTGGCCGTCATGCGTGCACATCAGATCAATATACCCGTGATACTGGGTTCGGCAACGCCATCACTGGAAAGCCTGCATAATGTAAACAGTGGCCGCTATCATTCTCTTAAACTTCCTGAGCGTGCCGGCAATGCAATGCGACCTTCCATCGAAACCCTTGATGTACGCCATCAGCCCATGGATAACAATCTTTCGCAACCTTTGCTCACACTCATAGCTCGCCATCTTGCACAACATAATCAGGTATTGTTATTCCTTAACCGGCGCGGCTATGCGCCCACGCTACTGTGCCACGACTGTGGCTGGGTAGCCGAGTGCCGGCGTTGCGATGCGCACTTGACACTACACCAAGGGTCACGATTATTACAATGCCATCACTGTGGCACGCAACGTCCGCTCGATAAACAATGCCCTGCCTGCAAGAGTGCCGATCTACGCGCATTGGGGCATGGTACCGAACGTATTGAAGATGCGCTAAAAATAAAATTTCCTGGCACGCTTATTACGCGCATCGATCGTGACAGCACGCGACACAAAGGCGCGCTACAGATTTTGCTGGATAGCGCGCACAGCGGTGCCAGCCAGATTCTACTCGGCACCCAAATGCTGGCTAAAGGCCATCACTTTCCCGATGTCACACTGGCGGGTATTCTGGATACAGATCAAGGTTTGTTCAGCAACGATTTTCGTGCCAGCGAACGTATGGCGCAATTAATTGTGCAAGTTGCTGGACGTGCCGGACGCGCAGAAAAGCCTGGCCAAGTGGTGCTTCAAACCCACCATCCTGATCATCCCTTATTACAACTTTTATTGACGCAGGGATATCACCGCTTTGCGGATGCGGCATTACAGGAACGTTGCGAAGCAGGGCTGCCTCCTTACACTACCCTGGCGCTGTTACGTGCCGAGGCCAGCCATCGTGAGTACCCACAACAATTTCTCAATCAGGCACGCGATATCGCCCAATCACTTAATCTGGTGGGAGTAGAGTTATTGGGACCAGTACCCGCGCCCATGGAAAAACGCGCCGGGTATTATCGTGCGCACCTGCTTGTTCAGGCCACACGCCGTAGCGATCTACACCATCTACTGAGCCTATGGCTACCCGGTCTGAAAAAAATTCCCGGGCAACGCAAGGTACGCTGGTCGCTGGATGTAGACCCTACTGAAATGATATAGAAACCTCTATAGCCATCAGCAAAACTTTATTCCAACTCCAATACCGGGCTTGACGCCCGTTTTGGAATGGGCAGGGTAATAAATCCATGCTCATTTTTACTGTGGCAGGCCATGCACTCACTGCGCAGATTTTCAAACATGGCGGAAAACTTATCCCAATCCCGTGTTTTGATGGCTTGCGGCAGACGTGGATAACTGTTGCGCAGAAAATCATTTGCTGTTTTTGTCAACCCTGGGCGAGTGATTTTCAGCTTATCAATCAGCTCTTCCATTTCCTCAGCCTGATAACCTGCAAACTCCCACTGACCAAGTTTAGCTGCCCAATAAAGGTTTTTGTAACGCTCGCCCATTTCTATCATGATATTACCGGTAGCAGGCATCACCGCCACCAGCTTATCAAGCTTTTTATCTGTAGACGCCGTGTTACGCCAGTCCTGCGCTGCAGCCACCAGTGGAATCGCGGTTACTACACTTAACACTACTGTGCACATCATATATTTCAGTTGCATAATATTTCCTTTTTCACAAAACATGACGGAGACGACGGCGCTGCTTCAACCACATCCAGGTACCTGTTGCGGCCAGGAAAACCAATATTCCTGCTGCAATATCCATAATCCACACACCCCATACTCCCATGATACGGCCGCTGTGCAGATCAAGCACAACCCGTTCCAGCGTTAAACCCGTCCCCCGATATGCGGCCAGCAAATGTTGCGTAATGGTCTGTGGCGCCACAGCCAACGTCGCCCACTGTATCCCTTCAACAGACTGTGCCTGCCATTTCAAAAGATCAGCATCAGCGATGTAATCACCACGCGCCGCACGCACCACCAGATGTTTACCACTCACCCCAAGGAAACGCATTCCCGCAGGAACACCCTGACCATCACTCAAGGTCTCGATATGTTCACCTTCGTGTGTCAACAACATCAATCGTCCTTCGGTCGCCACCACCAGCATTTCCGGCAATGCTACTGCACCCAGCAATAATCCGGCATCGGTCGCCACTTCTGTCGCATCATAGTAAATGCGCGTTCCCAACTGACTCACCCAATGCTCGCCCACGGCATAACTCACCGGTGGTGCGGGCAAGGCAATACCATACCAGTCCAGTAACCATGCAGATTTCACATGCTGACCGTCCAGGTTCATGTCTTCAGTGTGATTCAACAAGATGCCCGTTACCGCCAGAATGATGACGAAAATACCCGCGCACAATCCCAGGGTACGATGCCAGAGGTGTAATGAACGAAATTTAAAGCCATGCTTTTTTTTATGGCGCACCACGGTTCGCCTCAATGTGTTGCGTAAAATACAACGCGAGGCGTGACAACTTTGTTAAAGCGCGCACCGATAACGTGGCACCCGATATACCATCGATGGATTTATCCAGCTGCTTTGCGGAAGTCAAGCCCGCGCCTTTGAATTGGTCAGTAAAAAAAGGATAACGTACTTCTGAACCACGGCTTTCACGGTATATCAATGCCTTGATCCGTTCAATTTTGCCACGATTCACGACAATACCTGCGGTGATCGGCCGCTCCTTGCCGATCTCTTCAAGAATCCATGCAGCACGACCGTCATCGCCCCAGTACCGTACCCGCATTACATCAAGATCATGCCCCATAATCTCGCGGATTGCCGGGCGCAGTGCCGGTGTAATCCACAAGACATGCGGCTCCACATCGCCATTAAAGACTTCGCGCACAAATTCCTGTGGCTCCTGATAGACATCCAGTGCAAAAACTGTCGGCGTCCATGCCAACAGGATCAACAGAAAATAACGCATTATCAAAACTGATAGCCTACGCCAAGATTAAAGCCGTCATCATTAATTACACCCTTTTGCTGTTGAATATCCAGCTTGACAACCACATCTTCATGCGGCCAGAAATTCACGCCGATGTTGGTCTGTTTTTTCTTGCTATCAGTACTATCTCCGGCCTGATTATCCCACGTGTTGTAACGTACAAACACGCCAACATTGGATACAATCTTATAGGAAGGTTCTATATACCAGCCCGATTGGGTATTCCGCCCCACCGTCTTGGCAGCATCTCCGTCCATGTTCCAGTTTGCATAGAGTGCACGCAAACCAAAAGGCCCCTGGCTCACCACGGCGTGTGCTTCCAGTAATGTGGCGCTGGCCGTAGCAGCGGTGCCCTGCGTCACGTCACTTTGATACTGTGCAGTTGCCGCAAGTTCAACACCTGACCATCCCGTCCATTTGATGCGGCCAGTATAGGCCAGATCATCCGCTCGTGCGCTGGATACTGCCTGCCGTCCACTGCGAATCAGATAGGCATTGGCACCCGAAACAGGCACAAAAAGTCCCGAGCTAACGATGACGTCATAGCTCCAGCCGGGTGCAATTTCGCCGTTAAGCCCGGCCCCGCCTTCCCACCACGTAGAAGGAATGATATTGGTTTCTACCGGATTACGCTCCACGCCATAAAAAGTGGTCGGCTCATGAGTCTGATTAAGAATACCCACGGGCAACACAAATAATCCTGCTTGCGCACGGTGCCGGTCGTTCAGATCAAATTCAATATAAGCCTGCTCAAGCTCGACTTCACCTTTTTTTCCTTCTCCTGCTACAGCATGTTCCAGCTCCATTTCCGAAAAGAAACGCACGCGATCCGAGAAGTTATGCCCGAAAAAAAGTACAAAGCGATGGAAGTCCATTTCTTTTTTGCTGTCGAGATTATTGTAATGCATCTCACCATAACCGCCTATTTTGGCACTTCCCATACGGCCATGATGCGCAACACGGGCATGACTGGCGCCGGCATGATCGGACTGCTGGTCTCTATTCATATCCTGCGAGGGCACCTGCCCCCCAACCTGCTGCTTGAGACGTTCAACTTCTACCGTGAGCATCTCCAGTTTTTGCTCTGTCGTGGGTTCGCCTTGCGCCAGTGCCGTTCCCAGCGGAGACATCAACGCCAGCATCACAGCACCATGAACCTGATTTCTTGAAAACATCCTAACCTCCATCGTTTATTTATACACTCAAACCACCCAAAACCAATAACGAGCATAATAATGCAAACGATAATGATTCGCAATAACTATTTTGCATTTAATCCTCGCCACGACTACGGACGGCACCGTAAACCCACCCAATATTCTTCTCTGACAAGCCTAACCCTATAAATTCACGCCACTTTATCGTAGGACAAGGCAGGATCCCCGTGCTTATCCCAGTCGGCCTGAAGTCGCCACAATATACTCAGCACGTCCTGTGCGCCACGATCCGCACTCATGGGATGGGTGGCAATACCTGCGACATTCCCGCCAGGACCAATGATAAAGGCGGCATATTCAGCCACACCCTCTTCCTGTGAGAGCACACCACAACCGCTGGCCAACTGGCGCGTGACATCGCCAATCAGAGGAAAGCTGACCTTGCCCAATCCATTGGTGGTCCAGGCACGGTGCGCATACACGCTGTCGACACTCGCACCGATCAGAATTGCGCCAGTCTCAGCGAATTGCCTGGCCAGAGCGTGATAGGCGCGGATATACGTGAAGCAAGTAGAAGTGAAATTCCATTGCCAGAAAAACAGCACCCGCCATCGATAACGGTAATCGTTAAAGTTAATCGTGTGGTATTCACCATGAGGCGACAGCGCCTCAACTTCAATCGCAGGAATCGGTTGCCCAATCGCTAGCATGATGGATCTCCTCTTTTTTGCAGATAAACGTGCGTACCCTAAGTCAGTGGGTCCTGGTTGGATGCAGCGACGCATCAGAGGATTGTCGTGGCACAGACCGTGACACCCTGCCACAGGCCACGTCTTGCCAATAGGCGGCGAGTTTCGAGCAGGTATCCTGCAACATGGCACAGTGAGCGTTACCGGGATGCTCCCCCAGCATGCGCAGATGCTCAGCTATCGCTTTGGCTAGGCACGGACAAACAGGCGTATGCGCACTGTAGTGGCTCATCATGTAAAGCAGCGCCGCTTGCAGTGTTTGTATTTTTTCAGGGACAGAGGGTGTATATGACATGACGGAATCTCCTTGTATGGTTATACACTGTGAAAATAGTTTTAAAATTGTGCTGGCATTGATTGATGCATTGGAGCCTGTTGCACGCAACCATTTAGAATGGCGTCACATGCCACGTCATCATGTGACACACTCTATTCGAGAATGCTCATTATTGCCCCTGATGTAATCGCATGAACGCTCCCACCATTTCCGATAATGGGGCCAGCATGAGGGGCGTCCATAACGCCACGAGGCCGACCAGGGCCGTGCCCAGCACACCTCCCCATGTCACCAAATCTTTTCTGCTCCAATCGCCCTTTTGCAGAAAACCCAGGGCCGTGTATTTGCGAGGATTCTTCATAGTACTTCTCCTGTTTATTGTCTATTGGGATCATTATTACGCTGGACATAACTTCACGAATGGAGAGTGATGGCCTGTATTACAGGGAGCCGCGAGTGCTCCGGGTTTTTGAGCCATTCATATAGTGTGGTTTATCAGAAGATTCTTTTCCATGTCGTTGGCGGTGCTTGCCATCACAGCCCGAAAGAAAGAAACCGATAACACTTGGAATATTCCAGAAACGCATGAACTCCTCCTTAACAAGGTTGATGGCAACCAAAAATCTGTTGGCTGGCTACCTTGCACCGGAGGGTGTGGGGGCTGGCTAAAACGTAATCCTGAACTTACCGTATTGGGTCTCCCTGCGATCCAGGTTTTACCCATTCCCGGGTTCGCACCTTCTGCATCCGACCTGCATGGATGCAGAACCGCTACTCTGGCAGCAGGCCAGAGAGCGGCTATGCCCTCGTCGGCAACCGTTCTCTGCATCGCCCTACCTTCTCCATCCGTGGCGTCAGGCGAGGTTATTATTTTGTTAAAATTAACTTTCCATTACTGGTCAATCGCAAACGATATTCTTCACCTGCATGCTCGATAATCAGCTCACGCAAGCCCTTGAGCAAATCACTGCTGGAAACACGCGGTAACACAGCAGGCATGCGCTCAACTTTACGCACTGGCGGCTCTTCCACTACCGTGCATTCACCGCGCCTCCTCGGCAACTGCTGCTCCGCGGCTCTTGCGTATTCCGTGCCCGGCGGATGTGTTCTTGTACCTGGATTTTGATCGTCTTCAGTCATATATAGCAAACACCATCCTTGTTGAGAATGATTATCATTTACATATTTAACTTTGTCAAGAAAATTTTTAAGCGGGGATATTTATATTGTTTTACGATCTCGCGGAACCCCGGAACCGCTCCTGGCAATTCTTGTGCATCCCAGCATGTAGCGGCTCCCGCATTGCCCCACCTTCCGTGGTGGTCGTCTTTGCTCCGGTGACATGCAAAGCGTAACGGCTCGCCTCGTGTATGACTTTGGTTTTCGTTAATAACCGATCATTGTCCTGGGCCCACCGAGGGTTCCGCGTTAATAAACCGGTATTTCATTTGCACGGTGATGAGAAGGTGCCCAAGGCTTTTTTTAAAATATCCCTCTCTTCACGCGCAATGCCTCACTATTTGCGTAACAAGACTATTTCGGTATCGGCGAGCTTGATATGCCCTTTACCGGGAAAAAAGATGAAATAAATTCTACAGGGAAATTTATAGAGATCATTGCCATGAAAAGTACTATGCCTGGTAAATATTATCTAATCCACTGCTTTGGGGAGCCATCCATAAAAAGCCCAGATTGACTTTTAAATGAGCTAATGTCTTATAGCGCAAAAAAATCTCGCACTCAGAGACGTAGGTAACACTATTTTTCGCGGTGCTTCTCATCGTCATTCTATTACGTATAGTTCGCACATCCCGAAAATACCCTTCACTCACCGAAGCAACCAGCACCAGAATATATCATCTATGCTTTAAATTGATATTTCAAACATCATCATCTTGCCTTACTCTGCCGGATACTTTCATATTCTTCATCAAAGGAATAACACCAACACAAATCGTGTGTACTTTTATCAACCCATAAAAATACTGAACATACATACAGTGTGAAAAATTATAATGAAAATATTTCAATAGAATAATACCATTTAATGACCAATGAAAAATTAGACTGAAGGTATTGACGGGCTGGTCGATAATTAAAACGGTAATCTTTGAGTCAAGGTGGATTTAGCAAAAAGTCATTCTTTAACTTAAACATTGAGATTAAAATAAAATCTTTAGGTTCCAAAATTATTCTCTGGAACAGAAATAAAAAGGCCACATAGACAGATTTAATATTTATATAAATAATCCAGGATTTTTAGTGGCTGGATTGACTGTCACAAGCTTAATGCCTGACCAAGTATTCCTGGATGGGACAGGAGTGGATGTGCATGAAGGCATCGCCAGCGGTATTGGCATTTTCAATGGTCGTTATGCCTCTGGAACGGTGTGGATTGAACATAATATGGGGCGAGAGAAGTCCAGATTCAAGTAGGCCACTTCAAACAGGGCCTGTGTATCAATGCACCATAGAATCATAAAACAAGCTAATATCTGTCGGAGAAAACAAAATGGACAAACCAAAGAAAATTATGGTGATACGCCACGCGGAAAAACCCGAACCTAATAGTACTACCATCGGTACGGGGGTCACTTACAATGGCAGCAGTACTCCCGAATCACTTGCTGTGCAAGGATGGCAAAGGGCGGGTGGGTTATCGTGCTTATTTGCACCTGCACATGGTCCACTGCAAAATTCCGAGCTTGCCACCCCACAGATACTTTACGCATCCGGCATTGGATTGAAGAGTAAAAGCATGCGCCCTCAAGAGACTCTCACACCATTAAGTCTCAAGAACAATATTGCTATAAATACCGATTATCTAAAAGATGAATACCCGGCAATGATCACGGCTGTTCTTGCCTCCGGCGTCAATAAGGTTCTTGTGTGCTGGGAGCATCAGGATATTCCTGCGATTGCCAATCAGATATTGGGCAATAAAATTGCTCCGCAAACGTGGCCAGGTGATAGATTTGATGTCGTATGGGTCTTCGACTGGCATTCCGAAAAAAATGAATATACGTTTCATCAAATATGCCAAAATCTGATTGTAGGTGACTTTCCCTATCCAATTTCCTGAAATAACGAAACACAGTATTGCGTAAAATAAGACAACTTTAAATTGACCCAAAAACCAGTGTAAGATATCAACACATGAAATGTCAGGCAGATCGTTTTACGCTCACAACTGGCCTGCGATACCACAAACATTACGGGTACTAGCATACAGGTGCTGGTTTTATCTGGTGGTTGCGGGTCTCTTTGAAATAGGTTTTGTCAGCACCCTGAAACTTACCGAAGGCTTTACCAGACTATGGCCTTCAATAATTTTCCTTATCTGCTCATTGCCATGTTCTGGAAAAATCATTGGTGGGCATTCCCATTGGCACAGCTTATTCTATCGAGCATGGGTGTCACAGGAACAGTCATCATTGGAATCGTTTTTTTCAAGAAACCATTAACACTATGGCGAATGTTTTTCCTGATGACATTAATAGGTTTTATATATTGGATTAAAGCTTGTCAAGCCATTGAGTGTCGCGACTCAAGAAGACAGGCATCTGCAAGTGTTGGCACTTGCAGGGAGAGGGGAAAACCAAAGGGTTAGTTCTAACCCTTTAATTCAAGGTAAATGGCGTCCCCAAGGGGATTCGAACCCCTGTTACCGCCGTGAAAGGGCGATGTCCTAGGCCGGCTAGACGATGGGGACGTAAATGAGTCCAACAAGACAGGCATCAGCCCACTAGTTGAAATCTGGTGGAGCCAGGCGGGATCGAACCGCCGACCTCCTGCATGCCATGCAGGCGCTCTCCCAGCTGAGCTATGGCCCCGCGCAACGAGACGCGCACTTTACGCTACACTAAGGCAACGTGTCAAGGCCGGAGTGGATACAATGCCATACTCAACCATGGGCAACGTGGTCGAATCCCTTACTCACAGCACACATATAGACGCTTCCAACAGGCCGCGCTTTCAATAAATCATGAAAGACCTGCCAACGGTTGTTATTGTACATCTAATTTTTTGCCAAGGCCACGCTCTTGTCCCGGATAATGCCGCTGAATGTCAGATGATACCCGATGAGGGGGTAGGCGCAAGCGCAAAATCCGAATGAGGGCTTACAGTGAATGAAACATTCTGTGCGCAATTCGTCCATAGTTATCGCTTTTCACTGCTCAACAGCCAGTAGCATTTTTAATTTTAAATTATAAAACATATACTTACATACACATAGCTCTGACGATTCACCTGCCTTTAGCATGGCTATCTGTACCTCACCCCACCTCTATTCACCCCATCTGATTTTTGCAGGGCATGAAAATGTGAGCGCCCATAATACTCCTGTTGTTGGCCACCGCCATTGCGTCCACAACAGGTTGCAGCACCACGATACCCTGCGGAAATGATACTGAAAAGGCGGAGCGGCTCGACACACCTCCTCCGCCGCAAACCGTGACCGTACGCATTGACGCTGGCCAGAATCTGAATCTGGACTCGGAGAGACACCCGCATTCCACCATTATCAGGGTCTATGGCGCCCGCCAGGGAGAGCGAGCGATGGCGAGGACTTTACGCACCCCGGAAGAATTACGTCAGGAAGGGGCCGTGCATCTACGACCATCGAAGTGTTTCACTTCTGTCTGCGACTCGGATTTCAGGGAAAATATCTGCTGGAAGGGCTGGAAAAACTCGAATACTTCACCACTCGACTCGGTGATGAGATCGCACGCCTGAAAAACAAACGAACGACGTTCGTGCCGCATTGGAAACTACCCGATAGATTACCCACATCCTTAAGACGAACGTGCCTGTGGGGGCCACCGCCTTCGTGTTCGGTGTGTACTGGCGCTGGGTGCCTATATGACACTCGAATGGCAGGCAGCCTGGCTAGCACACCGAGCAAACACTTGCGCAATACAACCAAGTGGCAAAGCTCACGCCACGGGCAGCGCATCTGACCCCTACCCTTTCCTGATATCCAGGCGGGTTTGCTCAGCGGTCAGCTGGAAAGGTTTTACCGAATCATCTTTCCATGGTCATCCGCCGATGTCCTGTTCAGAAAGATGTATTGATATTTCCGCCGCCATGGAAGATAACGCCTCTCCGCGGTAATGCCCAAACGTTGGCGCGGCTTCCAGGGCATTATGACTGGTGGCCACCGCAATATGGTCATTCGACACCGCTCCACCACGACTAGGATCGAAACCACGCCAGCCAGCGCCCGGCAGATAAACCTCGACCCAAGCGTGCATATGATTGTCGACAGAGGCATCACCCATGCAATAACCACTGACAAAACGGGCAGCGATACCCACGCTCCGACATACGGCCATGAAGAGCACCGAAAAATCGCGGCATGCACCCTGACCATGCTTCAGCGTTTCTTCCGGCGTCCAGGGGTCACCATGTTCACGCAGCGTGTAGGCGAGGCGCTGCGGTATCCGCTCTGTCAACAGGGCCAGAAACGGGATGGTATCGTATCGGGTCGCCTGCATGATTTCCTGCGCAAATGCCAACACTGCGGGAGCATCACGGTCATGACTCAGGTAATGCGCAAGTGCTGCTGCGATGAGTGGCTCGTATTTAAACGGCAACTTCAGCGCCAATGGATCAGTGATGAGAAAGTTAAACGGGTCACCAAGGTGCGTTTCCACCAGGGTGTGAACCTCGATAAGCAGATTTTCATACATCCCGTTGAACCAGATGGTTTCAGTATTATTGCCATCCAGCCCCACGCAATGGCTGATGCCCCCGGGCGACGGTGTCACTTCAACATGGTAGCGATGCACGGTCTGGTTGACATCACTGCGGGGTCGCAACCTGAGTGTCATGGGCTCCAGTCCTACGGGGACACTGTAGTGGTAACGGGTGCGATGAGTGATCTCGAAGAGCATTCTGGCCTGGGTTTATTTATTCTGGAGCGACAGCTTGGAAAGCACTTCACTCACCCACTCGTCAGGCATTTCCTCTACGGCATTGCGCAGGCGTTCCTGCCACCATTCCGGCAAATGCTGAAGATCCTTGCGCTCAAAGCGATGCTGGACAATGTCATAGGAGTCACGCTTATACATTACTACATCAATGGGGAAATCAACATCAACTGCACTGATGCGTGTTGAATCAAATGCAAGATAAGCAAGTTTGAGCGCCATCTCCATTGAAGAGTCATAGCGCAGTACGCGGTCAATAATGGGTTTACCGTAACTCGATTCGCCGATCAGAAAATAGGGTGATCCCTGCCCTACCTCTACCCAGTTTCCTTCAGGGTAAAGCATGTAAAGTTTATGCTCCCTGTCATTTTCCAACTGTCCCCCAACGATTGAAAACAAATTGAAGTCCAGCCCGCTTTCCTTCAACGCTTCCTTGTCTTCCTGCGCGACGCGACGCAGCTGCAATGCGAAGGCGTTCATCGCCTTGTACAGCTTGTCGAACCGGGTGTCGTTTCCTTCTACCACTTCCTCAAAATAAGTCAGTGCCTTGTCACGCACCGAACGCAATCCGGACGTCATCAGAAACATGGAATGATTACCATGTTGATGAATGGTAACCTTGCGGGCCGTGGTGCGTACCGCACCTGAGGTAATGCGTGTATCCGAAATACCCACAAGGCCATCCTGAATCTTGATTGCAGCGCAAAATGTCATAAGTGCTATTGCTGACTCTGAAGTGAATTATAGGAAGCTGCACCCGTCAAGGGCCGCAGCGCGAAAAAAGTCTCGAAAATGGTATCATCAACCTGGTTCAGCCGGGTTTGCAACTCATCCAGAAATTCGTGCAAACCCCTGGAAATGATTTCATCAATCTGCGTGTAATTCATCTCCGAAAGCAATCGGCCCAGACGCTGTTCCGCCTTGTTGCTGAATGCATCAAGAGGCGACCCGGTAATGGCGTGTAATGAGAGCGCCGTACGGTCCAGACATGAATGAACCGAGCGCGGAAACTCGCGATTGAGGATCATAAAATCAACCACCTTGGATGGGCTGATCTGCTTGAAATGCTTGCGATACATCTCCAGTGCACTCGCGGACTTCAACAGCGCCGCCCACTGAATATTGTCAATGGCAGCGCCTACAGACAGTGTATCCGGCAACAGTATGTAATATTTTACATCCAGTATACGTGATGTTTTATCGGCGCGCTCCAACAATTCACCCATCTGGAGAAAATGCCATGCTTCACCGTGTGACATGGTGGCTTCGGTAATGCCATCAAATAAATGGCTTGCCATTTTTACAGCCGAATAGAAATTATGCGGATTTTCGAACACGGACTTGTTCGCGGCGGCATCCTTGACCAGAAGATAAAACCGGTTCGCCTGCTCCCACATTTCTGATGAAATAATTTCCCGCACCGAACGCGCATTTTCACGGGCGTAACGTACACAACTCAGAATCGAATTCGGATTTTCCCGATCAAAGGTGAGAAAGTGCATGACATTTTCGCGCGTGGGATGTTCATAACGCTGCGCGAATAACTCATGGTCTCCGGTGATATTCACCAACGGCGCCCACTGCGCGCCAAATTCGGCGGGCAAATCCAGGCTTAGATTGAGGTTTACATCGACAAAACGCGCGACATTTTCCGCCCGCTCCAGGTAACGGCTCATCCAGTAGATTGAATTTGCAACTCGGCTCAGCACACGCGTTTACTCCTTCCACTGTCCATATTCAGCGGCATCAATGACTCAACACCCAGGTGTCCTTGCTGCCCCCACCCTGCGATGAATTAACTACCAGCGACCCTTTCTTCAACGCAACCCGGGTCAAGCCACCAGGGACAACATAAATATCCTTGCCGTAGAGAATATATGGGCGCAAGTCAATGTGGCGCCCTTCGAATTGATTATCCACAAGCACAGGTGCACGTGACAGGGCAAGCGTTGGTTGCGCAATGTAGTTACGTGGATTCTTGCGAATGTGCCCGGCAAATTCGGTACGCTGCGCCGGTGTCGAGTGAGGACCAACCAGCATGCCATAACCCCCGGATTCATTGGTCGCTTTCACCACCAGCTTGTCCAGATTCGCCAATACGTAACCACGCTCCTTTTCATCTGCACAAATATAAGTCGGCACGTTGGGCAGCAGCATGTCTTCGCCCAAATAATATTTAACAATTTTGGGCAGATAGGCATACACCGCCTTGTCGTCCGCCACACCCGTACCAGGTGCATTGGCAAGGGCCACCCGACCATGACGGTACACATCCATTAAACCCGGCACACCCAGCATGGAATCGGCACGGAAGGCATTAGGGTCGATAAAGTCGTCATCCATTCTGCGATAAATCACATCCACGCGCTGGAAGCCGTGCGTGGTACGCATATGAACGAAACCATCCATCACCACCAGATCACTGCCTTCCACAAGCTCCACGCCCATTTGTTGCGCAAGAAAAGAGTGCTCGAAATAGGCCGAGTTATACATGCCCGGCGTCAACACCACAACGGTAGGTGAATGCATATTATCCGGGGCAAGAAACTGTAGCGTTTCCAGCAACCGTGCGGAGTAATCGTCAACGGGACGCACCTTTGAAGCCTCAAAAACCACGGGAAATGTTCGCTTGAGCACTTGACGATTTTCCAGCATATAAGAGACACCGGAAGGGCACCGCAGATTATCTTCCAGCACATAATGCTGGCCGTCACGATCACGCACCAAGTCACTACCGGTAATGTGGCACCAGATTCCACGCGGCACATCAAGACCGACACACTGAGGACGGAACGAAGATGCAGAGAGAATCATCTCTGCAGGAATAATCCTGTCTTTCAGGATTTTTTGTTCGTGGTAAATATCATCAAGAAACAGGTTCAGTGCGTGGATACGCTGTTTCAAGCCGCGATCAATGTAGACCCAGTCACGGGCTTCCACGATGCGTGGAATAATATCGAAAGGGAAGATTTTTTCAGTACCTTCATCACTACCGTAAACAGTAAACGTGATACCCATATTGTACATGGCAGCTTCCGCCGCATGCTGGCGGCTGAGAACATCCCCTTCAGGCAGGGACTCGATGCGTTCTATGAGAAGCCTGGCACCAGAACGAGGAATACCCGAGGCTTCAATCAGTTCATCATAAAAAGATTCTGTATTGTATTCATTGAAATTGAGCGACATGGTTATGGACTCTTATTCTCTTTGAGTCACTCTGATAGCTCAATTTCGGAAAAATTT
>JAHFRW010000006.1:23080-73655 GCA_023266055.1 Gammaproteobacteria bacterium | reverse complement strand
TTTTTGGCCAGGTTGGTATATGGGGTGTGTGGAGGTTTAACCCTAACGATTGGAGTATTTTCTCATGGCAGTTGTTTCTATGCGTCAAATGTTGGAAGCGGGCGTACATTTTGGTCATCAAACCCGTTATTGGCATCCCCGTATGGCGCCTTATATCTTTGGCGACCGTAACAAAATTCACATTATCAATCTTGAAAAGACCTTGCCGTTGTATAACGATGCCATGAATTTTGTGGGTGGCGTGGCCGCGCGTAATGGCAGCATCTTGTTTGTGGGCACCAAGCGTGCCGCGCAAGACATCATTAAGGAAGAAGCCGCCCGTTGTGAAATGCCCTATGTTGACCAGCGCTGGCTGGGTGGCATGCTCACCAACTTCAAAACCATCAAGCAGTCGGTGAAGCGTTTGAAGGAACTGGAAGCCATTTCCCAGGACGGTACCCTGTCCCGCTTTAATAAAAGAGAAGCACTGGATTTGACCCGCGAACTGGAAAAACTGGAGCGCAGCCTGGGGGGTATCAAGAACATGCGTGGCATTCCTGATGCGGTGTTTGTAGTGGATGTTGGGCATGAAAAAAATGCGGTTAGCGAAGCGCGCAAACTCAATATTCCTGTCATCGGTATTGTTGATACCAATAATGATCCACAGGAAATTGAATACCCGATTCCCGGCAATGATGACTCCATTCGTGCGATTCAGCTTTATGTGCGTGGCGCCGCGGATGCGGTTCTGGAAGGCCGTGCTACCCGTGCAGCAGGGGGTGCCGATGAGTTTATTGAAATGGATGATGAGGTCGCACCCGCCAAAACCCCGCGGAAGCCTGCGAAGGCTTCATTGAAAAAGCCGGCAGTGAAAAAGCGTCCCGCAACGGCGGATGCCAGCGACGCAGAATAATATTGTCGTGTAACGACGTTGGCGGGAATGCATGCCATACGCTTCCTGCCAACGCATTCAAAACGTTGCTGGGCCAAGAAGATCCGAGTGCTTATGCCATTCTATTGATTAATGAGTGATACAGCAGAAATAACGGATACCTCCTGAAGCCGGTATGTTTGCAGGATAGTTGTTTTATTATTTAATTGAGGTGATGTATGGAAATTACAGCTGCGCTGGTAAGAGAGCTGCGCGAACGTACGGGCTCTGGCATGATGGAGTGCAAAAAGGCGCTGGTTGAAACCCAGGGCGACATCGACACTGCTGTGGAATTGATGCGTAAAACCGGATTGGCGAAAGCCGACAAGAAAGCCGGTCGTGTTGCAGCAGATGGTGCCGTAGTCATACGCCTGAATGATGATTCAACGTGCGGTGTCATGATCGAAATCAACAGCGAAACCGACTTTGTTGCAAAAGGTGATGATTTCCTGAATTTTGCCACGCAGGTGGCGCAGCAGGCGCTTGCCAAAAAACCCGCGGATCTGAATGAATTGCTGGCGCTGCCATTCCAGGACGGTGATGCAAAAACCATTAACACCCGGCGTCAGGAATTGGTCGCCAAAGTGGGGGAAAACATTAATATACGGCGTCTTGTGGCGATGCAGGCTACGGGGGGCGTCGTGGGCAGCTATTCACACGGTGGCCGTATTGGGGTATTGGTAGGCTTGAAAGGGGGAAGTGCGTCGCTGGCCAAGGATATCGCCATGCATGTTGCCGCTAACAAACCCGTATGCGTCTCTGCCGAGCAGGTGTCTGCTGATATTGTTGAGAAGGAAAAAGATATTTTCCGCGCTCAGGCGGCTGAAAGCGGCAAGCCTGCTGCCATCATTGAAAAAATGATCAGTGGCCGTGTTCAGAAATTTCTGGCAGACATTACCCTGGTGGGGCAGCCGTTCGTGAAGAATCCTGATATCAGTGTGGAAAAACTATTACAGGAAGCCAAGGCGACCGTGAGCGGTTTTGAGCGTTTTGAGGTCGGTGAAGGCATTGAAAAGAAGCAGGAGAATTTTGCCGAAGAGGTAATGGCCCAGGTGCGTGGAGGTTAACGGGTGATAGTTGCCAGCTCCAAACCGGCGTATCAGCGTATTTTGCTGAAAATCAGTGGTGAAGCGTTGATGGGGGATGGTGAGTACGGTATCAGCCCCGTGGTGATCAACCGTGTCGCCAACGAAGTAAAAGAGTTGATTGACCTTGGCGTGCAGGTTGGCATGGTGATTGGCGGGGGTAATATTTGCCGTGGTGCGGGCCTGTCGGCTGCCGGTATGGATCGGGTCACAGGCGATCACATGGGCATGCTTGCTACAGTGCTGAATGCATTGGCGATGCAGGATGCGCTGGAACAGAAAAGCGTACACACGCGCGTCATGTCAGCCATCAAGATCAACCAGATCTGCGAAGATTATATTCGTCGTCGTGCGGTGCGGCATCTGGAAAAGGGCAGGGTAGTAATTTTTGCGGCAGGTACAGGTAATCCGTTTTTTACGACTGACTCCGCTGCAAGTCTGCGCGCCATTGAAATAGGTGCAACCCTGCTATTGAAGGCGACCAAGGTGGATGGTGTGTATTCTGCGGATCCTGTCAAGGATCCCAGGGCGACACGTTATGAGCATATGACGTACGACGAGGTGCTGGAGCGCCGTTTGATGGTGATGGATCTTACCGCCATTGTGTTATGCCGCGATCATAACATGCCACTGCGCGTGTTTGACATGAACAAGGCGGGTGCATTGCGACGTATTGTGATGGGGGAGCATGAAGGCACCCTGATATATGATGGGATATATGATGGGGTACACGGAGAGTTGCCGAAATGATGGATGATCTTAAAAAAAATACACATGCCCGCATGACCAAGAGCATCGAGTCTTTGAAGGATGAAATGTCAAAGATTCGCACGGGGCGTGCCAGTACGGGTCTTCTGGAACACATCATGGTGGATTATTTTGGAAATCATGTGCCTATCAATCAGGCCGCAACCATCAGCGTTGTTGATGCGCGTAATCTATTGGTGACTCCGTGGGACAAGAAAATGGTGCCGGTGATTGAAAAGGCGATTTTGATCTCTAATCTGGGTCTCAATCCGGTGAGCGCAGGTAATGCACTGCGTGTACCCTTGCCATCAATGACGGAAGAGCGTCGCCGTGATCTGATCAAGCAGGTGCGTGCCACCGCTGAAAACGGCAGGGTTGTTGTGCGTGGTGTACGACGCGATGCGATCAACGAACTCAAGGATGCATTGAAGAAGAAATTGATTTCCGAAGACGATGAGCGTCGCACTCAGGACGAGACTCAAAAAATCACGGATAAATATATTGCTGAAATAGATAAATTACTGGCCGCCAAGGAAAAGGATTTAATGGAAATCTAGGTGCTGGTCAGGCTTGGGTAGTTGCAGCGAAAATTGCGCCACGTTCTCACTTTCGCAATAGATGTGTCGTACGTTCAACAGGTTCGTGGCCCCCATTTCTCAAATCCCGGGTTACTGTACTTAAATATTCTCTCATTCAAACAGGTATTATTCGAATCGGCATGTCCACTACGGCAAATAATGCCCGGCTTATAGAAACAGTTCCACGCCATGTGGCGATGATCATGGATGGCAATGGCCGTTGGGCGAAGAAGCGCTTTTTGCCGCGTATTGCCGGGCATCGTGCCGGCGTTGAAACAGTTCGCAACGCTGTACAGGTGTGTGGCCAATACGGCATTGAAGTGCTGACGTTGTTTGCTTTCAGCAGCGAAAACTGGCGACGCCCCCAATCTGAAGTAAGTTTGTTGATGGACCTTTTTTTGACGGCGCTGGGGCGCGAGACACGCCGTTTACATGAAAATAATGTGCGGTTGAAAATTGTGGGCGAGCGCGGCGTGTTTTCCGAGAAGCTCCAGGGCAAAATTCTCGAAGCGGAACAGCTCACCGCAGCCAACACCGGCCTAACGCTGGTGATCGCTGCCAATTACGGTGGACGTTGGGATGTTGCCCAGGCAGCCAGGATAGTTGCGCAAAAAGTCGAGATGAAAGAAATGCAGGTGTCGCAGATTACTGAAGAGACCTTGGCGCAAAATTTGTCGATGTATGGGTTGCCGGAACCGGATTTGTTTATTCGTACCGGTGGTGAAGAACGCATCAGTAATTTTTTATTGTGGCAACTTGCCTATACGGAACTTTATTTTACCGATACCCTGTGGCCTGATTTTAATACCAGCCTTTTCGAAGAGGCGCTGGTTTCATTCTCAAAACGACAGCGCCGCTTTGGACGTACCGGCGATCAGGTCGAGCTTGAAAAGCAGGCTGTAACCATAAAAACACAACCCGGAGAGGACACCTGTGCTTAAGCAACGCTTATTGACGGCTGCACTGCTGATTCCGTTAATGGTAGCGGCGATTCTGTTTTTGCCTAATGGCGTACTTGCCATTGGACTGGGTTTGATTGCCGTCATTGGACTATGGGAATGGGCTGGCTTAATGGGTATTGATCCTTTCTGGGATCGCTGGGTTTATGTCATGCTTGTATTGCCCTTGATGTGGACGGCGGGTTTTGTACCCAACGGTTTTTTAGTCATCATCTATGCGGGTGCAGCCGGGTGGCTGGTGGGTTTGATGATGGTGCTCTGGTTTAGTTTTCGTCCGGCAACCACCCCTGCCAATTGGGCTGTAGGGGGCATTGCCGGAGCGTTCGTGGTGGTGCCAACGTGGATATCATTGGTGATCCTGCACGGTGATAAGCTCTATGGCCCTCGTTATGTACTGTTTCTGATGGTGCTGGTGTGGCTGGCGGATGCTGTGGCCTATTTTACCGGACGTTATTTTGGTAGCCATAAACTGGCGGTGAATGTCAGCCCTGGAAAAACCTGGGAAGGGGTGTGGGGTGCGCTGTCGGTAGCACTGGCCATGTCACTCACGGGTGGACACTTGCTGGGTATTGACCCTGTAAAATTACCCATGTTTGTGTCGTTGTGTGTGATCACAGTGGCATTTTCAGTGGTGGGTGACTTGTTTGAGAGCATGTTCAAACGGCGTGCCGGGGTTAAGGACAGTGGCAGCCTTTTGCCTGGTCATGGTGGTATCATGGATCGTATTGATAGCCTGACTGCAGCGGCCCCCATTTTTGTGACAGGATTGATCTTGATGGAGTCGGTGGGTTGATTGATGACCGTGTTCGATCATTTGATCTGAGCCCGATTCGCTCACAGTGAGCATGAAGGCGCGAGTGCCACCCATGATAACGGAGAGCCGGAAGTGACGGAAACACGTACACCTCCATACGGTATTACGGTATTGGGGGCGACTGGCTCAATTGGTGTCAGTACGCTGGATGTATTGTCGCGTCATCCTGATCGCTATCAGGTGGTTGCACTGACGGCCAATACTGATGTCGAGGGGCTTTACCAACAGTGTCTGACGCATCATCCTGCCTATGCCGTCATGACCGACCCGGATGCTGCACAGCATCTTCATGAGCGGTTACGTGCGAGCCACCCTGATATCAGGATATTATCGGGAGTGACGGGGCTGGAAACCGTTGCCGCTTTACCGCAGGTCGATTATGTGATGGCAGCCATTGTTGGATCGGCAGGTTTATTGCCAACACTGGCGGCGGCACGGGCGGGTAAGCGCGTGATGCTGGCCAACAAGGAGGCCCTGGTCATGGCCGGCCAGATATTCATGGACGAAATCAGGCGAAATAATGCGGAATTATTGCCTGTAGACAGTGAACACAATGCCATTTTTCAATCAATGCCAGCCAATTTCGCCGCAAATCCGGGATGGGCGATGGATGAGGCGGGCGTAAGGCGTATTTTGCTGACGGCCTCTGGTGGACCTTTTCGTACCTTGCCGTTGTCCAACCTTCATGAGGTTACCCCTGATCAGGCATGTGCGCACCCTAACTGGGTCATGGGGCGTAAAATATCCGTTGATTCCGCCACCATGATGAATAAAGGGCTGGAAGTGATTGAAGCCTGCTGGTTATTCAATGCGACACCCGACAGGATTCAGGTGGTTTTACATCCACAAAGTGTTGTGCACTCCATGGTTGAATATAATGATGGTTCAATTCTGGCGCAGTTGGGTAGTCCGGACATGCGTACGCCGATCGCCTATGCACTGGCATGGCCGCAGCGCATTGAATCGGGAGTTGCGCCATTGAGTTTGTTTGATGTTGGGCGTCTGGACTTTGAACGGCCGGATATGGCGCGATTTCCCTGCTTGCGACTGGCCTACGAGGCGATGCAGGCGGGGGGTACGGCACCCGCGATTCTGAATGCGGCAAATGAGATTGCTGTGGCTGCATTCCTGAATGGAACCCTGAAATTTACTGCCATTCCGGCAGTGATTGAGGCGACCCTGGCCAGGGTTGCTGCGCATGCGGCAACATCGCTGGAAATAATTCTGGCCGATGATGCCCTGGCGCGTGAAAGCGCGCGCGGTCACATCATGGATGCCACGCAGGGACGAGGCGCCGCTGTAGCGCGAGGCTTGTCATGATGAATACAGTGCTGTCATCGATTTTCTTTTTTATAGTTGCGTTAGGCATACTCATTACCATTCATGAGTTCGGTCATTATTGGGTAGCCCGGAAAATGGGGGTGAAGGTATTGCGTTTCTCGGTTGGTTTTGGCAAGCCACTGTGGACGCATCATGGCAAGGTGGACAATACCGAATATGTGGTTGCCGCGATTCCCCTGGGGGGATACGTCAAGATGTTGGATGAGCGCGAGGCGGCTGTTGAACCCCATGAATTGCATCGCGCCTTTAATCGTCAACCCTTGTACAGTCGTTTTGCGATTGTTTTTGCCGGCCCGCTGTTTAATTTTTTATTGGCTATTTTTGTATATTGGGCAATTTTTGTGATCGGTATCAGCGGACTGAAGCCGGTCGTCGGTGGAGTGGCTGCAAACTCCATCGCGCATCACAGCGGTTTTCAGGTGGGTGATGTGGTGATGGAAGTAGATGGTAAAGTTACGCCCACCTGGGAAACCATCGCGCTTGCCATGCTGGATCAGGCACTGGATCAGCGGGTGGTGGCCATCAAGGTGCGCGATGCCAATCAGCTTGAAGCAATACGTCACCTGAACTTGTCGACGATTACGGGCAGTGATCTCGATCAAGGTAACTTGCTGGAGAGTATCGGCATTACACCTTCCCGTCCTGCGTTACTGCCGGTCATAGGTCAACTGGAGCAGAACAGTCCCGCCGAACAGGCGGGGTTGCAGGTGGGCGACAGGATTATTGCCGTGGATGAGCACGCCATGCAGGATTGGGATGCCTGGGTCAAGTATGTACGTTCACGGCCGAACCAGATTATCCGTGTTGATGTGGAGCGTGCTGTAGGCGGACAACTGGAGCGTCAGACATTTGATATGCGTCCCGCACCCGTGGCCACCAGGGATGGCCCTATAGGGCGTATTGGGGTAGGCGTGAAAGTGCCGGATGAATTGCCCGTGGAACTGCAATCAATATTGCGTTATTCCCCCATCGAGGCCATTATTCCAGCCGTGATTAAAACCTGGGATATGTCCGTGCTGACACTGCGCATGTTATATAAAATGATTACCGGCATGCTTTCAGCAACCAACCTCAGCGGCCCCATCAGTATCGCGCAATATGCGGGTTCTTCCGCGAATGCCGGGATCGTGTCGTTTCTGGGTTTTCTTGCGATTGTCAGTATTAGCCTGGGTGTGCTGAATTTATTGCCGATCCCGTTGCTGGATGGTGGCCATCTCACCTATTATCTGATTGAAGCAGTGAAAGGCAGCCCGGTGTCGGATCACACTCAAATCATGGGGCAGCGCGTGGGCATCGCTTTGCTGGGAACGTTGATGATTTTTGCGTTCTATAATGATCTTGCGCGCTTGTTCGGCCCGCAGTAATTAATAAAGAATTTGGATAATTAAATGAGATTTTTTACGAGAAGGATCGGTTTTGTCACATTATTGCTCGGTTCATTGATGCTGTTGGCATCACCATTGTCATGGGCAATCAGTCCGTTTGTTGTCAAGGATATCCGGTTGAATGGATTGCAGCGGATTTCGCCCGGCACGGTATTCAATTATTTGCCGGTGAGTGCGGGTGATACTCTTGATGACACACGTTCTGCCGAAGTTATTCGGGTTTTGTTTAAGACCGGATTTTTTGAAGATGTGCGCCTGGCAAATGAAGGTAATGTATTGATCATTATTTTCAAGGAGCGGCCGACGATTGCCAATATTAAAATTACAGGTAACAAGGATATCAAGACCGAAGATTTAACCAAGGCCATGAAGCAGATAGGTCTTACTGAAGGCGATGTGTTTAATCGCTCTGCGCTTGACAAGGTAGAGCGTGAATTGCAGCGGCAGTATTTCAGTCAGGGAAAATATGGGGCAAAAATCAAGGTATCCGTCAAGCCGTTGAACCTTAATCGGGTTGATATTGGCATTGATGTTGCCGAAGGAGCTTCCGCCAAGATCGCACATATCAACATTGTCGGCAATCATGCCTTCGATGATGATCAATTGTTAAAGCGTTTTGAGTTAAGTACGGAAACCCTGTTTTCATTTTTTACCAGCAGTGATCAATACTCCAAGCAAAAGCTGGCGGCAGACCTGGAAACCCTGCGTTCGTATTATCTGGATCGTGGGTACATAAATTTCAATATTGATTCGACGCCGGTCTCGATTTCGCCTGACAAGGGCAGTGTTTATATCACTATCAATATTACCGAAGGTGAGCAGTTTACTATCTCGGAAGTCAAGCTGGTGGGTAATCTGGTCGTGAGTGAAGATGAGTTGCGCAAGCTCATTCTGTTATCACCAGATACGATATTTTCGCGTAAGCTGGTGACTGAAAGTGCTTCCCAGCTTGCTGAGCGTTTAGGGGCGGAAGGCTATGCCTTTGCCAACGTGAATCCGATTCCGGATATTGATAAGCAAAATAATCGTGTCATTGTGACGTTTGCCATAGACCCCGGTAAACGTATTTACGTACGGCGTATTAATATTGAGGGTAATGCCAAAACACGTGATGAAGTGATACGGCGCGAGCTGCGTCAAATGGAAGGCGCGTTGCTGGCAACCGATAAAGTGAATCGTTCACGAATTCGCCTGCAAAGACTGGGCTATTTTCAGGATGTCAACATTGAAACGCCTGCGGTGCCCGGTACGTCGGATCAGGTAGATGTCAATGTCAGTGTCACCGAGCGGTCGCTGGGTACACTCACGGCAGCGGTGGGTTTTTCTCAGGTACAAGGTGTATTGCTCAGCGCCAGCATTACCCAGGACAATTTTCTGGGGAGCGGCAAGCGTATCAGTGCGGAAATCAACAATAGCAGGGTCAATACCGTTTACAGCTTCTCCTATACTAATCCATATTATACGGAAGATGGCGTAAGCCGTGGTTTTCGTGGGTTTTTAAGGCAAACGGATGCGACCCGACTGAATGTGGGCAGTTTTTCAGCCGATGTGTTTGGTGGCGGGGTTAATTATGGTTTTCCCCTGTCCGAGTATAATACCGGGCGTCTGAGTCTTGATTATGAACATACCGTGATTAAAACCACGAACCTTACTCCCGTGACCTATCTGAATTTCATTAATGCAAATGCGGATACTTTTGATATAATCAAATTATCATTGGGCTGGTCGCATGATACACGTAATCGTGCCATATTTGCTGACCGGGGCATGTTGCAGAGTCTGTCCTCCGAGATTGCTTTACCAGGCAGTGGCCTGGAATTTTACAAGATATCCTCACGCACCCAGGTTTATTACCCATTGACTCGTAGCCTCACCTTGTTTCTGAATGGTGAACTGGCTTATGGTGACAGTTACGGCAAGACAACCGAGCTGCCGTTTTTTGAACGATTTTATGCCGGAGGCGCCTACTCTGTACGTGGTTATCGGGCAAACAGTCTGGGTATAAAGGAAAATGACAGGGCCATCGGTGGCACTATAAAATTGGTGGGTAATATGGAAGTGATTTTTCCGGCACCCTTTCTCGAAGACAGTAAATCATTTCGTCTGAGCGCGTTCCTTGATGTGGGTAGCGTTTACCCCGGCCTGGAACAGATCAATACGGAGGCTTTGCGGTATTCAACCGGTGTTTCAGCTGTCTGGCTGTCTCCGTTGGGGCCCTTGACGTTTAACCTGTCCAAACCACTTAACAACAAGGAAGGCGATTCTACACAAGCCTTCCAGTTCTCATTGGGTACATTTTTTTAAAATAAATTGTGGAGTACGAGCCTTGAAAAAGAGTATATTTATCGGTGTATGTCTTGCCTTGGCGCTGCCAATGTACACAGCAGCCGCTGTTGCTGAAGCAAAGCTGGGTTACATCAGTGCTTCTGAATTATTGGAAAAATCGCCGCAAGCCGAAAACGCAAGTGCCAAGATGGAGCAGGAATTTACACCGCGCCGCAATAAACTTCAGGCGGATTTGAAAGAGCTCAAGCAGCTTGAAGATCGACTGGCCAGAGATGGTGCGACATTATCGGAAGTGGAGCGCTCGAAAATCGAACGCGACATTATTGTACGCAAGCGTGACATGAGTCGTGAGCAGGATTCCTATCGCGAAGATCTGAACATGCGCCGTAACGACGAGTTGGCCAAGCTTCAGCAAACCGTACGTGAAATCATACAGACTATTGGCAGAGAAGAAAATTATGATCTTATTTTCTTTGATGGTGTCGCTTATGCAAGCTCCAAGGTGGATTTAACCGAGAAAGCCATGCAGCGTTTGCGTGAAAAAGCAAAGGATACACCCGCTTCGACAGTAAAATCGAAAAAATAGTTATTATGGAACCCGATAAATAATCTGGGAGCAGGCGGCGAGTGTCATCAACACGTATCAGCACCCCCGGTAAAACCCTGAGTGATCTTGCTGCGTATGTGGGAGGGGTAGTGCAGGGTAACGCAGAGTGTGTTATCACAGGTGTGGCCACACTGGCGAATGCGATTCCTGGTGACATCACCTTTTTGTCGAACCCGCAGTATCGCAGATATCTGGCGGGAACGCAGGCGAGTGCCGTGATTCTTTCGCCCGAAGATAAAGGTGCCTGCGCCACGACGGCCTTGGTGGTGGATAATCCCTATGTGGCGTATGCCCGGATTGCTGCATGGTTGTATGCAGAGGTTGAAGGGGATGTCCCATCAGGCGTTCACCCCACGGCGTGTATTGACGGGCGCAGCAGTATTGACGCCAGCGCCTCCATTGGCCCTCATTGCGTGATTGAAGCCGGTGTTGAGATTGCGGCTCATGTTGTCATGGGAGCAGGTTGTTTCGTCGGTAAAAACACCCTGATAGGTGAAAAAAGTCACTTGTTGCCGAATGTCACGTTATATTCCGGTGTACGTTTGGGCAAGCGTGTACGGATTCATTCGGGCGCGGTGATTGGCAGTGATGGTTTTGGTATTGCCAATGATAAAGGGGTGTGGGTAAAAGTCCCCCAACTCGGGAGTGTTATCATTGGCGATGATGTGGAGATTGGTGCAAATACCACGATTGATCGGGGAGCCCTGGAAGATACCACGATTGAAGAGGGTGTAAAACTGGATAATCAAATCCAGATTGGTCACAATGTGCGTATTGGTGCTCATACTGCGGTAGCGGGGTGCGTCGGTATTGCAGGCAGTGCCCGTATTGGAAAACGGTGTAGTATTGGTGGTGGGGTAGGCATTAGTGGGCATCTGGAGATAGTGGATGATGTCTATATTACGGGCATGACGTTTGTAACGAAATCCATTCGCTCACCAGGCTGGTATTCTTCGGGAATCCCGGCAGATACCAATCAGCAATGGCACAGGAATGTAGTAAGATTTCGCCACCTGGATGAAATGGCCCGTCGCTTGAAAATGGTCGAGAACTTGATAAAAGAAATACAAAACTAAATATAATTCATATTTATACAGGGTTGGACGAGTCGGTATTGCCCCTCAGGGGTTTATATGGATAACGGGGTTGCCTTGGTAACACTAATTAAAGAGGGATAATTCGCTTGGAATCTTTTGATATTCATGGGGTACTTCAATATCTTCCGCACCGCTATCCCTTCCTGCTGGTTGATCGGGTCATTAGCTGTGAACTGGGTAAATCATTAGTAGGTTTGAAAAACGTTACCTTTAACGAACCTTTTTTCCAGGGACATTTTCCTCAACATCCGATCATGCCGGGGGTGTTGATACTGGAAGCGCTGGCGCAGGCCGCGGGTATTCTCGCGTTTCGCACGACCAATACCAAGCCGTCTGATGGATCCCTGTATTATTTTGTCGGAATTGATAAGGCGCGATTCAAGCAACCCGTCATGCCAGGTGACCAATTAAGGCTTGAAGTTGAAGTAGCACGTATCATTCATACGGTATGGAAGTTTAACGTTACTGCCAAAGTAGAAGGTGATGTGGTCGCAAGCGCGGAATTAATGTGTGCTGAAAGGAAGCTGAGCATTTGATTCATACTACGGCAGTTATTGATCCGGGTGCGCGGCTTGCGGCGGGTGTGAGCGTGGGTGCTTATTCCGTCATTGAAGCCGACGTGGAAATTGGCGAAAATACATGGATAGCCCCTCATGTCGTTATCAGTGGCCCTACTCGGATTGGCCGCAATAATAAAATTTACCCGTTCTCGTCTATTGGGGCTGTTCCCCAGGATAAAAAATTTACGGGTGAAAAAACATACCTTGAAATAGGTGATGATAATGTAATACGCGAAAGCTGCACTATTAATCGCGGCACGATGCAAGGGGGTGGTGTTACCCGCATAGGTAATAATAACTGGATTATGGCGTATGTTCATATTGCCCATGATTGCATCATCGGTAATCACGTGGTTTTCGCCAACAATGCTTCGCTTGCGGGCCATGTGACGATTCATGATTATGTGATACTGGGTGGATTTACCCTGGTACATCAATTTTGTGTGGTCGGTACTTATGCATTTACGGCCATGGCCAGCGCTATCTCAAAAGATGTACCGCCGTATCTGATGGTGTCGGGCCATATGGCAAAGCCCCATGGCTTGAATACCGAAGGGTTGAAACGGCATGGTTTCAGCGTAAATACCATTGGTCAGCTGCGTAGAGCCTATAAAATTCTTTATCGTTCCAACTATACGGTTGAGCAGGCGCTGGAAAATCTTCGGATACTAGAGCGGGACTGTTCCGAAGTAGGGAAATGGGTGGAATTTTTGGGGAATACGACCCGCGGTATTATTCGTTAAGCACATTATTCTCAGCAAATGCCCGCGTAAAATTTTTTGTAGCTTGGGGCCTGTTGCTTTCAGGTCAGATCGCTTTTAGTAAACTCTCGGCTTCTCGAATCATTTTGGCGCGACCAAAAATCAGTTGTAGCCGCCCCCCCCCGCATTGACGCCAGAGCACCGCCGAACGTATTGCAGCCAGCAGCAATGCGCGTACCTTGTTGGCATTTTCAGTGTTTGATAAATATCCCTGTTCACCACTGACAATGATGCGGGGTGTGAGTGTACTGATCGTGTCGCTATACAGTCCAGCCAGGTTGGCAATGGTGTTGGCATGGGTTTGCGAAAAATGTTCAGCTTGGGCGCGGGCTTTTTCTATGCCATCAGCGATTTGTTGCAACATCTGGGGCTGCTTGGTCAGTTGGCGTTCGAGATAAAGTACGGCAACAACATAGCGGGTAATTTCGAGGTCACGCACCTGATCTGTGCCGCCCATGTGGGTGCGTAGCAATTTAATACCATTCATCACGCCACGTGTACCCCCATAAACAGCGGCGGTATTGGCGGGTTGCGTGTTGAAAATGCTACCGATACTGATCTCAAGGCCATCGCTGGGCGCATTTCCCTGGTGTGCAATCTGTTTTACCAGATGGACGGCCTGAAAAACGCCTGCCAAGGCGAGAACTCTGTCTTCAACGGTGTGTGTCATGGTGTGGTGTAGGCAGGGTATTCGATAATGAATAGTAGAGTAACAAGGATAAAATCACGGTGTCGATGGGAGTGATTCAATGATACCGCCTCCCAGACATTCTTCACCTGTATAAAATACCACGGACTGGCCCGGTGTGACAGCCCATTGTGGTTGCTCAAAGTCGACCTGACAGTGGCCATTTGCCAGAGTTGTAATGACACAAGTCTGATCGGGCTGGCGATAGCGGGTTTTGGCCTGGCAATACAGGGGTAACACAGGGGCAGTGCCTGCCGTCCAGTGCAGATTGCTGGCGATTAATGAGGTGCTGTAAAGCAGCGGATGATGTTGTCCTTGAGCGACCTGTAAAATGTTATTGGTCAGGTTTTTGCCCGTGACATACCACGGTTCGCCGTAGGTACCATTGTCTGGTGCGTCACGGGCAGGAGCGCGTCCACCAATACCCAGTCCCTGACGTTGGCCGAGGGTGTAATACATCAACCCATCGTGTCGGCCAACACATTCGCCTGCGGGGGTGTGTATTTCACCGGGTTGGGTGGGCAAATAGCGACTCAGGAAACGCTTGAAATGACGTTCGCCAATAAAACATATCCCTGTGCTGTCTTTTTTTGCGTGATTATCAAAACCCGCTTCAGTGGCCATGCGGCGTATTTCTGGCTTGGTAATATCCCCTGCAGGAAAAAGGGTTTTCGCCAATTGCGCCTGCCCCAGCGTGTATAGAAAGTAGGTTTGGTCCTTATTGGTATCACGTGCTTTAAGGAGTCGGTATTGACCATGGCTATAGCTGATACGGGCGTAATGGCCGGTCGCGATGTGGTCGGCACCCTGGTTGAGGGCATAATCCAGAAATGCCTTGAACTTAATCTCTTTATTGCACAATATGTCAGGGTTCGGGGTGCGTCCGCAGCGATATTCATCGAGAAAATAGCTGAAAACACGATCCCAGTATTCGGCTGAAAAATTGACGGCATCCAGGGCAATGCCCAAGCGGTCACACACTGCCAGGGCATCCCGTGCGTCTTCAGCAGTGGGGCAGTTGCCATTGGGATCCTTGTCTTCCCAGTTTTTCATGAACAGGCCGCTGACGTCATATCCCTGCTGTTGTAACAGCAATGCGGTGACAGAGGAATCAACACCACCCGACATGCCAACGATGACGCGATTAGACATGGATGGCCGTTTTGCGGGTGAATGGTGTTTCAGAAATGATAAACATGCGCCAATTATATCAAAATAGGGTTATGATACCTGATATTTTTTAGTGGTTTGAGCGGTGGATGTACTGCAGGTGTTGTACCTATAGATTTTTGAATAATATGGAGATATTCGATGAATGCCAAAGTAGTGCTGAACCAGGTGGTACCTGATTTTGAGCTTCCGGCGACAGGAGGGGACAATATTCGCCTCGCCAGCCTCCGGGGGAAAAATGTGGTGATCTATTTTTATCCCAAAGATAATACACCGGGCTGTACGCTGGAGGGGCAAGGGTTTCGTGACCAACATCAGGCGTTTGCCACGTATGATACGGTGATTCTTGGCGTATCACGAGACAGCGTCAGTTCACATGAAAAATTCAAGGCGGAACAGAACTTCTCCTTTGATCTGCTTTCTGATGCAGATGAGACATTATGTAAAATGTTTGATGTGATCAAACTGAAAAATATGTATGGTAAGGAGGTCATGGGTATCGAGCGCAGCACTTTTATCATTGATGGGCAAGGTGTATTGCGTCAGGAATGGCGCAAGGTAAAGGTAGAGGGGCATGTTGCCGAAGTACTGGAAGCAATCAAGGGCTTGTAAGAGCCTGTTCAATATCTCGCTGAAGGGTGCATCGCGGCGTTACCCTAATATATAGGGGTGCCCTCAAAATGCTCATGTACTTCATGTACACTCCGCTTTTTCGGTCACTTTTGCCTTGCTCTGGATCCCTTGATCGAGATATTGAACAGGCTCTAAGACACTTTGAACAGGGTTCGTAATATTTTTCGAAATGAAAGTTAAGGGTTCGCCAATGAAAAACGCCTGTGGATGGATCATGGGGCTGTGTGTCATCGTGGCTTTGACGGGTTGTGAAAAAAAGGCCGAAGATGTAAAAACCGGTGGACCTTCGTCTCATCGTGGAACATTAATTACGGTTACCACAGTACAAAAGCAATCCTTCGAGCGTGTGCAGGAGTCGATTGGCCGGATAGAAAGTGATTCGTCACCTTCGGTCGCGGCGGAAATGTCAGGGCGTGTTGTGAAGATCATGGCGGAACTTGGACAACGCGTCCGCCAGGGTCAGGTGCTGGCAGAGATGGATGCGCAGGATGCAAAAATTACTCGTGATACTGCACAGGCAGAAGCGCAACGTTTGCAGACATTAATTGTAAATCAGGAGCGTCTGATACAGCGTTATGAAAAACTGGTCGACGAGAAATTTATCTCCGCGACACAGATGGATGACGCCACTTCGCAATTGAGTACCTTGCGTGAGCAGTTGGCGGGTGCACGTTCCCAACTGGCGGGTGCGGAACATAATCTGCAAAAAACACGGATTGTGGCGCCAGTTGCCGGTGAAATAGAGCAGCGCCTGGTATCAGTGGGAGACTATGTGGAACGTGGGAAGCCACTGTTCAATATTACCGCAAATCAGAAGCTGCGCGTTTATTTGCCGTTTCCTGAAGAAATGACATCCCGTTTACACCGAGGAATGCCCATTCGTTTGTTCAGTGCCACAGCGCCTGACAACAGTATTGAACGGACGATTACCGACATTCGCCCTGCTGTTAACGTGAACAGCCATGCACTGGAAGCCATTGTCGAAATTGCCAATCCGGGTGGCTGGAAACCGGGTGGCAGTGTCAAGGGTGTGTTGGTGCTGGAAAGACGCGCTGATGCTCTTGTAGTCCCCGAGCAGAGCGTGGTATTACGCCCTGCTGGCGAGGTAATCTATGTTGTCAAGGAAGGCATTGTTGAGCAACGCGTTGTGAAAACCGGGCATAAGGCTGATGGTAATGTTGAAATATTGTCCGGTGGTGTAGTGGGCGAAGTCATAGCATTTGATGGCGCCGCTTTTCTAACGGACAAAGCCAAAGTCAATATCAAGAAAGATGCGGTTACCAAAAAAGACGCCATATAAATGAGTCTTCCAGCCCTCTCCATTAAACGGCATGTGCTGGCGTACATGCTATCCGCTATTCTGGTGCTCTTTGGTCTGATCAGCTATGAGCGGTTGGGCATAGATCGCTTGCCACAGGTTGAGTTTCCTGTGCTGACAGTGACGACGGTGTTACGGGGTGCGAATCCTGACATCATTGATGCCAGCATTACCAATGTCATCGAATCCAAGCTTAATACTGTGTCAGGCATCGAACATGTTCAATCGGCGTCATCGCCAGGCGTATCCGTGATTTCGCTGACGTTCGAGCTCGAAAAAGATATTAATGTTGCCTTTGATGAAGTACAAACCAAGGTCAATCAGGTGTTACGCCAATTACCTTCGGGTATTGACCCACCCATTGTGTCAAAAGTAGAAACCAATGCGCAACCCATCATGTGGTTATCACTGCGGGGTGATCGTACCCTGCAGCAGCTTAACCAATACGCGCGCAATATAGTCAAAAAACGTCTGGAAACCATTAGTGGTGTCGGTGAGGTAAGGTTGGGAGGAAAACGGGATCGTAATATTCGCGTTAATCTCAAGCCTGAACGTATGGCGGCCTTGCGTGTGACCACGCAGGATATTATTAAGGCTTTTCGTGATGAGCACGTGCAGGTGCCGGGTGGGTTTCTGGTCAGCGAAAAAACCGAAAGTCTGCTCAAATTTGATTTTGAATCCCATACGCTTGATGAGTTGCGTCATATGATAGTGATGCAACGCGAAAATGCACCAGTACGTTTACAGGATATTGCCAGTGTTGAAGATGGCCTGGAGGATTACCGGCAGCTTGCGCATTTTAATGGTGAGATATCCATTGGCTTGGGGATTGTCAAAATCGCCAATACCAATACTGTGGAAATTATCGCAGAAGTAAAAAGACGTCTTGAAAAGGAAATTATTCCACAATTACCGGCAGGTATGACGATCAGTGTTTCATCGGATGATTCTCTGTTTATTATGGAAATGGTGAAAACCCTCAAGGAACATTTATTATCGGGAACTCTGTTGGCAGCGCTGGTGGTATGGTTGTTTCTGCGTAGCATACGCTCTACGTTGATTATTGCCGTGGCTATTCCTGTTTCATTAATGGGTGCGGTGGCAGCGATTTACTTTGCAGGATACACTTTCAATTCCATGACATTGCTGGCCATGTTACTGCTGGTGGGTGTGGTAGTCGATGATGCGATTGTGGTGCTGGAGAATATTTTCCGGCACCGTGAACAGGGTCATACAGATGCAATAAATGCTGCCATTCTGGGTTCTGGTCAGGTGCAATTTGCCGTGCTGGCGTCGACATTGACGCTGGTATCAATTTTTGCACCAGTAGTATTTATGGATGGTATTATTGGGCGTTTCTTCGAAGCATTTTCTGTTGTTGTTACGATTGGTGTATTGGTATCGTTACTGGTATCTTTGACATTAACACCCATGCTGTGTTCCCGCCATCTTAAAGTGGCACCCCAGAATGGGGTGGTGTACCGCACCCTTGAAGTTTCATTCCTGAAGCTGGACGGCGCGTATCGCTGGTTATTGGATCTTACTCTGCGATTCCGCTGGAGTGTGGTATTTCTTACGCTGTTGATCGTTATTTCCAGTGCCTGGTTTTTTATCAATGTGGGTAAAGGCTTTGTACCTGAAGAGGATGAAGGTCGTTTAATGGTTTTTATTAAAACGCCATTAGGTTCAAATATTGAATACACCAACAGTCGTCTGGAAAAAATCGAGGCGGTACTGGGCAGCCATAAGGAAATCGCTACTTATTTTACGGCAGTAGGGTTGGGGCAGGCCGGGCAGGTTAATCAGGGTCTGGCATTTGTGCGGCTTGTACCCCATGGCCAGCGTACTACCAAACAATCCGAGATTGTTGCGACGGTGCGCAAGGAATTGATGCAAATTCCCGGTGTGCGTGCCTTTGCCACCGCGATACCACCGATTGGCGGCATGCGTGGCGAACCGTTACAGTTTGTGGTTACCGGCCCCAATCTCACCACCGTGGGTGAACTCTCGGCCGCGTTACAGGAAAGACTGGGTATGGAAGCAGGTCTGGGTCGACTGGATATGGACTTGCAGCTCGATTTGCCACAAATCGTCATGACGCTGGATAAGGTACGTATTGCAGAGTTGGGCTTGAACAGTGGAGACATTGCACAGGCCGTGAATGTGATGTCGGGCGGGTTAAACGTCGCCCGTTACAATGACGAGCCTGGTGATGGTGAGCGCTACGATATCCGACTCAAGGCAGTAGAAGGTGAATTCAGGCAACTTTCGGATTTCAGCAAGATTTATTTACGTGGACGTGATGATCAAATGGTGCGTCTGGACAGCGTGGCAAAATTTGAGAAAATTCTGGGTCCCGCCATTATCAGTCGTTATGACATGCAATATGCGGCGAACTTTGCCGGTTCGCCGACCCTACCCCTGGGGGATGCTGTTGACAGTGTCAAGCGGGCCGCTGCAGAGGTTTTGCCGGCGGGATACACGCTTAAATTCACAGGTCAGGCTGAGCAGTTTAGCAAAACCATCGAATATGCAGTATTTGCCTTTGTACTGGCACTGGTGCTGGTTTATATAGTGCTTGCCAGTCAATTCAATTCGTTTATTCAACCTTTCATGATCATGATTGCGCAGCCGTTGGCGATTATAGGCGGGATTGTGGCATTGTGGCTGCTGGGCCACACCTTGAATATTTATTCCATGATTGGTTTGATTTTGCTGATTGGACTGGTAGCAAAAAATTCCATTTTGCTGATTGATCTGACCAACCAGTTACGCAGTGTTGATGTGTATGCATATCGTGGCGTGGATGTCGCGCTTCGGGAGGCATGCCCTGTACGCATGCGTCCGGTATTGATGACATCCTTGACGATTATTCTGGCCTTGTTACCTGCGGCATTAGGTGTGGGGGCGGGATCGGATACCAATGGCCCGCTGGCCGTTGCCGTGATTGGTGGCATGATCAGTTCGACCTTGCTGACCTTGCTGGTGGTTCCCGCCGTCTATTCACTAGTTGAGAATGCACTGGTACGCTGGCAGGAAAAACGGGTGGACGCCGTACCTCCGGCAGTTTGATGGATCTCTGAATGCGTATGGCATTAGGCGTTGAATATGATGGGTCAGCTTTTTCAGGTTGGCAGCTTCAGGACGGTGTGCGTACCGTACAGGGGTGTGTCGAAGCGGCGTTGTCCAGAGTGGCGGATCATCCGGTGCGTGTGGCCTGTGCCGGGCGTACCGATGCAGGTGTGCATGCCAGAGGGCAGGTGATACATTTTGACTCGGATGCGGTACGTACGGTGCGTTCATGGGTCTTTGGTGCCAATGCCAACCTGCCCAGGGAAATAAGCCTATTGTGGGCGCAGACCACGAGTGACGATTTTCATGCGCGTTTCTCTGCGGTACGGCGTCGTTACCGCTATGTCATTTTAAATCGGCCCGTGCGGCCCACCTTTCTCGCAGCACGTGTGTCCTGGGATTATCGTGTTCTGAATGAAAAAAGCATGACAGCAGCTGCGGCTTATTTGATAGGCGAGCATGACTTTACTTCCTATCGTGCGCTTGCGTGCCAGGCCAAGTCTCCGGTACGCACCCTCTATCGACTGGACGTGACACGGCAGGATGATCTCCTGTTTATTGATATTGAAGCCAATGGTTTTTTGCATCACATGGTACGCAATATCGCCGGCGTATTAATGGCTATTGGTGCGGGTGAGCGTGATCCACAGTGGGCACAGCAAATACTTGAAATGCGGGATCGTACCGTGGGTGGTGTTACCGCACCCCCGGGTGGTTTATATTTTATGGAGGTCAGTTACCCCGAGCATTTCGCGCTTCCTTTGCTTGAGCCCAGTGCCATGGTTTGGTAGTCTTTAAAAGCCTATTTAACCGACAAATGATCGTCAGCGATATGTTCGGGAAGGTTTTTTGATTGTATAATACTCTTTCTTTAAATAGTGACAATGAAAACACAAGGGTAACAACGAATGCTCAAGAAAAAAACGATTTTGCTGGGTGTGCTGTTGCCTGTTTTTCTGGTTGGCTGTGGCGGCGACGTTGATTCTCCGAAAGACAAGCAGGTCATCGCCAAAGTTAATGGCGCTGAGTTAACCATGTCGCAACTTGATTACGAGATCAGTTTGACAGGACAAAACGCTGCCCAGGTGGTCGAGGGCTTTGCCAATAAAACGCTGGAAAATCTGGTTAGCCAGCAGGTTATTACGCAGAAGGCCATGGCCGAAAAACTTGATCGTGATCCGCAGGTAATGCTGGCGCTGGAGCGTGCCAAGCGCCAGGTGCTCGCGCAGGCGTATATGAAGAAGGTTGCCGAGCGCAATGTCACTCCTCCGAGCAAACAGGAAATCAGTGATTATTACAGTAATCACCCGGAACTGTTTTCCAGGCGACGTATTTATCAGATACGTGAGATTCTACTCGACAAGACCGTACCTATCGCTGAAATTCAGGCCAAGATGCAGGAATCAGTATCACTCGAAATGTTGACGAACTGGCTGGAATCAAAAAAGGTAAAGATGCAGTCGGCGATTGTAGTTAAGCCAGCGGAGCAATTACCTTCTGATATGTTGTCACGCCTTGCTCAAATGCAGCAGGGTCAAGCCATGGCCGTGGAAACGCCCACGAATATTTCCCTTTCCATCTTGCTGGATTCACGTGATCAGCCGCTCAGCGAAGAGCAAGCTACCCAGGCTATTAAGCGTTTTATTACGAACCAGAAACGTGAAAAAATTATTGAAACTGAAATACAACGGTTACGTGGTGAAGCAAAACTTGAATTGCTTGGCAAATTTGCCGCCAAAGAAAAGGAGCAGGCATCTTCAGGCATCCCGCAGGTGGAAAATACTCCCAAATAAGGGATATCTGTAGGGTATTTCCTTTGTTTTACACGGGCCGCCTCATATTGAGGCAGTTCGTGCCCCATGCGTTCCGTGCCCCTAAAGTGCTGACAGATTGATAAACCTGTATAAAGAGGCTACCGCCCCCATCGTTCTGATGTGGTACAATAGCGTTTTAAATGCGCATTCCGGTCAGCGTTCAACTGTTTTTGTGGCCATCCGTTTGGCTAGCCTCGAACAATCAACTTACAGATAGTGCCTAGACCGGCCCAAACTCTGTTTCGGGTAGGCCAGTCCAGGAGCAATCATTACATGTCATTTTCCACCCTCGGCCTTTCGGCTGAATTACTCCGTGCTATTGCCGAGAAAGGCTATAGCGAACCCACGCCCATTCAGAGTCAGGCCATTCCAGTCATCCTGGAGGGGCGCGATATTCTGGGTGCGGCACAGACAGGTACCGGGAAAACGGCAGGGTTCACGCTGCCTCTTTTGCAGCGTCTGAATACGTTGCCACGCAACGAAGGCCGACGCGTTATCCGGGCACTCATTCTTACGCCCACGCGTGAGCTGGCAGCACAGGTTGAGGAAAGTGTTGCCACATATGGCAAGTATTTGTCATTAAAATCACTGGTTATTTTTGGTGGTGTTAATATTAATCCCCAAATTAAGGCGCTTCACAATGGTGTGGACATTCTGGTTGCGACGCCGGGACGTCTTCTGGATCATGTTGAGCAAAGAACACTGGATTTATCCAAGGTTGAAATTCTGGTGCTGGATGAGGCCGATCGTATGCTCGACATGGGTTTTATTCGTGATATTCGCAAAGTGTTGGCGCTCTTGCCCAGAAAGCGTCAAAATCTGTTGTTCTCGGCCACCTTCTCCAGCGAAATAAAGAAACTCGCGGATGGATTGTTAAATGCGCCGGTATTGGTCGAAGTGGCACGTCTTAACACGGCGGCTGAATTGATCTCACAGGTTATTCACCCCGTTGACCGTGATCGTAAGCGTGAGCTCCTGTCATCCTTGATAAATACCCATGACTGGAAGCAGGTACTGGTATTCATGCGCACCAAGCATGGCGCGAATCGTTTGTGCGAACAGCTTGGGCAGGATGGTATAAGTGCCGCAGCGATCCATGGCAACAAAAGCCAGGGTGCACGTACGCGTGCCCTGGCTGATTTCAAGCAAGGTAGTGTGCGAGTGCTGGTGGCGACAGATATTGCTGCACGCGGGCTTGATATCGACCAGTTACCGCATGTGGTGAATTACGAATTACCCAATATTCCCGAAGATTATGTGCATCGTATTGGCCGTACCGGTCGTGCAGGTAATGAAGGGGAGGCGTTGTCATTGGTGTGTGTGGATGAACATGAATTTCTTAGAGATATCGAGCGATTGATCAAGCGTGAAATACCTAAGGTGGTGGTGGCGGGTTATGAACCGAACCCCTTGTTAAAGGCGCAACCTATTCCTAATGGTCGCGGCAGTCATCGTGGTAATGCTCCCGCACAGGCGCGACGTAATGGTAATAACAGTGCCAGACCATCGGGTCAACGTCCGCGAACGCAAGACAGCAAGCCAGGGCGCGGTGCACAAGCCGATGGTAATCGTAGCGCAAAAGATGTTACGCAACGGCCTGCGCATCCTGCGGTTACGCGTCCTCGTGGCGAACGAGAGCAGCCTGCTATATTCAAACGCAGGTAACGGGCGCATCTCCTCCGTTGACGGAGGAAGAACGCTGTGAAAACAAGCTTTATTAAACACTATCCTGGAATATTAACGTGATCTCAACAGCCAATATCACCATCCAATTCGGCGCCAAGCCACTGTTCGAAAACGTTTCGGTCAAATTCGGCAACGGTAACCGTTATGGTCTTATCGGCGCAAACGGTTCGGGCAAATCCACCTTTATGAAAATTCTCGGGGGCGATCTGGTGCCGACATCAGGTTCGGTGTCCATTGATCCGAATGAGCGCCTGGGTAAATTACGTCAAGATCAGTTTGCTTTCGAGGATTATACCGTGCTGGATGCGGTGATTGTCGGGCACGCTGATCTGTGGCGAATCAAGAGCGAGCGCGATCGCATTTATTCATTGCCCAATATGAGTGAAGAAGATGGCATGAAAGTGGCCGAACTCGAAGTTGAGTTTGCCGAGCTGGATGGTTATACCGCAGAATCACGTGCGGGCGAATTGTTGCTGGGGGTGGGCATTCCATTGGAGCTCCACATCGGGCCAATGAGTGCAGTCGCGCCCGGCTGGAAGTTACGTGTGTTGCTCGCGCAGGCGTTGTTTGCGGATCCTGAAATATTGTTACTGGATGAGCCCACCAACAACCTTGATATCAATACTATTCGCTGGCTCGAAGGTGTGCTGAACACGCGTGATAGCACCATGATTATTATTTCGCATGATCGCCACTTTCTCAATAGTGTCTGTACCCACATGGCTGATCTTGATTATGGCGAAATACGTCTCTATCCGGGTAATTATGATGCTTATATGACGGCGTCGACGCAAATACGCGAGCAGATGTTGAATAATAATGAGCGTAAAAAAGCCCAAATTGCTGAGTTGAAAACGTTCGTTAGCCGCTTTTCTGCGAATGCTTCGAAAGCCAAGCAGGCGACATCGCGTGCCAAGCAGATTGACAAAATTATTCTCGAAGATGTCAAACCTTCCAGTCGTGTGAGTCCGTTTATTCGTTTTGATCAGGATAAAAAACTCTATCGTCTGGCTCTGGAAGTGGAGGCATTCAGTAAGGGTTATGTTGATAAACCGCTGCTTAAAAATCTGAATCTTGTTGTCGAAGTAGGTGAGCGTGTTGCCGTGATTGGGCAAAATGGTATCGGCAAGACCACGCTGTTGCGTACCTTGATCGGTGAAGCGGCGCCTGACAGCGGCAAGATCAAATGGTCAGAAAATGCGACGGTAGGTTATTTCGCCCAGGATCATGCCACCGATTTTGCCGATGATATGCAATTGTTCGACTGGATGCGTCAATGGGGAAAGCCCAGCGACGACGAGCAGGTGACGCGAGGTATTCTGGGGCGATTGTTGTTTTCCAATGATGAGATCTATAAGTCGGTTAAAGTCATTTCGGGTGGAGAGCAGGGCCGCATGCTGTTTGGCAAGCTCATGTTGCAACGTACCAATATCCTGGTGATGGATGAGCCGACCAATCACCTGGATATGGAGTCCATTGAGGCTCTTAATCTGGCACTTGAAAATTACCCCGGCACACTCATCTTCGTCAGCCACGACCGTGAATTCGTCTCGTCTCTTGCAACACGCGTTATCGAATTGACCCCGGAAGGGGTGATTGATTTCAGTGGCAGTTATGATGACTATCTGCGTAGTCAGGGTGTATCAGAAGCTTCGCAGTGGCCGGCAAAGGCTGTCAGGCAATAGCCGGCACGGATTTTTCAGTTCGCCCGTTCCACAATGTATGCCGCAATTTCACGTAACGGTTCGGCGCGTGTGCCCAGCGGGCTGAGGCAATCCAGCGCTTCCTGATACAAACTGCTGGCGCGTTGTTTGGCTTCTGTCATGCCGAGCAGTGAGGGGTAGGTAGGCTTGTCGCGTGCGATATCGGCACCCTGGGTTTTACCCAGAGTCGCGGTGTCGCTTTCGATGTCCAGAATGTCATCGCGAATCTGAAACGCAAGACCAATACAACGTGCGTAGTGATCGACCCGGTGGAAAATATCCTGATCAATATCGGGGTGGCTGAGCGCACCCAGTGCAACACTGGCGCGTATCAGTGCACCCGTTTTATGGATGTGCATGTCTTCCAGTTCGGGCAGGGTAAGCGTAGCTCCGACTGCGGCAAGATCGATCGCCTGACCACCCACCATACCACGTGAACCCGATGCCAGCGTCAGGGTTTCTATCATTTGCAGGCGTGCGGCGGCATTTGTCTGTATCGCAGGGTCGTGAGCAAGTATATAAAAGGCCAGTGCTTGCAGGGCATCGCCGGCAAGGATTGCGGTGGCTTCATCAAAGGCTTTATGGCATGTGGGTTTGCCGCGCCTTAGGTCATCGTCATCCATGGCGGGTAGATCGTCATGCACCAGAGAGTAAGCGTGGATCAGTTCTACGGCACAGGCAGGGCCGTCGAGCGCCACCCTGTCCACGCCCAGCGTGCTGCCGGCAGCATAAACGAGCAGTGGACGCACGCGCTTGCCTCCTCCCAGTACTGCATAACGCATGGCCTCATGCAGGTGGGTGGGATGAATACGTGCGGTGGGTAGCCATTGATCCAGTGCAAGCTCGGCACGGTTCTGGCAGGCATTACGCCATGCCTTGAAATCAAACGCTGCCATTAATCTGTACTGGAAAATGGCTGAAGCTCGCTCCGTCCATCCTTTTCAACCAGTATCTGGATTTTCTGTTCGGCTTCCTTAAGGGCGTGCTGGCAGGTGCGGGTGAGTGCGATGCCACGTTCAAAACAGGCCAAAGACTCTTCCAGCGGCAGGTCGCCTTGTTCCATGCGCGTCACCAGACCTTCCAGTTCTTTCAGTGCGTCTTCAAAGCGAGTGGGGTCAGACGCCGTAGTGTTTTTCTTGGCCAATATCGTTGCTCTCTATAATTTAAGTTACGAACTTTAGCAAAAATCCAGCTATAATCACAGCCCTTATGGAATTCGAACTTTTCAGCACCGACGGCGCAGCGCGGCGGGGGCGATTAAATTTTGCGCGCGGCATGGTAGATACCCCGGCTTTTATGCCGGTGGGTACCTATGGCACCGTGAAAGCCATGACCCCCGAAGAGCTGCGTGGCCTGGGTGCCCAGATCATACTGGGTAATACCTTTCATCTGATGCTGCGGCCAGGGGTTGAGGTGATTGGCCTGCACGGCGACCTCCACGATTTCATGCATTGGGATGGGCCTATCCTGACCGATTCTGGTGGATTTCAGGTGTTTAGCCTGGGAGAGATGAGGAAAATCACCGAGCAGGGTGTTGAATTTCGCTCTCCGGTGAATGGTGACAAGGTATTTCTGGATCCCGAGCGTTCCATGGATGTGCAGCGCGCCCTGGGATCGGACATTGTCATGGTGTTCGATGAGTGTACGCCTTATCCTGCTACTGAGCAGCAGGCACGCGACTCCATGGAATTATCCTTGCGCTGGGCGGCGCGCAGTAAACAGGCGCACGGTGATAATCCCGCCGCCTTGTTTGGCATTGTTCAGGGAGGGGTTTACCCCGCACTGCGCACCGTCTCGGCGAACGGCCTGAAAGAGATCGGTTTTGATGGCTATGCGATTGGCGGCCTGTCGGTGGGTGAGCCCAAGGATGACCGCCTGCGCGTGCTGGAACATACCATCCCGTCCCTGCCGGTAGATCGGCCACGTTATCTAATGGGTGTTGGTACACCGCAGGATATTGTTGAAGCAGTACGGCGTGGCATCGACATGTTCGATTGTGTCATGCCTACCCGCAATGCCCGTAACGGCCATTTATTTACACATCAGGGTGAAATCCGCATCCGTAACAGCACCTACCGCACCGATATTCGTCCTCTGGATGAAACCTGTGGTTGTTATACTTGTCGTAACTACAGCCGTGCCTACCTGCGTCATCTTGACCAATGTAATGAGATTCTCGGAGCCCGATTAAATACCCTCCACAACCTTTATTACTACCAGGAATTGATGTGTGGCCTGCGGGAGGCGATCGCAGAGGGGTGTTTGGCAGACTTCATAGGCGACTTTTACACCAAACGTGCGCAAACTTCGCCGCCTGTGCCATAATAAGGGCTTTACCGATGTTGCTTATAAACCATATCCAGAAAAGGGAAATATAAATACATGAGCTTTTTTATCTCCGATGCGTGGGCTGAAGCCGCGCCTGCTGTCGCTCCGGGTGGCCTCAAGATGATGGATCTTGGAATGTTTGTACTGATTTTTATCGTGTTTTATTTCATGCTGATTCGTCCACAAATGAAACGTGCCAAGGAACACAAAAAACTCATCGAAGCCCTGGCCAAAAATGACGAGGTGGTTACCAGTGGCGGCTTGCTTGGCAAAATAACGCGCGTTGATGAAAGTTTTATTGCCATTGAAATTGCCAGCGGTGTGGAAATCAAGGTGCAAAGAAGCGCTGTAACCTCCGTTGTACCGAAAGGGACATATAAGTCGTAAGAGTCAGGCTGAGGCTTTGGCATAAGGATTGTTCATAATGAATCAGTACCCGCTGTGGAAAAACCTGTTGATTGCCGTTGTGTTGATTTTTGGCGCACTTTACGCATTGCCCAATCTTTATGGTGAAGATCCCGCACTTCAAATATCCTCCAGTCGTAGTGCGCCGCTGGACGAGGCCGCTCAAACCCGTATACAGGAAACATTGAAACGTACGGGGATACCCTTTGATGCGGTTGAAAAAATTGAAAATGGTGTGTTAATTCGTTTCAATGATACGAATAACCAGCTCAAGGCCAAGGATCTGATGACAGAGGCATTAGATGACGGTTATGTAGTTGCATTAAACCTGGCTCCCAAGACGCCCGATTGGCTGACATCACTCGGTGCTTCACCCATGTATCTTGGCCTGGATTTACGGGGTGGGGTACACTTTCAAATGCTGGTTGACATGGATGCGGCCATGCGTCAGGCCGAAGAGCGTTATGTCAACGATTTTCGTACCTTGTTGCGTAATGAAAAATTGCGTTATTTGACAATTCTCCGCAAAAATATCGGTGGGATTGAAGTTAAGTTCCGTAGTGCCGAAGAACGTGACAAGGCGCATGAAGTGTTGCGCAAGGAAAGTCCTGCTCTGGAGTTTAAAGACTCACAGCAGGGTGATGATTTTTATCTTGTGGCGGTGATCAATGACCAGGAGCAGCGTGAAACACGCCGTTTTGCCGTGCAGCAAAACATTACCGCATTGCGTAATCGTGTCAATGAACTCGGTGTGTCTGAACCTATTATCCAGCAGCAGGGCCAAGATCGCATCGTAGTGCAGTTGCCGGGTGTTCAGGACACAGTGCGTGCCAAGGAAATTCTGGGGGGTACGGCGACGCTCGAATTCCGCATGGTGGATCAAACCGGCAATGTACAGGATGCTGTGGCCGGCAGCGTGCCGCTGGGCGCCAAGCTGTACAAGGAACGTAACGGCAATCCCATCCTGTTGCAGAAACGTGTCATTGTCACGGGTAATGATATTACCCATGCGGCCTCTACCATTGACCCCGAATCCGGTGGCGCTGCTGTATCCATCAGGCTGAATGGCAAAGCGGGTAATGTCATGGGGAGTGTCACGAAAGACAACGTTGGCAAACCCATGGCCGTGGTGTTTATTGAAACCCGTGTTGAAACGACCAATGTTGACGGAAAACCTGTTAAAACCCGCAAGCAAATTGAAGAAGTTATCAATGTTGCCGTGATTCGCAGCGCTTTCAGCAGTAATTTTCAGATCACCGGACTGGATAATCCGCATGAAGCACGGGATCTTGCGTTGTTACTGCGTGCGGGTGCTCTGGCGGCACCCATGGAAATTGTGGAAGAGCGTACCGTTGGGCCAAGCCTGGGGCAGGAAAATATTGACAAAGGCGTGTACGCTTCCATTGTCAGCCTGATCGTGGTGGCAATTTTTATGGGCCTGTATTACCGCGTCTTTGGTATGGTTGCTAACATTTCTCTGGCGTTTAACATTGTGTTGATTATCGCAGTCATGTCACTAATACAGGCTACCCTGACATTGCCGGGTATTGCCGCTATTGTGTTAACCATGGGCATGGCAGTGGATGCAAACGTACTGATCTATGAGCGTATCCGTGAGGAATTGCGTAATGGCAGTACGCCTCAAGCGAGCATTCATTCGGGTTTTGAACGTGCGTTTGCGACCATTGCAGATTCCAATATCACCACCTTTATTGCTGCCGTTATGCTATTCATATTTGGCACGGGCCCGGTTAAAGGCTTTGCCGTGGTACTGATCATTGGTATTGTCACCTCGATGTTCACCGCCATTACCGTGGGTCGTAGTATCATTAACCTGATTTATGGTGGTCGCAAGGTCGTACGGCTGGCGATATAACACACATAGAGACCTTGGCCGGAGGTACCGGCTATGTACTATCTGAAAACTGGAAAAAAAATGGAAGTATTCAAGGCAACGTCAAATATTGGTTTCATGAAGCTACGCAAGTTCACTTTCATTTCATCGTTAGTGGTATTGTTGATTATTGCTGGCTCGCTGGCGACACGCGGTTTGAATTTTGGTGTGGACTTTACCGGAGGTACGATTGTTGAGCTTGGCTATCCGCAGCCAGTGGTGCTGGAGGACGTGCGCCAACGTCTGGATCAAGCGGGTTTTCATGGCGTACTGGTACAACATTTTGGCTCCTCGCGCGATGTGCTGATTCGCCTCGCACCCCACGCGGAACAAACCCAGGTTGAAGTAAGTACACGCGTTCTAGCGTCCTTGAAACAGGATGGACAAGGTGACATCGAAATGCGCCGCATTGAGTTCGTGGGCCCACAAGTGGGTAATGAACTGGTAGAGCAGGGTGGTTTGGCGCTATTATTGGCCTTGATTGGTGTCTTTATCTACGTAATGCTGCGTTTCGAATGGCGTTTTGCGTTAGGTGCTGTGGCCGCCACCACGCACGATATTATTCTTACTATCGGCGTGTTTTCAATATTTCAGATTGAGTTCGACTTGACAGTATTGGCAGCAGTACTGGCCGTGCTGGGGTATTCGTTGAATGACACCATTGTGGTATTCGACCGTATCCGCGAAAATTTTCGCAAAATGCGCAAGGGTACGTCGATTGATATCATGAATGCGGCGATTAACCAAACCTTGTCACGTACCATCATGACCTCAATGACTACTTTATTGGTAGTGATCGTATTGTTTTTCTTTGGTGGAGAAACCGTGCGTGGTTTTTCCCTGGCAATGATTATTGGTATTGTTATTGGCACCTATTCCTCGATCTTCTTTGCCAGCCCGATTGCCTTGATGTTGGGTGTGGATCGTGCCAATCTGATATCTGTTCCGGTGAAAAAAGAAGGCGAAGGTGCTGATTTACGGCCTTGATCGATCTTTGTTCAGCCATAAAAAAACCCGCATTTGCGGGTTTTTTTATGGCTGAAAATCCATTTTTACTTCTGATGAAGTATCCCATTCGTATCATCCTGCCCGGTATATTTGCAGCATATTGGTAACCATCGCCGTTATACCGGCGATTGAAGCTGATAGATATACGCATACATTCAATATTTGGAGGATAGAGTCATGATGACAGGAAAACATTCCGTAGAAAAAGGAGATTTTCGTATTGAAGGAAATGTACGGCTGGAAGCAGCAGATAATTACCTGGCAGAACTGAAGCTTACGGCCTATGTTTTTGATAAGTTGGGTGGATTTTTAGGTGAGCAGGAAGTCAATGCCAAAGGTGGTTTTAGCATCACCTTGAGTATTTCACAACCAACGGATGTAGAGGTGGTGATTGCCCCGATTGGGGAGCGGCCGAAAGATCCGCCGCGTGTTGTGCGCCAGTCATCGGCATTCGTACGGAAATTCTCGGCGAAAGATTGGTTGAGTGAGGGGGGGAAGTTTCAGTTACGCCCCGATATTTTTGTGGCACGTGATCTCTGGTGGTCGTGGCGCCCTACACGTATTTGTGTGTCTGGCCATGTTCGTAAAATCCAGGATCAGGGTGGTGCTTGTCCCGTGCCCTTTGTCAAGGTTGAAATTTTTGATGTGGATCGTGAGTTTTGCTGGTGGCCATGGCTGCATAGATTACAGGGTGCGGTAATGCAGCGCCCGGTAATTCGCATTCCTGATCTATTGCAACAGCCGCCATTTCGCAAACCAGTGCCGGATCCTGTGCCTGATGTACGCTTTGATAATTTCAGTGATATGGTGGCACTGAATCCACAGCCATTACCGCCACGGACCGGGTTGGATGCATCACACAGCGCATTGATTAATATGCAGTCTGCGGTGTCTGGAGAATCAGATGCGCGTTCATCCGCGTTAATGTCGCATCTGGGTAAAGTAACATTGACATCAAAAATTGCGCCATGGAAAATATTTCCACATTGTTTCTATAGCAAGAAATTGCTATGCGAAACCTACACGGATTGCAATGGTTATTTCCGCTGCTGTTTCCCCTGGTGGCCGTTCCACTTTCGTCGTGGCACGCTACGTTTTGACTCACGCCCTGATATTATCGTGCGTGTAACCCAGATCATTAATGGTGTAGAAACCGTAATATATATGGATCCTTACACCAGCACGCGCTGGAACGTTACGAATGCCCACATTGATCTATTTATGGATAACGAAGAGGTACGTTGTGGTCAAGGATGTAACCCTCAGCCGCAGGGCAGCGCCACATTTTTCACCCGCATTGGTAATGATGAGGTATATCAAATTAATCAGGCCACGGGTTTCTATAATGATGTAACTTATTCAAACGTTGCTTACGGTAGCACACTTTCTATTTATGGTCAGTTTGGTGATGATCTGGCGGATGGATCCCCCAACCGCTATTACCGATTGTCATACGCCAGGCAAGGCAGCAGTAATTTTAAATATATAGATACGGATCTCACCGACACGCGCGTGAACAAGGTAACGCTCATGAGCGAGGATTACAGGTTGGGGCCGCAGCCTGTCAATGGTACTACGACTCTTTATGAGGTGCGTAATCGTGATAACTATTATTGGTATAACCCTGACTGGATTGGTACCTGGTCTACGGCATTGGCTGAAGAGGATACCGGTACCTATGTATTGAGGTTGGAGGTATTCGATGAAACCGGTGTGCATCTCACCACGGCATCGGGCCAGGTGGATTACCGTGATGGAACAGTAACGCCACCGGCGGTATTGCCTGTGATGATTGATCACTGTGACCTGATTATTACGCTGGATAATTGGGGTTTTAAGGATCCCGATGTGGCGCTGACCATTCCTGCTGTCTTGAATGAGTGTGGAGTGATCCCCTGGACTTCTGTGCCACCTCTTGATTTTAATGTTCATGTTTCCCAGAAAAACAGTCGGCTTCATTCGTGGGGATTGCAGTATACCAAGGGTGTTAATCCGGCAGTGACGGTGCTGGCCAGCGGCAATTCAAATACGGGTTTGCCGGGCAGCGTCAACCCGATAGTTTCGGGTGCACCCATGCTGGCAGGACTCAATAGTACTTGTGCTTTTGCGCTTAAACTCTGGGCGTGGCCTCATATTCGTAATGGCTACAGCTTTATTTATTACAGGGAGCAGATAAAAGCCATTGCCATTGAGAAATGTTCGTAATGATGTAATCACCAGCGGGGTGATGGTGCCCCGCTGGTTTTTGTTGCCTGCTTGGATATCTTCTCGGTTTCTTTGGTGAAGGTCATGTATGTTGCAGCGCCGGAGCTGTAAAATCATGCGGTGGTTCCCCAGCGGCGATGAATGAATCGTTGTTCCAGATAGTTGAATAACCAGCGGTCGGTTAACAGGCCAACAAACATGATGACCATCATGACCGCCACCACCAGTGACATATCATGCAGTTCGCGGCCCCGTTCCAGTAGCGCACCCAATCCAACACCCACCAGTAATAATTCTGCCGCCATTAACGAACGCCAGGCAAAGGACCAGCCCAGCTTGGCACCGGTCAAGATGGCGGGTAATGTGGCGGGTAGCATGACGTGAATGTATAGCCGCCAGCCGCTGGCACCTAATACATGAGCGGCACGCAAAAAAAGTGGCGGTAAATTCTTGACTCCATCACGTGTTGCCAGTGTCAGCGCCATGAGGGCACCCATTACCACGACAAAAATCATGGCGGTATCTCCCAGACCAAACCACAGCACGGCCAGAGGTAACCAGCAAATGCTGGGCAATGCCTGCAACCCCAGCGCCAGCATGCCGACAGTCTCATTCAGCCAGCGTACGCGACCCAACAGCAGGCCAAGTGGTATGCCGATGCATAATGCCAACGCGTAGCCAATGAGCAGCCGCTGCAGGCTGGTGGCCACGGCGCTTGTCAATGACTGATCGTTAATGCCCAGCCACAGGGTTTCTGCTACCTGCGGTAATGAAGGAAAAATCATTTCATCCCATACTTCCAGCCACACCAATGCGTGCCACAGCCCCACCAGGGATGCAAAAAATGCCGCGCGTATTGCATGGATGCGCCAGCGATCGAACCGATTGCTGCGTGCCTTGGCATGTGCAATCGTAGCAAGCGCTGCAGAAGGTGTGTGTTGCGTGGCGGTATTCATTAGTCTATTCCTTCCTCATGAGTCGCTTGTAATACTTCGTTGCGCAAATCGTCACGAATGGTTGCCGCGATTCTGGCCAGGGCAACGTCTTCAATATGGCGAGGGCGGGGCAGGTCAATGTCATAGATATTTTTGACCTGCCCCGGACGTGCCGTCATGACAATGACACGGGTGCCCAGCCGCACGGCTTCCCGTACATTATGGGTGACGAAAATAATGGTTTTGCGGGTGCTTGCCCATAAGTCTTCCAGTTCGTCGTGCAGCATGTCACGTGTTTGGGCATCCAGTGCGGCAAACGGCTCATCCATGAGCAAAATATCGGGGTTCGGCGCCAATGCCCGCGCCAGCGCCACGCGTTGTTTCATACCACCTGACAGTTCATGTACCCAAGCTTGGGTGAAACGTGATAAATGAACCATCTGCAACAGCTTTTCGGCGCGTTCACGTCTTTTTGGTTCAGCGACCCCTGCCATTTTCAAACCGAACATAACGTTTTGCAGTACGTTAAGCCACGGAAAAAGGCCGGATTCCTGAAACATCACCACACGGTCGGGGCCGGGGCCAGTGACGAGTGCGCCATTTGCCTTGACCTGGCCACTGTCCGGTTTTGTCAGACCGGCGACCAGATTCAACAGTGTGGATTTGCCGCAACCCGACGGGCCAACGATGCAGACAAACTCACCTTCCTCTATGGTCAGCGAGGTTTCCCCCAGCGCCTGAATGGCGCCGGATTGTGACCAGAACACCTGTGATACACCGCTAATTTCTACCTTGGGCATGTGCATTCTCCTAATCCGATCTTTAAAGGAAGCTTTAACGTGTGATTGCAGCGGGAATAACAATCAGGGGTTTATTGCGTTCGCGCAAAACCTCGTTGAGCAGTGACAGATCAAAAATGGGGGTCACGTCAGGTGGCTGGGCGCCTGGAAGATACCGCAACTCCCAGGCCTGCCGTGCACTTTTCAGAAGAGCACCCGGGACAGGGTCATGAGTCGCTGAAATCCGCGCAAAGGCCTCATTCAGCAATGGCTCAGGCAAAGGCTTGCCCATCAATTTGGCGAGCTGTGTGTTAATGGTGCGTTTGGCTTCATCCGGTTTTCGGATAATTGCTTCCGTCAAATCGACATGGGTGGCAACAAAGCGTTTCACCAGAGCACGGTTTTTTGCCAGAAAATCGGTGCGGACAACCAGCAGAGTGACGGGGAACCTGCCCTCCGGCCACAGATCTCTTTCATCAACGAACAGGGCGCCACCGGCTTCCTGGATCAGGCGTGTGGCCCACGGTTCGGGTACCCAGGCCGCATCCAGTTCCTTACGCTGGAAGAGGGTGAAAATCTCCGGGTTTTTGATGGGCATGACCTGTACACCACGCGTATCCAATCCTTTCAGTTTCAGCCATGAACGTAGCGCGACATCCTGAGTGTTGCCCAGGCCCGGCACAGCGACCCGCTTGCCTTTCAAATCAGTTGGACGGCGAATGCCCGCATCTTTGCGCACCACCAGCGCTACGCCACCGCTGGCCGCGCCGGCGATGACGCGCAATACGCGGCCTTTGGAACGGACATAAGCGTTGAGCGCAGGGCTGGGGCCGACGTAGGCGAGATCCAATTCATTTGCCAGCAACGCCTCCATTACGGATGCGCCGGCATTAAAGGCGGTCCACTCAACCTTTGTTGCCGTATTTTTTTCAAACTCGCTCGTCGCTCGCCCCAGCAATGCCTGGGGGTGCGTGAGGTTAGGCAGGTGCCCAACACGTATGGCTGCATCCGCAAGCGCTTGTGGGCCCGCTGCAAAGGACAAGATTACACCTGCCAACCTTGTTAACCACAAACGCATATCGATAATCTCCCGTGAAGTGTGTAGTACGTGTGGAGAGGACTATAGGCCAATTTAAATATTATTTAAAGTAATTAAATTTTGTATATATATAATAAAATATTATATAAGGTAGGCCCGAAAATCAGCGATGACAGTGTTGTATCCGTGCCCTATTGGTGGAGTGTGGGTGCTGGAATGTTCCAGCATGCAGTAATGTGTTTGCCGGGTTCGCGCATCATGCGCGTGATAATCCTGCTTTAATAATGGTGATGTGTTTGATGTAGTGTGTCCAGGTAATTTCTGCTATACTTATAGGCTGTTACATAAAGCCATTCTTTTTCTTGATTGATACATGCCCTGTGTGCAACGTCCGGTTTTTCTTCGTGCCATTCTGGTTTTGATGCCCTCATGTTTTTATCTGAGTATCGTGTCAGGATGGGCAAATACGATGGGTGCGGGATGTGTGGAAACATCTGAGTCAGATTTAATATCCAATGATTGATCGTACATTTTCCGGTAAAGACCGTTGGCTGCTGCCTGAAGGCATTCAGGAGGTTTTGCCGCAGCAGGCAGAATACCTGGAAAGACTGCGCCGTGACCTGCTCGACCTGTTCCATGCCTGGGGCTATGAACTGGTTATTCCGCCGATTATCGAATATCTGGAATCACTATTAATTGGCACCAGCGATGATCTCGATGTGCAGACATTCAAGCTGATTGATCAGCTGACAGGTCGTTTAATGGGTGTGCGTGCTGACATGACGCCGCAGGTCGCACGCATTGATGCGCACCGCCTCAAACGCGAAGTGCCCACGCGCCTATGTTATATGGGAACCGTATTGCGCACCTATCCCGATGGTTTTGCCCGTACCCGCAGTCCTATGCAGATTGGTGCCGAGTTGTATGGCCATGCAGGTATTGAGAGCGACGTTGAGGTGCTGCATCTGCTGGTGGAAACCCTGGCGGTGACGGGTATTAAACACGTGCATATTGATCTGGGTCATGTGGGTATTTTTCGCGCGCTGGCGCAGGATGCCGGTTTGAATGCCGAACAGGAAATGACGCTGTTTAATGCCCTGCAACGCAAGGCGCGTCCAGAGATTGAAGACTTGCTGGCACAGGTTGAAATCAGTGCCGAGCACCGTCATAGATTGACGAGTCTGGTGGATTTAAACGGCGGTGAAGAAGTGCTGGATGAGGCGCGTCGCCTGTTCAGCAAGGCGGGTGCATCGGTGTTGGCAGCACTGGATAATTTGCAGCAGATCTCGGCATTGGCGCGTCGTCGCATGCCGTCTATCCCGTTGCATTTTGATCTTGCCGAATTGCGTGGTTATCACTATCAAACCGGTGTAGTATACGCGGCGTTTGTGCCGGGGCATGGCCAGGAAATTGCCCGGGGTGGACGTTACGATGACATTGGTCGGGTATTCGGGCGGGCACGGCCTGCCACCGGCTTCAGCGCAGACTTGATTACCCTCATCACATTGAGCGCTATCACACCGTATCAGGTGCAGGCGATTCTTGCGCCGGCAGATGAGGATGCCGAATTGCAAAGCATGGTACGTGATTTACGCACCGCAGGTGAGCGGGTAATTTACGCTTTACCAGGTGCGCCCGGTAAGGCGTACGAGATGGGCTGTAATCGTGTGTTGGAGCGCCACAACAACAAATGGATTGTGGTCAAGCTGTAGTTAAACTGATGAAGAATTGAGATAAGCGCATGGGCAAGAATGTCGTAGTAATTGGAACGCAGTGGGGTGATGAAGGCAAGGGCAAGATTGTTGACCTGCTCACTGATCGCGTCAGTGCCGTCGTGCGCTTTCAGGGAGGCCATAACGCGGGCCATACCCTGGTGATTGACGGCAAGAAGACAGTATTGCATTTGATCCCTTCCGGCATTTTACGTGACAACGTGCTGTGCCTGATTGGCAACGGCGTAGTGTTGTCACCCCAGGCGTTGCGTGAAGAAATCGAAATGCTGGAAAGCAATGGTGTACCGGCGCGTGAACGCCTGCGTATCAGCGAAGCCTGCCCATTGATTTTATCGTATCACGTGGCGCTGGATCGTGCCCGTGAAGTGGCGCGGGGTGATGCACGTATTGGTACCACGGGTCGTGGCATTGGGCCGGCATATGAGGATAAAGTGGCGCGCCGTGCATTACGGCTGGGCGACTTGTTTTACCGCGAGCGTTTTGCTGCCAAACTGGGTGAAGTGCTGGATTATCACAACTTTGTACTGCAGCATTATTACAAGGCCGAGCCGATAGACTTTCAGCAGGTTCTGGATGAGTCATTGGCAATGGCTGCTTACCTCAAACCGCTGGTGGCCGATGTGCCAGAGTTGTTGCATGAATACCGTCGCAAGGGTGAGTGCATGCTGTTTGAGGGTGCGCAGGGCACACTGCTGGATGTGGATCATGGCACCTACCCCTATGTTACATCGTCCAACACCACCGCAGGAGGAGCGGCGACAGGCAGTGGCATGGGGCCGTGTGCCTTTGATTATATCCTGGGCATTACCAAGGCTTACACGACGCGCGTGGGCTCAGGGCCGTTTCCGACGGAGTTATTTGATGAGATGGGCGAACACTTGTCAGTGCGTGGCCGTGAATTTGGTTCCACTACCGGTCGTCGCCGTCGCTGTGGCTGGTTTGATGCAGTAGCATTGCGTCGCGCCATTCAGATTAACAGCATTTCCGGGCTGTGCATCACCAAGCTTGATGTGCTGGACGGTCTGGATACCATTCGCTTGTGTGTGGGGTACCGTTATAACGGTACGGAGAGAATCACACCCCCCGTAGGGGCAGAGGCCTTTGCCAATTGCGAACCAGTTTATGTGGATATGCCAGGCTGGAAGGAATCAACTGTGGGTGTCAGATATTATGATGAGTTACCTGCCAACGCCCGTGCCTATCTGGCACGCATTGAAGCGATTGTCGAAACACCGATTGACATTATATCCACTGGCCCGGATCGCGCTGATACGATCATATTGAGGAACCCCGCGGACTGAACAATACCCGTCGCCGTTTCAGATGCAAGGAAATCGACGGGGAAGGGTTATTCAGGGAAAGTAAGGAATGGTGCCGAGGAGAGGACTTGAACCTCCACGGGGTTTCCCCCGCTAGCACCTGAAGCTAGTGCGTCTACCAATTTCGCCACCTCGGCAAGGTGTTCCAGTTCGACTCAGAGTCGAATGAGGCAGTAACATTCCTCATTATAGCATGAAATTTAATAGAGGTATTTATCTATTATTTTCAGGAAGTTACTGTTTAATGCGTATAACGTGCTGCAATATACTTATCCAGCCCATCAAAAATTCTGGTGTATGCAGCCTGTTGATGCGTAAAACCAGAAGGTGCGCACTGTACCCGGAGTGCGTTTTATTGTCAATATCTTGCTGAAGAGATTACGATCCCGGCAGCGTTATTAATGTGAGCGTTTCAATACGTTCACATTAAACAGATTTATTTTATGAGGATTGTATCGTTGGATAATACTTTATTGAGCATCACTATTGGCCCGTTATTGTGGCGGCCTCCTGTCATGTGGCGCAGGGATATCATCTGCGCGTCTTCCATGGTTTCTCTACAGGGCAGGAAACACTGATGGCAAAGCATCCGAAGATTGACCCCCACGCTGATCGTGAAGCGCAGAAATATGAAAACCCCATTCCCAGTCGTGAATTTATTCTGGAATACCTGCAGGAGCGTGGCGAGCTGCTGACCTATGAGGAACTGGTTGTCTCACTGGGGCTGCATGGAGAAGATGATCTGGAGGCACTGCGCCGCCGTTTGAATGCCATGGAACGCGATGGTCAGGTCATGCGTAACCGTCGTAATGGTTATGGACTGGTGGACAAGATGGATCTGGTGCGGGGCAAGGTCACAGGCCACCCTGATGGCTTTGGTTTTTTGGTACCGGATGAGGGAGGTGAAGATCTGTTTCTGTCACCACGTCAGATGACATTTTGCATGCACGGGGACCGTGCTGTGGCACGTGTATCCAAGGTAGATCGCCGTGGTTGTCGTGAAGGTGTGCTGGTGGAGATTCTGGAGCGTAATACGACACAGGTCGTGGGCCGTTTTCGTACACAGGAAGGCAATGTCGGTTTCGTGACACCTGATAACAAGCGCATTACTCATGACATCATGATTCCCGTCAATTACCAGGCCAATGCGCAGCATAATCAGATTGTCGTCGCTGAGTTGATTGAACAGCCCAGTAAATATGCCAAGCCGCTGGGGCGTATTGTTGAAATTCTTGGTGATCATATGGCACCGGGCCTGGAAATCGAAGTCGCGATTCGCGCGCATGAGATTCCGCTGGCCTGGCCTGATAAAGTGCAGAAGGAAATCGCTACACTTTCACACGAAGTGCCCGAAGTCGCGAAAATGGGTCGTGAAGATGTGCGTGGCTTGCCGTTGGTGACCATAGATGGCGTGGATGCACGTGATTTTGATGATGCGGTGTATTGTGAACGCAAGAGTGATGGTTGGCGTTTACTGGTGGCCATTGCTGATGTATCAAGCTACGTCAAACTCAACACAGCGCTGGATGCCGAGGCACGCTCGCGTGGCAATTCTGTCTATTTCCCACAGCGCGTTATTCCCATGTTACCGGAAATTCTGTCGAATGGCCTGTGTTCGTTGAATCCACAGGTTGATCGTCTGTGTATGGTGTGTGATATGACGATCAACGCTGACGGCGATATTACCCATTATCGTTTTTACGATGCGGTGATGCGTTCCGCAGCGCGTCTGACCTATGACGAAATGGCTGCCATGGTCGTTGATAAAGCGCCACAGATGCGCAGCAAATATTCGGCATTATTGCCGCACCTGGAAGAGCTGCATGCGCTATATCAGACCATGATTATGGCACGACAACGGCGAGGTGCCATTGATTTTGAAACCACGGAAACACGTATCGTGTTTGGTGATGACCGCAAGATAGAGCATATTGTGCCAGTGGTGCGCAACGACGCGCATCGCATTATTGAAGAGTGCATGATTGCCGCCAATGTCGCGGCCGCATGGTTTTTGAGTAGCTGCAAAATACCGGTGATATATCGTGTTCATGAAGGTCCCAATGAGACCAAGCTTGCCGATTTACGTGAATTTTTACGTGAATTGGGTTTGAATCTGCGGGGTGGGGATAAGCCCCAGGCCAGGGATTATGCGGAGCTTCTCAACAAAATCCGCACACGCCCCGATTTTGGTTTGATACAAACGGTAATGTTGCGTTCATTGAGTCAGGCCACCTATACGCCGGTTAACGTGGGCCACTTTGGCCTGGCGCACGGCGCGTATACGCATTTTACATCACCGATTCGTCGCTATCCCGATCTGTTGGTGCATCGTGCGATTCGTCATGCCTTGGTACACGGTACGGGCAAGGATTTTGCCTATGATATGGCGGCCATGGAAACGCTGGGATTGCATTGCTCTGCTACGGAACGGCGCGCTGACGAGGCCACGCGTGATGCAGTGGACTGGCTGAAATGTGAATTCATGATGAATAAAGTGGGTGAAGAATTTGACGGTATCATCACGGGTGTGACGTCATTTGGTATCTTTGTCGAATTACGTGAAATTTATGTTGAGGGTTTGGTGCATGTCACAGCACTGAAAAATGATTATTATCATTTTGATAATGCACGTCACCGTTTGCAGGGTGAGCGTACAGGCCAAAACTACCGATTGGCCGACCCGGTGCGTATCAAAGTGATGCGTGTGGATCTGGATAGCAAAAAAATTGATTTTGAATTGGCTGAAGAAGGGGGAAGCCGCGCCACTGCTGAAAAAACCTTCGGTGAGAGCGCCTCCCCGAAGCCCAAGGCTAAAAGAAAGGCAAAGTCCGGCACCCAAAAAACTACCCGGAAAAAAGCGGCGCGTAAATGAAGGCTGCACCTCATATAGTCTACGGTATACATGCTGTGCAAGCCGCCTTGCAGCGCGATGCATCGAATGTCATTGATGTCATGGTGGAGTCGGGTCGTAAGGATACCCGCGTTCAGGTGCTGCTGGATGTTGCGGTCGCACAGCATGTTGAGGTGCGGCGTGTCTCTGGCAAAGAACTGGATGCGCTGGTGCCCGATGCCCGTCATCAGGGAGCGGTAGCGCGTTGTCGTGCGGTTACAGTGTGGCAGGAGGATGACCTGGATCAGTTGCTGGATGGGCTGACGGCTCCTCCTTTTTTGCTGATACTTGATGGTGTACAGGATCCGCATAATCTCGGCGCCTGTTTGCGCAGTGCGGATGCGGCGGGGGTGCACGCCGTGATTGCGCCACGTGACCGGGCTGTGGGTATTACGCCGGTAGTGCGCAAGGTTGCCAGCGGTGCGGCAGAGACCGTACCGTTTATTCAGGTCACCAATCTGGCGCGCACCCTGCGCATGCTCAAGGAAAAAGGTGTGTGGGCAGTAGGGGCTGACGCTGAAGGTGATGGTGCGCTGTTCACGGCTGACTTGCGTGGTCCTACCATGCTGGTGATGGGTGCAGAAGGGCAGGGTATGCGTCGTCTGACCAGGGAGCATTGTGATTTATTGGTGCGCATTCCCATGCAGGGCACTGTAGAAAGTCTGAATGTGTCAGTAGCGACCGGTATTTGCCTGTTTGAGGTGGTGAGGCAGCGTGTAGCGGGAACTAAATAAGAAAACCCTGATTTTTCAGGGTTGAGTATATTTTGCATAAAATCTATAGGGATAGGTCTTGACAGGGTGACTGTTAAGACGTAGATATAGAAGAGCGTCACAATTTCGAAAAATAAGGCGAGTCACGCCGCTCATATTTTGTGCAAATCTGTCGATAACTATGCTGGGACTGCTCTGGACTCTGCTGGTGTTATGATCAAAAAGCTACGTACTTATGGCCTGTTGCTGTTAACAATTACTTCCTGTAGTGTCTATGGAGGTGATTTTACACCATTTATGGGGATGGAGCTGGTGTCCCCCCGGCCTGACACACCGACGGATCAACGAGACACGCTCTGGAACCTGGGTGTCGATTATAAAATGAACTATGGTCTGTCAGGGGGAGTGGATGTTGGTTTGCGTGAAGAAAGTGCAGCGGAGGTAACCCCTGGCAGTGTTTCACTGAAGACGAATTTGTATGCCAAGTACAACTGGTTTGGTGAATCCCCGGTAAGTCCTTTTGTGATGGCGGGATATACAACCGCCAGAGTCAATCAAAAAGGGTGTTCGCACGGTGCCGAAAGTTTTTCTTCGTCCAGTGATGATTGCAGTGGACGGTACGTTAATACCTTTGGTACTACCTACGGTGTGGGTATGACTTTTAAGGAAAACCGCAGAAATGGCTCGGCCTTTATGATCAAATACCTTAAAACTACAGGTGTTGCTGATTTAGAAATGGATACTCTCGGGGTGAGTTTTATTTATTGATTATTGGTATCCTTGCTTCTTGTTTATCTCTAGCTGTTTAGTCCCATTTTGTGATGGTGTATAGCCAACATAAGGAGGTGTTATGAGACGAATATATACGGGAGCGCCCGCACGACAGCGGCGGTGTGTCGAGCGATACAATATAGTCAAGAGCACCCGAACAAGTTTGCCAAGCGTTACGACCTCTCAACTCCTAGACGGTGGCGAAGTGGAAGAAGCGTACCCATGTCATGTGGACGATGCGCCGATGAAGCCGAAGCAACCGTTCCACCGTACTGACGACCGAGCAGGAAGCGATTGTCGTAGCGTTCCGAAGACACACATTATTGCCACTGGAGGATGGCCTGTATGCTTTGCAAGCCAGCATTCCGAACCTGAACGCCTTGTCTCGTGAAAAGTGATTATAGTGATTTATATGGGGATTCCTGCGTTTAGCTTTCGATTCTAAATACCACACCCGCTAACGGCGGCAATGTTATCTCAATGGAGTAAGGCCGGTTCATCCAGGGAGTGTCCGTGGCCGGAATAGGGTCATAATTTCCCAGATTGCTTCCGCCGTAATACATGGAGTCGGAATTCAATATCTCCTTGTATAAACCACCATGAGGTACACCAATGCGATACTGATGGCGGGGTACGGGGGTGAAGTTGAATACCGCGATAATTATGCCAGGAGCCGCGCCTGGTATTCCCTGTGCGCCGTCGGTTTTACGCATGTAACTGATGATGGATTGGGTGGCGTCGTGGCAATCTATCCATTCAAAGCCATGATGGTCGAAATCATGATGATGCAGCGCGGGTTGTGCCCGATATAAGCGATTGAGATCACCGACCAAGGTTTGTACGCCCTGATGTCCGGGATATTGCAATACATACCAGTCGAGTGTGGCAGCATGATTCCATTCCTGACCCTGGCCGAATTCACAGCCCATAAACAGTAATTTCTTGCCAGGATATGTGAACATATAGGTGTAGAGCAGACGCAGGTTGGCAAAGCGTTGCCATTCATCGCCGGGCATTTTGTGGAGCAGTGATTGCTTGCCGTGCACGACTTCATCATGTGAAAACGGTAGTACGAAATTTTCGGTGAAGGCATAGAGCAGCCCAAATGTAAGCTGGTCATGCTGATAGTGGCGATGCACGGGGTCTTTGCTCATGTACTGCAGGGTATCGTGCATCCAGCCCATATTCCATTTCATGCTGAATCCCAGGCCACCGAGCCAGATGGGTCGTGAGACCAGGGGCCATGAAGTGGATTCTTCTGCAATCACGATGGTGCCAGGTTGTTGATCATGGGTCAGTTGATTAACGTCGCGCAAAAAAGCGAGGGCTTCGAGATTTTCATTGCCGCCGTAAATGTTGGGTTCCCAGTCGCCGTGTTCGCGAGAGTAATCCAGATAAATCATCGACGCGACTGCGTCCACACGCAATCCATCAAGATGAAACTCTTCAAGCCAGAACAGCGCATTGGATAATAGAAAATTTTTGACCTCATTGCGGCCATAATTGAAGATATAGGTGCCCCAGTCGCGATGTTCGCCACGCCTTGGATCTTCGTGCTCATACAGGGCCGTGCCGTCAAAGCGCGCCAGGCCATGGAGATCCTTGGGAAAGTGGCCCGGTACCCAGTCCAGTAATACGCCGATGCCGTTGCGGTGACAATGATCAACGAAGTAGCGAAAATCATCAGGCGTACCAAAACGGCTGGTGGTGGCATAATAGCCAATGGTCTGATACCCCCATGAGGCATCCAGCGGATGTTCAGTAATGGGTAGCAGTTCAATGTGGGTAAAGCCCAGTGGTTTGATGTGATCCACCAGGCGATGCGCCAGCTCACGGTAGTTGAGGAAGTGGCCCTGATCGTCATGTTGCCATGAACTCAGGTGCACCTCGTAAGTGGACATGGGCTGGTGCAACCAGTTTGCCTGATCAGGGTGCGCGGCACGCGTCTGCATCCAGTCGCCATCCTGCCAGTTATAATTCCGTGCCGTGTCCACGATGGAAGCGGTGCCGGGACGTACTTCAAAGCGACGTGCGTAAGGGTCAATCTTGGTGTGCAGGGCACCGCTGTCACGGTTACGGATTTCATATTTGTACAGCGCGCTGTCCTGAATGCCGGGAATGAACAGTTCCCATACACCATGATCACCATGGACACACATTGGGTAACGGCGACCGTCCCATTGGTTAAAGTCACCAATCACACTGACCCGTTCGGCATTGGGTGCCCACACGGCAAATAATATACCTTCAATACCGTTTATGGTGTGGGGGTGTGCGCCAAGAAAACGATATGCATGCCAATGCCGACCAGAAGAAAATAAACTCAGGTCGTAATGCGACAGTTGCGACGGAAAACAGTATGGATCGTAAGCAACGTGTGTATTGCCTAAAGTATCTCGCCAATGCAGCCGATAATGCTGGGGTATTTCGCCGGACTTGCCACGCCATTCGAATAGGTCGGTATGAGGGGTGCGTTGCAGGGTCTGATTATTTTCAACCAGCATGACTTCCGTCGCATTGGGGATGTAAGCGCGGACAATTTCGTGGCCACCTTCAATGTGTTTGCCAAGCACCGCGAAAGAATCGTGGTGTCGTGCTTCTGCAATTTTGTACAAATCAGCCAAGGCATTATCCAGAGTTTTTGCTCATTGATGAATATTTGGTGTCAATTTAGTGCAGTATAACAATTGATTAGCGTATCATATATACTATTATTATGTAATAAAGAAATGTATGTATGTTAGTGAGGATTACGATAATCGAAAACTTTCAGGCCGTTTACTAAAGCTGTAGAAGAAGAGGAGAGCCTGTGATTCCTGGTCAGAAAACACGTTTTATCAGTCGTCTTACCCGTGATACGCTGGCATTGATTCTGGCGGGCGGACGTGGTTCGAGGCTGTCTCATCTTACAGAATGGCGTGCCAAACCGGCGGTGCCTTTTGGCGGCAAATTCCGCATTATTGATTTTCCCTTGTCCAACTGCATTAACTCAGGCATTCGCCGGGTGGGTGTCATCACGCAATACAAAGCGCACTCCCTGATTCGCCATATTCAAAAGGGCTGGGGATTTTTGCGTGGTGAATTTGGCGAATATGTAGAGTTATTACCCGCCCAGCAGCGTGTCGATGACAAATGGTATGCAGGTACCGCCGATGCGGTATATCAGAATCTGGACATTATCCGTTTGCACGAACCCGAATATGTGCTGATACTGGCGGGGGATCATATTTATAAAATGGATTACGGCACCATGATTGCTTATCACGTTGAGCATGGTGCTGACATGACGGTAGGGTGCATGGAGGTGTCACTTGACGATGCCCGTGCCTGTGGTGTGATGTCAACAGATGCCGCTGGACAGGTGATTAAATTTACCGAGAAGCCCCAGAATCCTGAGTCAATGCCTGGTCGTGAGGGAGTGGCATTGGTATCCATGGGGATTTATGTATTTAATACCAAGTTCCTCTACGAGCAGTTGATCAAAGATGCTGACATTGATAGTTCCAATCATGATTTCGGGAAGGATATTATTCCGGCAATCATTGATAAGTATCGAGTATTGGCTTACCCCTTCCGTGATGTGCAAAATAACGTGCAAGCCTATTGGCGTGATGTCGGTACGGTAGATGCTTTCTGGAAAGCCAACATGGAATTGATCGGGATTACACCTGATCTTAACCTGTACGATGAGGAGTGGCCTATCTGGACGTATCAGGAACAACTTCCGCCCGCCAAGTTTGTATTTGATGAGGAAGATCGGCGCGGCATGGCCGTTGATTCCATGGTATCGGGAGGTTGTATTATTTCCGGAGCGGTGGTGCGGCATTCATTGTTGTTTTCCAATGTTCATGTTCACTCATATTCAACAGTACAGGACTGCGTTGTGTTACCGAGTGTCGAGATCGGTGAAAACTGCCATCTTACCAAGGTCGTGATTGATAAGGGGTGTCGCATACCTGCCGGTACAGTGATTGGTGCTGATTTAAATGAAGACGCCAAACGTTTTTATGTAACACCCAACGGTGTGGTGCTCGTTACACCCGAAATGCTGGGTCTTGAAATACATCATGTCCGATAGCAAGCGACTCAAGGTCGTGCTGTGCTGGCATATGCATCAGCCACAATACAGTGATCTCATTAGTGGCGAATATCAATTGCCATGGACATATTTGCATGGCATGAAAGACTATGTTGATATGGCGGCGCATATTGAAGCGGTGCCGGGTGCGTGTGCTGTTGTAAATTTTGCGCCTATCCTGCTGGAACAAATTGCAGATTATGCAGTGCAAATTCAGGGTTTCTTGCAGAATACCCGCGCAATTCATGATCCGTTGCTGGCAGCGTTGGTGCAACCAGCCTTGCCTCTGGATCCAGATCAACGCCTGATTCTGATCAAGGCCTGTTTGCGGGTTAATGAACAACGTGTGATTAACCGTTTTCCGGCATATCGCCAACTGGTGGACATGGCTGGATGGGTTACAGGTAAACCGGAATCTTTGGCTTATTTGAATGATCAATTCATGGTGGATCTTCTGGTCTGGTACCATCTGGCGTGGTTAGGCGAGACTGTGCGTCGCAAGGACAAACGGGTTCAGGAATTGATGGCGAAATGTACCGGATATTCGCTGCACGATCGGCGTGTATTGCTGGAAATTATCGGTGAGCTGTTATCAGGTCTGATCGGCCGGTATGCGGCGTTAGCCAGGAGTGGTCAGGTGGAGTTATCCGTCACCCCGTATGCGCATCCGATTATACCTTTGTTACTGGATTTGCAGTCGGCGCACGAGGCCATGCCGGGTGCGGCGCTTCCCCATATCGAACATTATCCGGGGGGTGAAGCCCGTGCCCGTTGGCATATTAAAAAAGGCCTGGAAGTTTTTGAACACTATTTTGGTATCACGCCGCGTGGTTGCTGGCCCTCTGAAGGTGGTGTCAGCACAGCAGCAGTCAAGCTGCTGGGCGAAAGTGGATTTCGTTGGGTGGCCAGTGGTGGAGGTGTCATGCATAACAGTCTGGCACTCGCCAATGCCGCAACAACTACTGCTACGGTGGCCGAGCCTGAGCTGGGGGTATATCACCCCTATAGTCTGAAAGCCTTGCCACCCGAAAATAAGGTGGTATGTTTTTTTCGTGATGATGGGCTGTCCGACCTGATTGGCTTTACCTATTCCAACTGGCACGCCGATGATGCCGTTGCCAATTTCATACATCACCTTGAAAACATATCCGCTAACGCACCGGAAGCAGACAGTGTCGTTTCCGTTATTCTGGATGGTGAAAATGCCTGGGAATACTATCCGGAAAATGGCTATTATTTTCTGAGTGCATTGTATCGGCGTCTGGCAGAACATCCCGGCATTGAACTAACAACATTTTCTGCCTGTTTGGATGACGATGTCCCGGTTAGACAAATTCCCGCACTGGTAGCAGGCAGTTGGGTATACGGTACTTTTTCTACGTGGATAGGCAGCCCTGATAAAAATCGTGGCTGGGGCATGTTGAGCGATGCCAAGCGTGCTTTTGACAAGGCGGTTGCCAGCAAACGCATGAATGCGGCACAGCTTGCCCGTGCGGAACATCAATTGGCGATATGCGAGGGTTCGGATTGGTTTTGGTGGTTTGGTGATTATAATCCGGCAGACACGGTAAGCGACTTTGAGCGGCTGTACCGCCGTCACCTCGCCAATCTTTATCAAATGCTTAATGTCGAACCACCTGAATATCTGTCCCATGCACTTTCTCATGGCAGTGGCGCGCCACAACTGGGTGGCGTCATGCGACCGGGACAGGCAACCTCTTGATGCACAGCAGACTACTGCAGGATACACCTCTGGATTTATACAATGATCGGCGCAGGGCAGGCATTTTATTGCATCCGACTTCATTACCTGACAGCACCCATCATGCTCTGTCCGAAAATGGTGATTTTGGATCAGATGCATTTCATTTTATAGATTTTCTGGTGGCGAGTGGCATGAGCATTTGGCAAATGTTGCCATTGGGTCCAACGCATGGTGATAAATCACCGTATCAGTGTCTTTCTGTGCATGCAGGTAATTCCTTTTTGATCAGCCTCGATCTGTTGGTGAAAAGTGGGTGGTTGCCACAGGAAAGCACACTGCCTGCATCGGAAGATGCCTCACGCTATCGCCGTGCCCGCCTTATACAGGCACGGCAGGAATTCATGCAGCATGCCTCTGCGGAAGATCATGCCGCGTTCAAGGAATTTGGCACACAACAGCAGCATTGGTTAAAGGATTTTGCACTGTATACTGCGTTGCACCATGAACATGAGGGGCGCTCATGGCTGGACTGGCCGGTGTTATTGCGTGATCGTGAACCGCAGGCCCTGGAAGAGGTGCGTGGCCGACTTGCTGATCAAATAGAGCAAACCTGTTTTGAACAATTTATTTTCTTCCGCCAATGGTTTGCGCTTAAACGCTATGCGAATGAACGCGGCATTCTCCTGTTTGGTGACATGCCTATTTTTGTGGCGCATGACAGTGCCGATGTATGGGTTCATCGTCAATACTTCAAGCTGGATGAGGCAGGCCATCCTTTCGTTGTGACGGGCGTGCCGCCGGATTATTTTTCGGCAACCGGGCAACGTTGGGGTAACCCGCATTACCAATGGGATCTCATGCAGTCTGATGGTTTTCAGTGGTGGATAGAGCGCATGACGACTCAGTTTGTGTTGTTTGATCTTGTGCGTATTGATCATTTCCGTGGTTTTGAATCGTGCTGGGAAATCCCGGCGCAAAGTCCTACTGCTGAAGGAGGTCGTTGGGTTGATGTACCTGGTGATGCCTTGTTTGGCGTGTTGCGTGCAACGTTTAATACGTTGCCACTGGTTGCGGAAGATCTGGGAATTATTACACCCGAGGTTGATGCCTTGCGTGAGAAGCACCGTTTCCCAGGCATGAAAATTTTGCAGTTTGCATTTGAGGGCGGCCCAACCAATCCTTATTTGCCGCACAATCACAAAAAAGACAGTGTGGTTTACACCGGCACGCATGATAATAATACTACGGTTGGCTGGTTTCAGGAATTATCTTACCCTGCCCAGAACTACATCATGGAATACCTGGCCAAACCACTGGAATCCATGCCGTTGCCGTTGATACGCAGCGCGTTTGCTTCTGTAGCAAACCTGGCGATTATTCCTATGCAGGATGTGTTAAGGCTGGACGCTGAGCATCGCATGAATCTGCCAGGTACCCCGCAGGGTAACTGGGGTTGGCGCTATACCTGGGATCAAGTACCGGATGATCTGGTGCCACGTTTGCGACGCATGGTGGAGATGTATGGCAGACTGTGAGAGGTGTCTTGTCGCAAATGTAAG
>JAHFRW010000006.1:19058-22980 GCA_023266055.1 Gammaproteobacteria bacterium | reverse complement strand
TAAATGAACGTAACCGGCACACGTCCTTTTGTGCTCACGTGGACACTAAAACCACAGCATACATCCCGTCTCGAACGGATGCGCAAGCAATTTATGGCGCGGATAAAGGCGCAGTTTATAATGCTGTAACCCCGAAAGCGTTGGACATAAATCCAGGTCAAAGTTGAGTTCGCCACGACTGTTGCGGTGTGTGGCAAGAAAGGGGTGGCGTTCATGAATTATGAATTCACCTGTGTCAGATGTTGTGCCCAGCAGACATTCCACTCTCACATCGTCAGCGGTCAGTTCTCCCAATAATGCAGTAGCACGAATTGGCAGGCAATCACCGGTTTTGATTTCCTGCAATAGGGTATCGGTACGGTGTATGTGTACGTGTGGCCAAGCGCGCGCGATTTTTTGTTTCCATTCGGCAAGCTGCGTGGCGGCGGCACCGTTATTGGCAGACAGGGTTTTGCAATGTTGATTGGCCGGTGCATAGTAACGGCTGACATAGTCCATCACCATGCGTTGCGAGTTGAAACGTGGCATGATGGACTTCATGGATGATTTGGATAATTTTACCCAGGCCTCGGAATAGCCATGCCCGTTACGTTGATAATACAAAGGCACCACTTCTTTTTCCAGAAGATCGAGTAATTCCTGGGCTTCTTCATAATTACGGTGCCCAGCGTCGTGACTTGCTCCGTGAGGAGCGCTGTAGTCAGGGCTGTGAGGTGTAATGGCCCAGCCATTTTCACCATTGTAGCCTTCTCCCCACCAGCCATCCAGCACGCTTAAATTGATAACGCCATTGAGTCCGGCTTTTTGCCCGGATGTACCACTCGCCTCAAGTGGATACTCAGGTGTGTTAATCCATACATCAACACCCGACACCAGTTTGCGTGCGAGTGCCAGATCATATCCTTCCTGCATCAGAATCCGCCCCTCAAACTCCGGGCGATGTGAGAAATTATGGATAGCCTGAATGAGTTGTTGGCCAGGAATGTCACGCGGATGGGCTTTTCCGGCAAAGATCAATATGACCGGGCATTGTGGGTTGTTGAGGATGCGGGCCAGCCGTTCAGGATCGGAAAATAATAACGTGGCGCGTTTATAGGTGGCAAAGCGTCGCGCAAAACCCAGTACCAGTGTGTCAATATTATCCGGTTGCAAATGGCATATTAAGCGTTCTATTTGCATGGCGCTGCAGCCATTGCGCTTGAATTGCACCATGGCGCGGCGGCGCATGTTACTCATGAGCTGCGATTTGAGTGATTGACGCAAGCTCCAGTAACTGTGGCTGGGGATGTCATCAATGCGTTGCCAATAATCGGCGTTGCGTAATTCGGCACGCCATTTTCCACCAAAATGCATGTCGAACAGGTTGCTCCATTCGCGCGCCAGAAATGTGGGTACATGGACGCCATTGGTCACATAACTGATGGGGTTTTCATCATGTGGAACCTGTGGCCAGATATAGCCTTCCATATGGGATGCCATGCTGCCGTGAATGCGGCTGACGCCGTTATGAAAGCGTGAGCCACGCAATGCCAGTGCCGTCATGTTAAAACTGCCCTGATTGCCAGGGCTTGAGCCGAGTTGCAGAAAATCATCGAGCGGAATTTTGATGTGTTTTATGTAGTCCTCGAAATAATTGATCAGTAAATTATGGTCAAAAATATCATGTCCGGCGGGTACCGGGGTGTGTGTGGTGAATACTGTGCCTGCTGCGGTGCATTCCAGCGCGCTGCCAAAATCCCAGCCATGCTGTACACGTTCACGACAACGCTCCAGAATCTGGAATGCCGAGTGGCCTTCGTTGATATGCCACACCGTAGGACGTAGTTCCAGTGCGCGCAACGCGCGCACGCCACCGATACCCAGTATGATTTCCTGCTGGATACGGGTTTCGATATTGCCGCCGTATAGCTGATAGGTAATGGTGCGATCATGCTCGGTATTTTCAGATAGATCACAATCGAGCAAATAAAGCGTAATGTGCCCCGCCTTGGCTTTCCATACCTTGAGTGTGACACGGCGGCCCGGCAGCTCTACATGAACATGAATGTCATGTCCCTGTTTGTCCTGGGCCGGTGCGATCGGCAGATTGGCAAAGTTGGTGGGTGTATAGTGCGCAATCTGGTTGCCCTGGCTGTCAATGGTTTGGGTAAAATATCCCTGGCGATAAAGTAATCCCACAGCGATAAAGGGTACACCCAGATCACTGGCGGCTTTGCAGTGGTCGCCGGCCAGAATGCCTAAACCACCGGAGTAAATGGGCAGGCTTTCGTGGAAACCAAACTCCGCACAAAAATAAGCGACCAGATCGGTTTTGATATCAAGAAACGGGCTAACGTTGGCGTTAAGTTTTTCTCGGTGATAGCTGTTATACGATGACATCGCGCGATGGTAGTTTTCCATGAAGATGCGATCCTGCACGGCATCTTCCAGTCGCGACTGCGAAACACGGCGCAGAAAAAGTTTGGGGTTATGGCCGGATGCTTCCCAGAGCGTGTTGTCCAGCTGGGCAAACAAGGCGCGGACTTCGCGATCCCAGCTATATAACAGGTCATTTGAAAGTTCGATCAATCCATTCAGTCGCTGGGGAATGTGTGGTTGGATTTCCAGCGTATAACGTGTACCCGGCATAACTGCTCCAAATATCAATGAGTGAAATTTTATATGTTAGGGATTCCTTTGCATGGTTGCTTGATACTATAGCGCAAATCGGCGTGATGTGGGCATGACCACATGCGATGCCCAGAATTACCTGGATATAATTTAATAGGTACTTTTACAGGCAGCAAGAAGAGTGCCAGGGTGCACAGGAGTGTTCTGCTTGTGTGGTGCCGGGAGGGAGAATCGAACTCCCACAACCTTTCAGTTACCAGATTTTGAGTCTGGCGCGTCTACCAGTTCCGCCATCCCGGCACAAGCTATCGTATCGTGCGTAAAGGCGGACAGTATAAAGCATTTTGTAAAATCGGCAAGATACATCTTGATCTGTGGCTGTATTTTTTACTCGAACCTGCGGGGTAAAGCTGTTAGTATCAGGGGCCTTTGTGCATGGTAATGGCTGTATCTGGTGGCTCGTAGGCATTTGTAGCCATTACTTGGCCTTCCGTCCTGTGTGGCGGTGAGGTTGCGCTTTAACCCTGACACATTTCTGTGCTACACCCCTCATGCAACGCAACGACTTTCATTACGATCTTCCCCCCGAGCTTATTGCCCAGCATCCACCTGCGGTGCGGGGTGCCAGTCGACTGCTGCATCTTGAGGCGCCAAATGGCGCGGTGCGGGATCTGCAATTCAATGATTTAACAACACTTTTGTTGCCGGGTGATTTGCTGGTATTTAATGATACACGGGTAATACCCGCGCGAATTTTAGGGGTAAAGTCCAGCGGTGGCAAGGTGGAAGTTTTAGTGGAGAGAATTCTGGATCAGCGGCGGGCAATGGCCCATGTGCGTGCCAGCAAAGCGCCCCGTGTGGGAGGCCGACTGATTTTTGAGGGTGTTGAAGCAGAGGTACTGGGGCGGCATGATGATTTATTTGAGTTGCGTTTTGATGATGTGAGGCACGGTGGGGAGCATGATCCGGTGGACGACACGTGTTCACTGCTGAATATTCTGGAACGTATTGGTCAGATGCCATTGCCGCCTTATATTGACCGGACGACGCCCAATGAATATCAGGCGGAAGACCAGCAGCGTTATCAGACGGTGTATGCGCGTCATCCCGGGGCGGTGGCTGCCCCCACGGCGGGTTTGCATTTTAACCAGGCACTGCTGGCACGCATCAGCGCCATGGGTGTGCACAGTGCCTTTGTGACGCTGCATGTTGGGGCAGGGACCTTTCAGCCAGTACGGGTTGAGCGTATTGAAGACCATGCCATGCACGCTGAATATGTGCAGGTGAGCGCCACAGTGTGTGAGCAGGTACG
>JAHFRW010000006.1:0-18958 GCA_023266055.1 Gammaproteobacteria bacterium | reverse complement strand
CACTGGACGCGGCAGCGCATCCGTATTTTGAAGCAATCAAGGATATGCGCGTGTCGGCGCATGCGGTCATTCGGCGCAAGGGTGACATCGTGCAATACGTACCCTTTCAGCAGCGTGCCTGGCATGCCGGACAATCGTGCTTTGAGGGGCGCGAACGTTGTAATGACTTTGCCATTGGCATTGAGCTGGAGGGGTGTGATGATCAACCCTATACAGACGCACAGTATGGTGCGCTTGCCGAGATTGCGCAGGCCATGATGCTGGCTTACCCCGACATCACGCTTGCGCGTATTGTCGGGCATAGCGATATTGCCCCAGGTCGCAAAACCGATCCCGGCCCGGCGTTTGTCTGGGAGCAATTTCATACGATATTATCGGCACTGGAAAACAGGGTGAATCATGGTATTTCTTGAGGTACTTTTAGCACTGGCCATAGAGCGTCTCTGGGGCGCTGTAACAGTATGGCGCCGTTTTAACTGGTTTATGCGTTTTGCCGCATGGAGTTCACAACGAATCGGCCATATACGTGCTGCCAGTGCCGGCAGTGTACCGATGGCCACGGTGATGACGGAAGCGGCTGACGAGATCAGCAAGAATGATAGTGCCCGTAGCCGTGCCGGTGTGTTGTTGGCGATCCTGCCGCCGGTATTGGGCGTGGGCCTGATACATTATTTGCTGGGTGAATCCTTGCTGATACTGGTGATTTTTTTTGATGTGGTGGTGCTGGTGTATTGTCTTGGGCCAAAAGATCTTGATACCCAGGCGCGTGCATTTATCCATGCCTGTACGCATGCCGATCAGGCTATGGCGCAACGTCATATGGCAGATCTTACGGATGCCGATGCTTCACCGGAGCCACGGATGCCTGCTCCGCAGATGATGCAGAGTGTGATCGAGGCCATTTTGATACAGGCCAATGAACGCTGGTTTGCCATTATTTTCTGGTTTTTTGTCCTGGGGCCAATGGGTGCTGTGCTTTATCGCCTGTCGTCGGTTTTGAAATATAATGCGACGGCATGGGGGCTGGATAATTTTGCGGCAGCAGCACAGCATTTGTATGCTATTCTGGGGTGGTTGCCAGCACGCCTGACGGCATTCAGCTACGCAGTGACGGGGAGTTTTGTCGATGCCGTAGATGGCTGGAATCAGGGGGTTTATGATCAGATCATGAACCGCTCATCAGGCAATGCCGGTGTAGTGGTGACCAGTGGCCTGGGGGCATTACGCATGCATGACATAGTGCAAGGCACCGGCAAGCAACCGATGGGTGTTTTGCACGTCAAGAGTACGCTGGCGCTGGTGTGGCGTGCCGTGGTGTTCTGTCTGGTAATGTTGTTGATCATTAACCTCACGAGCTGGCTGATTTGGTTTTGAAGATATATTTGCCCACGGTCAATGTTGTACCCAAGGTTGCCCCGCCGCTATTCCACGACTATTTTTATAACGATTAGATAACATGCCTGATACAGCGACAACCCTAGACTTGATACGCCACGGTGAACCGGTAGGAGGTAATAGATACCGGGGGCAATTGGATGATGCGCTGAGTGAAAAGGGATGGATGCAGATGCGTACGGCGGTGGCGGATCATTGTCCCTGGAATGTGATTGTCAGTTCTACATTGTCGCGGTGTGCGGCGTTTGCAAGTGAGCTGGCGCAGCGCCATGCTATTCCACTGGAACTTGACGCGCGATTGATGGAAATCGGCTTTGGTGAATGGGAAGGGCGTACAGCGGCGGAAGTGACGGCACAAGACGCCATGCTGCTGAAGCGCTTCTGGCTGGATCCGCTGAATAATGTGCCACCGGGTGCTGAAAAAATGACGGCTTTTCGTGATCGGGTAATACCTGCCTGGGAAGATATGCTGACGCGCCATCATGGCAAGCATATTTTAATTGTTGGCCATGCGGGCGTGATACGCATGGTGGTGCGTCATGTGCTTGATATGCCTCTGCAGCGTGTGTTTCGTCTGAGCGTACCGAATGCAGGCATTACCCGCGTTCGGGTTGAACGTCATGGTGAGCAGACGCTGCCAACCCTGTTGTTTCATGCGGGTACCCTGTAATGTTCACTCCTTTCTGGCTAGCGCTGCAAATGCTGACGCGTATTCCTGTCCCGGCGCAGCCTTATCCTACACCCCAGGATTGGGGACATTCCGTTGTCGCCTATCCTTTGGTAGGTTTTTTGATCGGGTTACTGCTGGTATTTCTGCACTGGTTATTGGCTGATACAGACCCAGGCGTGCAAGCGGCGTTATTGCTGGTGGTGTGGACACTGATTACCGGTGGCACCCATGTGAAAGGTCTGGCGAACAGTGCAGACGCCTGGTCGGGTGGTCATGCGGATCGTCAGCGTACCCTGGAAATTTTGCGCGACCCGCGCAGTGGGCCAGTGGCAACCATGGTGCTGACGATCACGCTCATCATGAAATTTGCAGCGTTATCGGTGTTGGCGGCTGAATCGGCCCTGGAAATTTTTCTACTGGCACCCGTGATGGGTCGTGCGGCGATGGTCGCGATGTTGGCGACTACGCCCTATGTCAGTCTGGATGCGATTGGGGCAGAGCGCGCCGCTCATGTGCCGCGCCAGGGGGTAATATGGACATTGCTGGCAGTTGTGGCCGGCACCTTGTTTCTGGTGTCGTGGGGCGGTGTTTTGTTATTGTTGCTGTTGCTGCTGGGTGGCTATCTGATACGTCGCATGATGATGCAGCGTCTTGGCGGGGTGACTGACGATACGTTGGGCGGCGTGTGCGAACTGACTGAAGCGGGGGTGTTAGTCGTTGTAGTGTTGGTGTGGGGATGATTTATATTGTAATTAATGGTATAAATTAAGGGAACCTCTGGGGCACCCACCAGGAAGAGCGGCGCGAACGCAGGCCTGTCCGGGCCCCGAAGGCATACTTGTCGCCGAGCGCGGTCATTTTAGGGATGGGGATGTCCCAAAATGGTTTGCGAGCACGGCGACACACTTTATAATTTGTTATTTCGAGCGTTAGCGAGAAATCTGTCACTGCGAGAATCAATCAAATTAGCAGGAATAAGATTTCTCGGCAACGGTTCTCTGCGTTGCGCTACCTCCTGCATCCATGCCGTCGTCCCGGCGGTCGAAATGACATGGAGGAATTAATCAGGGTTTCCTAAGGCTATAAGCTGACTCATTAAGGAAGCTCTGAATAATTCCATTCTGGAATGCCCAGCGCCCGCAAAGTACCCGCAAAGTAAAAGTGTAATTTTGAACTAATTGGAACATTGATGACCCAATTAGAGCAGACTGTTGAGAGCATCCATTTTCAACAGCCTTGGAGAACCCCCTTATTTTCAGGTAATTGAACAGGAGGGCATGGCCATGCTGGAAAAACTTCTTTTGATGATGGTGTTGAGCGTAAGCATGGGCATGGGTGTTGCTCGTGCGGAGGTGGACGCACAGGGAAAGGAAGGGGGGGCATGTCCCGAAGTTCTACAATTTGATGTCATTCCTCTGGGGGGAAAAACACCTGTAAATCTTTGCCAGGTTTACAAGGGCAAGGTCTTGTTGATGGTGAATACAGCCAGTTTTTGTGGTTTCACCAAGCAGTATGCCGCACTGGAAGCCATGTATGCGCGCTACAGGGATCAAGGGTTTTATGTGCTGGGGTTTCCTTCCAATGATTTTGGCGAGCAGGAACCGGGTGATGATAAAACCATCAAGGATTTTTGTGATGCGACATATAAAGTCAAATTCCCCATGTTTAAAAAAACCAAAGTGGCTTCCCGTCATGCCGATCCGCTGTACCGTGAGTTGGCGCGTCAGAGCAATGGCAGTTATCCGCAATGGAACTTCCATAAATATATCATCGACCGCAGCGGCAAAGTCATCGCCGATTTTACCAGCCCCACCACGCCAGATAATCCACAGATTTTAAAGACTGTAGAACGAGCTATTGCCCAGAAGCTGTAAAGATCCCGATTTTTTTGGGGAAACTCCCTGCCTGTGTGGCATGCAACACCTTGCCCGTGTGGATGATGAGCTTCAAGCGTTCGCACGTCGCGACCGCTATTTATGGAAACACTTTATAATTTCATCCTGGAATTATTCAGTGTACGAAAAGCAAAAATATGATTTTTGCTTTATCTCCGTTTTTCAATCATCTGAAGTGATTGAAAAACGCTGGCACATCCTTGTGCCGTGGAACCTCTGATACATCAGAGGTTCTTTATGTGAAAACCAAGGGATATAATGCGATATTTTACTACTATACTGTTCCGTTTGATGGTTGCCTGCCCACTCCTTGCGGGGGCGTTCGTGACTGCCGGGGTTGCTCAGGCGGCCATTAGCGTCGAGGATGGGGCAGGGCGTACGATCTCATTAGCCCAGCCTGCCCGGCGCATTGTAAGCCTGTCTCCACATACTACGGAAAATCTGTTTGCCGCCGGGGCTGGGGCATACATTGTGGGTGTGGTGAGTTACAGTGATTTCCCGGCGGCGGCTGCCAAAATACGCCGGGTAGGTGATGCCAATAATCTGGATCTTGAAGCCATTGTTGCGTTGCGCCCCGACTTAGTCGTGGCATGGGACAGCGGCAACTCCAGGGGGCAGATTGAAAAACTCCAGCAGCTGGGTCTGGTGGTGTATGCGAGTGAGCCGCGCCGCATAGATGATGTGCCTGTGGATATTGAGGCTTTGGGTCAGCTGGCAGGTACGGAGCCGGCCGCACGACAAGCCGCAGCAACATTTCGGGCCGCGTATGCGCGGTTGCGTAACCAGTATACGGAACGACGCTCCGTCAGTGTGTTTTTTGAAATATGGAATCGTCCTCTGATGACAGTCAATGGATCACATCTGATTAGCGATGTTATCTCGTTGTGCGGTGGTAAAAATGTTTTTGCTGAGGTTTCGGCACTGGCGTCCGAGATTAGTACCGAAGCCGTGATGGTGGCCGACCCTCAAGTGATTATTGTCAGCAGTGCCGGCGAGCGCCGCGCGCCATGGCTTGATGAATGGCGTCGCATGCCGCAATTGCAGGCGGTGAAAAAGGGCCGTTTGTTTGCGGTACGTCCGGATCTGATTACACGTCCCACGTCACGTATTCTTGAAGCTGCACGCATGATCTGCGAACAGCTTGATCAGGCGCGTCGTACTCTTCCCAACCCGGCTGGATTGAATATTCCATAACGATGTCCAGCGTGCGTATCGGTGTTGATCTGGGCGGGACCAAAATTGAAGCAATTGCGCTGGATAATGCGGGCCAAACACTGGCGCGGCAGCGAATTGCCACCCCTCAGGGTGATTACGTGGCAACGTTGCATGCGGTTGCTGATCTGGTAAGCGCGATTGAGCAGCAACTGGAAGCACAGGGTAGCGTTGGAATCGGGTCGCCGGGTGCGCTGTCATCTGTGACGGGCCTGATCAAAAATGCGAACTCCACATGCTTGAATGGTAAACCGCTGGACCGTGATCTCGCCAGAGTGCTGGGGCGCACCGTGCGTCTGGCGAATGATGCCGATTGTTTTACCCTGTCAGAAGCAACGGATGGCGCCGCCTCAGGGGCTGCGGTGGTATTCGGTGTGATCCTGGGGACGGGCGTGGGGGGTGGCATTGCCGTCCAGGGTTGCTTGCTGGATGGGCCAAATGCCATTGCCGGTGAATGGGGGCATAACCCCATGCCGTGGCTGCGCCCGGATGAGGGGGCTGGCCCCTCCTGCTATTGCGGTAAAACCGGTTGTATTGAAACCTGGTTATCTGGCCCTGGGTTGGCGGCTGACCACCTTGCAGTCACAGGCAATGCCCTGACGGCCCATGACATTGCCCGGCAGGCCAGTGGCGTCGGGTGTGTGGCAACCTTGCAGCGTTATGAAGACCGGCTGGCGCGTGCCTTGGCCAGTGTCATTAATATCATGGATCCGCACGTGATTGTGCTGGGTGGCGGGTTATCCAACATTGCCGGGTTGTGCGAGAGGGTTAGCTACCTATGGGGCCGTTACGTGTTTTCCGATCAGGTGCATACCCGGCTGGTGCCCGCCCTGCATGGAGATTCCAGTGGTGTGCGTGGGGCAGCGTGGCTGGGCGTGGCGTGAAAATGTATTTATAATTAGTATGTTAAACCATTAAACCGATGTAATATGCGCGCTAGATTCATATCCTCAGCATTATCAATATCTTAAAAAATAAACATTAACCGCGTCACAATTTGTACAATCTCTCTTAATAACCCTATTCCCCTTGCCGATAGTTAAGGCAGTGATTGCCTTATCAGGGGACAGGTTATGTGGGTTAATTTCAGAGTAGTATTGTTTAGTTTTAGTATTGCCGTCTTGGGCCTGCTTACAACCGCATGTGGGGGCGGGAGTGGGTCGGGGAGCAGCAGCACGGCGACCCTGTCAGATACCACCGCGCCCACGGTGCTTTCTACCAGTCCTGCCAGCAGCAGCCGAAATGTTGCGGCACGCGCACCGATCTCGGTCACCTTTTCCAGAACGATGGATGCGAGCAGCCTGACTGCCACCACGTTTGTCGTGAGTACAGGGACGACACCCATTGCAGGTACCCTGAGCATCACGGGTAATTCCGCCACCTTTACACCCGCCGCTGATTTAGACCTGAACACAATCTATACGGCGAGCGTTACGACGGATGTCAAAGACACCGCAGGCAATCCCTTGAGCGCCGCGTATACATGGCAATTTACACCCGGCACCCGTCTATGGAGTACGGCCCGCCGTATGGCAACCGATGCATTTGCGCCACAAACCGCAACCGATGACGCTGGAAATGTCATCATGGTATGGCAGCAGAAGGAAGGCAATCGTTACAACATTTGGGCCAATCACTACGATGTCGCCGCGCGTCAATGGGGGCTGGCCACCCTGTTGCAAACCAATAATACCGGCAGCGGCTATGTCCCCCAATTGGCCGTCAATGCCAGTGGTCATGCCGTCGTAGCCTGGTACCATTATGACGGTAATCGTTACCATGTCTGGGTGAACCAGTACGATGCCACACTGGGTCAGTGGGGTGTCATGCAGGCATTGACGGATAATACCGCAGATGCTTTCGATCCGCAGGTCGCCATCAGTGCGAATGGAAATGCCGTTGTTGTCTGGCGCAGTCAGGATGGCCCGTATGATGACCCCGCCACGTCGATGGTAACACCGGAATACTACGTGTCCAGCCTGTGGGCAAAACATTACAATGCAGGTACTAAAACCTGGGAATCGGTCGCCACCACGTTAGAGTCAGACAACCTGAAAGGCCATGATGCCAGCGCCGCCCAGGTAGCAATGGATGGCAGCGGTAATGCCCTGGTCGTGTGGCATCAGTTTGATGGCACCGTCACCCACGCCTATGCCACACGTTACATCGTAGGTGCTGGTTGGGCCGTGTCGGGGAAAATTTCCACCGGCAGCGCGGGTGTGGCCATGAATCCTCAGTTGGCAATGGATAGCAGTGGTAACGCCATTGCAGTATGGCAACAATACGATGCCAGTGCCCATTACAGCATCTGGGCCAGTCGTTACGTGGCCGCAACCGTCACCTGGGGTGTCCCCGTGCTGATTGAAAACGACAATACCGGTGATGCACGTGATCCTCAAATAGCGGTAAATAGTACCGGCAATGCCTGGGTGGCCTGGCGCCAGCAGGACGGCACACTCAACAACCTCTGGGCAAACAGCTACACCGTCGCCACGGGCTGGAGCAATGCGGTTCTGCTTGAAACCAGCAGTGTCGGGGACACAGCACACGCTCACATCGCGGCCAATGCTCAGGGTGATGCCTTTGCTGTGTGGGAGCAATCCGATGGCACGCGCACCAGTGTATGGTCAAACCGTTACAACCCGACCTTGCAGGCATGGGGCAGTGCCGCCCTGGTGGAAGTGGATGATACCGGCGATGCGCTGATGCCGCAGGTGGCGGTAGACAGCAGTGGTAACGCCACTACCGTATGGCGTCAATGGGACGGTGCGCAATGGAAGGTATTTGCCAGCCGTTATCAGTAAATGTCAGTATTTGTGGACGTTAAGTCCCACTTTGTGGTGGTTTGAATTCATCCTGAATCGTGACCATCACAAAGTGGGGTTTAAATAACTTACGGCGTGTAAATTTCCTTATTGATAGGTGCTCCCGTGCGATTGAGTGTGGGCACAACGTCTGAGGAGAAATACGGCTCACGTATCGCCCAGAACATGTGGTTGAGTTTCAACACATTCACACCGTAATCCAGAATCTGCTTGCCGCCCAGTTTTACGATTTCGCGCGTCAGCGCGCCGCCGCCTTTGGTAAGATGCAGATAGTGGCTGGATTCATCGGCACCATCGACATACACGGCGATGTCGCTAACCGCGTTCAGATCAAATACCGGAATGCCATGTCCTTTCAGGCGGTCGGCGGTCGCTACCGAACTTGCGACGGTGCCTGCAATCTTGTGCTTGATGCCTGCCAGGGTGTAGATGAAAAAATTCTTGCTTTTTATTTTTCTCGTGATATTTTGTTCTCTCCAAGAGGTCTTGGTGTTTTAGAAAAGCAGCACTACAACAGAATAATAAACTTGGGGGGCAAGATGCTTAGCATTGCACGTTGTGCTGTTGTGTGTGTAACTTTATTGTTGTTTGTCCCGCCTGTTTTTGCCGCCACCCCCGCCCAAATCGATACCGCGCGTAATAAGGCATTGGCGTGGATGCTCACCCAGCAAGGCAGTGATGGTGCCTGGAAAGATGCTCCGGGCACCGCAGCGGTCGCCACGGCCACGGCATTAGAGGCGTTCAATGGCCTGGGCCTGAAGGGCTTTCCTATGCCAAAGCGGTGAGCTGGTTAAGCAACGCCGACGTTCCGAGCGTTGATTCACTTTCGCGTAAAATCATCGCCTTGCACCCGGCGGGCGTAGACGTCAGCCCGTACCTTAAGCAATTGATGGCGTGGAAAAATACCCCCGGCCAGGCGACGTGGGGAGCCTATGACCATCTGGGCACTTCATTCCCTGATACCCCCTTAGCGTTGAATGCAATTCGCGTCAGCGGGTATAGTTATCCTGGGCAGATCAACGAGCTGGACAGATCCGTTTTTTGCCACATACTTTGGTCGCAGTACGCTAATGTCGGTTCGTGGCCCTATTTTGAAATGGCCGATTCTCGCCAAATCCCAAGCTTTTATGCTCCTGGGATGTTGCCGATGGCGCACAATGTCTTGGAGCTGATTGCCATCAAGGCAGCCACGGGTTGGGATAGCCGACCTTGTGTCGAAAACAGGCAGGTAGCGGGTGTGACGTGGGTGCCGCAATCATTGACAACGGCCATCAATGCAGGGGCCACATGGATGCTGACCAAGAAGAATGCCGATGGTGGTTTTGGTGACGGCGGTGTGAGTACGGTGCTGGAAACGGCGATCGCCAACCAGGTTGTCAGGGTGATGGCGCCGGTGTCAGGTACGGCCACTGGAATTGTAGATTATTTCATTGCCAGGCAGGCTGTCGATGGTAGCTGGAATGGCAGCGCCTTGCAGACCGCGTGGGTGCTCAAGACCCTGCCAGCGCCTTCTGTGGCGTTGACCGACTCCGATACCGATGGTATTCCCGATGCGATCGAAACGATCCTGGGGACCAACCCGGCGGTGATTGATAATCGCTGGTTGGCGAATTAAAGAGATTGATGAGCGTGCTGCCTGAGCAATATAAAGCCAATGCCATTAGGCTGAGCTTTCCCCCTCTCTGCGCGTAGCGTGGGAGAGCAAGGGGGACATGTGGGAGCCGTTCAGTTTTCATAATGCTGATGGGGCAGCTTGATCTTCTCGCGCAAGGGGGCTGAATCCTTGCGATGGCGATTATCGCAACCGTCTGAATCCATAGCATAATTCAATAATAATGTGAGTCACAATGTGGGAAGGAATGGTCATGTTGCTTAAGCGCTGGTTGGGTCGTGTGTCGGTTTGGGGTTCTCTGGCCATGATGTTCTCTGTGGCAGCGTATGCAGACCCGGTGAATGTAGCGCCGATTGATGACCACGTGATGCAGCAATTAATGCCGAGCAGTACCTCGCAGACGGGTGCGCTGTCCACCGCGTTGCGTCAGCGCCTGGATGAGGCGACGAGCTTGCTCCAGCAAATCGAGCAAGCGGGCGGTGCGCTCTCCGACAGTCAGCGTATGCTGCTACAAGGCGTATTGAGTGAGCTGGATACCGTGCGCACGGAGATGCAAACCCAGCTTGCCAAAACCCGTGCTCAATTGATGGCTGCTGGGGCGAGTGAGCCGTTAAAGGCCTGGCGTGAGCTGGCAGGCAAGATTGAGCAGCGCTTTGAGCGCGTCTACCGCGCGCTTGCCGCAGTGGGTACGGCGGCTGATGCCGCGCAACGCAAGGGCGCGCTGGCCAAGGCTCAGGCGACTCTACGTGAGCTGCACGGTCAGGTCATCGAGCGCGAAACGGCGGCGCGCCGGATTGAAACGCCAGCGCAGATCACGCAAGGCATGACCCCGCAAGAATTAAAGCGGGATGCTGAAAAGGCGCCGGCACCGCAATACCTGTCCTCCCCGCGTGATGCAAGCCGCAGTATTTATGCCTTTCGAGGCAATCGTGCGCCGGATGCACGCCGCGGTGGCTTGATGTACGCCTCCAGCGGCGGTGGTATGACCCTGGCCGCTGCACCGGAGCCGGTGCCGGTTGAGGCGACGAGTTGCACCTATACCTCGGCTGATCTTGCCAGCACTCTGGATGCGCAAATCACCCCGGAGATTCAGGCGCTGGCAGAGAAACTCAGTTATTCGCCCGCCAAAATCTTTGAATATGTCACCAATGAAATCAAGTTTGAGCCCTATTACGGGTCACTCAAGGGCGCGATGGGTGCTTTGTACAGCAAGGCCGGTAACGCCACCGACCAAGCCTCTTTGTTGATTGCCTTGTTGCGTGCCTCCAACATCCCGGCGCGCTATATCAAAGGCATCCCGCAGTTTGTCGATGACCCGCGTCTGCTGCGCTGGTTGGGCGCCAAGGATTATGCCGGTGCCAATGGAATCCTGAATCGTGCCATTCCCACGTATTATACGCCGGGCCCCAAGCCCAGGCTTGAGTTTGATCATGTCTGGGTGCAGGCCTGCGTGCCATACGGTAACTACCGTGGTAGCCGCTCCGACAAGAGCGGTCATCGCTGGGTACCTATGGATCCCAGCTTCAAGGACAAAACTTATCAAGCCGGTATTGTTGCCGATGTTGCGTTTGACTACCAGGGCTATATGTCCAGGCGTTCCATGGATCTGCCGCACGAGAAATTTGAGCAGCAGATTGAGGCCTACATTAAATCCCAGCCGCCGCGCTACAGCAACAATACCCTGCAAGACGTGCCGTACAGTGGCACCCAGGTACCGCGCGTCATCGATATTCTGCCGGTATCTTTGCCGTACGTTGTTACTAACTTTATTCCCTGGGTATCGGGTGGTTCGGCAGAAGTGGCCGACCTGCCGGATACCCATCGCATCAAGTCCAGTATTACGGTGAAAAACAGTGCGAATACCGTACTCGCATCGACCATCCTGACGATGCCGGAGATTGCGCTCAAGCGCACCACGCTGTCTTTCAGGGGAGCTACTGCGGCCGATCAAACCGCGCTGGACGCCTGGAAGGCCAGCGCGGATGTCAACGCCGCCTTACCCTGCACGGTGAACGTAGTGCCGGTGATCAAGGTAGAGGGGGTGGATAGAGTGGTGGGTGGCGCGCCAGTGGGTTTGTGTACCACCAATAATAAAGTGGCGATGAGTGTCACATTGGCCGAGCGCTCGACGCCCATCAATGACGGGGCGACGGATTACATTGGCGCCGCGGACTATGTTGCCTTGCAGACCTACGCCTTTCAGGCGTCGGACCGCCTCATAACCGAGCGCGCCGCCAAGCTGTTGGCCAGTGTTAAGGCAATTGCCAACCCCAATACCGATCAAGAGGCCACCCTGGGTGAGTACCTGCATGTGGTGGGCTTGAAGTTTTTGCGTTATTCCAGTGATGCGGGCAAGCGCATTGGCGAGTTAAGTGGCGGGTCGGGTGAGAGCAGTAACCACCTGGCCCTGGTCGGCACGCGCATGAAAGTGGAATACCTGTTTGATCAGCCGTTCGCCGTGTCGCGTCAAGGGTTTTATCTTCAGGTGCCGAAGCTCCGTTACGAAAACGTCAATCTGACGACGGGCCAACCCTCGTGGGAGACGTTTCGCCTGATCAGCTACGCCACCTCGGCCATGCAGACCTATATCTGGCAAGAAAATGCCCGCCTGGACGCGATCGATCCGATGCGCGGTGTTCAGTTTGCGCGCGAGACGGGTATCGAGGTGTTGACCATCAGCAGTGCCAACCAGGCGACCGAGCTGCCCAAGCTCACCAGCAATAGCAATGCTGCCCTGAATTATCCGGCGAGCCATATCACTGAAATTCAAACCCAGCTTGGCAGTGGTTTGACCTTGACCTTGCCGCGTCGTGCCTTCACCTACCAAAGCTGGGGTGGCACGGTATGGATCGCAGAAAAACGTGACCCGGCATCATTTTTGATAGGATTTGTAACAGGTGCTGGCGCGGTAGGGGCTGGCACCGTTGGCGCCCCGGTAAGCTATCGTTACCTTTCAATCACTGGCGGTAGCGGTTTTAACATCAGCTCTGTAACCCCGATTATCCCCGGTGTCAGCCCGCACACCATTAACTCCGGTGTGGGCCTGGGCGCCTCGCGCTACAATACCTATTCGGCGGGCGCCATCAATCTTGCCACTGGCAACAAATACCATCCCGAGCGCGACATCAGCCTCAAGGGGCGCGGTATGCCGATCGTTTTTGAGCGCAGCTACAATAGCCGCAATCCGGTGGACGGGTCGCTCGGTTTTGGCTGGTCGCACAACTTCAATCATCGCCTGCGTTTTGAAGACAATAACGCCAACAGTGTCGCCGACAGCGCCGACACCGATACCCTGACCTCCTCGGTGGTGTGGGTCGACGGCAGCGGTGCGGAAAAATACATCGAAGTGGCCGGTAATGCCAGCGGTGTTGCCATCGGCAGTCCGTTTACCGCGCCCTCGGGCTTCAATTTCCAGGGCACGCGCAACGCTGACGGCACCTACAGCATTCGTGAAAAGAATGGTCTGACTTACACCTTCGAGAGCATTGCTGGCACCCTGGGGCAGAGCGCCAAGCTGGTCAGGATTGCCGACCGCAATAGCAACGCCCTCACCCTCAACTATGCCGGCAGCCTGCTCAGCAGCGTTGTCGATGGCCTGAACCGCAGCCTGACCTTCACCTATACCGGTAGCCGCATCACCGAAATCAGTGACTGGGCCGCACGCAAGCACCAATACGCCTATGACGCCAGTGGTAACCTGATCAGCTACAAGAACCCCCTGGCGGTGGCTAATCTGCAAAACCCGGTCACCTACACCTATTACAGTGACCCGCAGATCAATCACGCCCTCAAGAGCTACACGCTGCCGCGCGGCAACGGCATGACCTATGAGTATTACGCGCATGGCAAGGTGTTCAAGCAATACAACACCCTGGGCGAGACCACTACCTACACCTATAATGACTTCCGCCGCGAGACCGTCAGCGTCAACGAGCGCGGCCTGACGCGTCGCGTCTTCTTTGACCCCAATGGCCAGCCCCTCAAGACCATCGAGGAAAACGGCAGCGAGCGCAGCTACACCTATGACCCCGTCAACCCCTTGCAGCGCATCTCCAAGCGCGACCCGATGGGCTATGTCACCCAAACCACCTATGATGGGCTGGGCAATGTCAGCCGTGTCACCAGCCCCTCCGGCGCCACGGTGGAATTCAGCTATTTCAACGCCTTCAACCAGCCCGGCCGAATCAAGGACGCGCGCGGCAACTACATCCTGCTCAAATACGACGCCAAGGGCAACGTGGTGCAGGAGCTCAGGCTCAAGAGTGGCTTCGGCGCCGCCCTGGATCCCGCCACCTACATCGCGGTGCCCGCACAGTTAATCGCCTGGACCATCAACACCTACGATGGCGTCGGCAACGTCCTCACCGCCAAAAAGGTGCGCGACTTCACCACCCAGGCCGGCCCCACCATCGAGTACAGCTACAACGACACCGTCAACAACGTCCAGGGCATGAACGCCGTCGGCCTCACCCGCCGCGGTGACAAAAACGGTGATGGCATCATTGCCAGCAGCGAATTTGATACCGTCAACATGGTGTACGACAGCCTCGGCCGCCCCACCCAGGGCATCACCGACGCCTGGTATGCCACGCAATCGGTCTACGATGCCGTCGACCGCGTCATCAAAAGCAGCGACGCCACCGGCAACCTGCGCGACTACACCTTCGACGCCAACGGCAACCCCCTCCGGCAAAGCCTCACCGTCGCCGCCACCCTGCTGGATCAAACCACCACCGGCTACGACCTGTCCGACCGCAAAGTGACCACCACCGACAACGCCGGTGCCATCACCAAATACGCCTACGACGCCGCCGGCAACATCATCAAGACCACCAACCCCGACAACTACTTCATCGGCTTCGCCTACGACGCCGCCAACCGCGTCATCATGGCCTATGACGAAGAAGACCATGCCGTCGTCAAGCAACTCGACCTCGACGGCAAACCGCGCGCCGTCACCGACGCCAACAACATCACCAGCCAGACCGAATACTACGGCCCGGAAAAAGACGGCCGCCTCAAGCGCCAGCTCGATGCGCTGGGCCGCGCCACTACTTATGACTACGACGCCAGCGGCAACACCACCGCCGTCACCGACAACCTCGGCCGCACCACCCTCACCGGTTACGACGAACTCGACCGTCCGGTGCGCCTGGCTGGCCCCCAGTACACCGACCTCAGCCTCGGCGCCATTCGTCCCCTCACCAAAAACACCTATGACACCCTCGGCAACCTCATCCGGGTCGACGCCGGGCGCACCGACGCCAGCGGCACCAACCCCGCCAGCGACGCCGTCACCCCCCAGATGAGCTACGCCTTCGACGACTTCGGCCGCCAGCTCCGGGAAACTGACGCCCTCGGCAAGAGCCGCGCCTTCGAGTACGACCTCTACAGCAACGTCACCCGGACCACCGACGCCACCGGCCAGATCATCGCCGGCACCTACGGCTACGGCGGCGTCTTGATCAGCCAGAGCGCCGCCCGCAGCACCAGCGACCCCGCGCCCCAGGTCACCACCTACACCCGCAACCCCCTCGGCCAGCTCACCCAGGTGCAAAGCCCCGCCGTCACCTACAGCACCACCTACGACACCGCCCACCGCGTCAAAACCCTCAGTGACAGCCGCGGCGGCAAAACCCTCACCTACACCACCACCCCCGGCGGCCGCCTCAAGCGCCTGCAAGACAGCGACGGCCGCCGCACCGACTACCTCTACGATCCCGTCGCCCGCCTCACCGGCATCTGGGCCGCCAACAACGACATCATCACCTTCATCCGCGACCGCGGCGGCCGCCTCACCGAAAAATGGCTGCCCACCGGCGTCAACACCCGCTACACCTACAACGACGACAACACCCTCCAGCGCCTCGCCAACCGCACCTACGGCGGTGCCGTCATCAGCCACAACGCCTACACCTACGACGGTGTGGGCAACCGCAAGACCGCCACCGAACAGGCCGGCAGTGTCACCACCCCCCCGATGAACCAGGCCTACGGCTACGACCCCCTGGGCAACCGCACCTACAAATCCGAGGGCAGCGCCACCTTCCACTACCTCCACGACAGCGCCAACCAGCTCAAGGAAGTGCGCCTCAACACCCCCACCGGCCCCTTGAGCGGCGCCCTCATTTATGACGCCCACGGCAACCTCATCCAGAAATGCGAAGGCGGCACCGTCACCACCACAGCAACCGCCTGCACGGGCACTGTCGTCAGCACCCTCACCTATGACGTCTACCAGCGCCTCACCCAGGTACAAAAGACCGGCCTCGCCACGCAGACCTACCAATACGACAATCAGGGTCGACGCATCAGCAAAACTATCGGCACCGCCACCACGAACTACCTCTACAACGGTGACAATGTCCACGCCGAATACAGCGCCTGGAGCAGCGCCGCCGCCAGCTACACCCACGGCCCCGGCATCGACGACCCTCTCATCAGAGTCACCCCCACAACCCACCAGTACTACCACAAAGACGGCCTCGGCAGCATCGTCGCAATGACCGACAGCAACAGCGCCACCACCGGCACCCAGCTCTACGACGCCTGGGGCAACAAACTCGCCGTCACCAGCAGCGGCAGCATCGCCCAGTACGGCTACACGGGCAGAGAGCCGGACGAGACCGGGCTCATCTACTACCGGGCACGCTACTATGATCCGAGTGTGGGGCGGTTTACGCAGCGCGATCCGATAGGGTTTAAGGGTGGGCTGAACCTGTATGCCTATGTCAGCGGGAATCCGGTGAACAAGACCGATCCTACGGGGATGTTGGATTTGTATTATGGCCCGAATAATCCGATCCCAGGCGTGGCTAATGCGGATAAGTCGGGCATCAATATTTATGTGCAGGCACAAAATGGGACGGTTTATCCTTCGGCAGACTTTCCTCCTAAATACGGGTTTGTAGATGTGGGTAGTCCGCGTGAAACGGCTGGGCAAATTAATTCATTGTACTCTGCAAACGCACGGGATTATCCACGTAATACGGCTGGCCCAGGGCAGTATGCATCGCTCTTTTTAAACTCATTCTACGATGGTGCACCGTTAGATTTTAAAGATGATTTTGCATCCAATAAAATGTGGGTGGTCGATGGAGTAGCCCATAAAAACGATTTTGTGGCCAATCTTACTTGGGGAGCAGTAGCTAAATCTTACGGCGCCTCGCAGGAAGATGCATTGTGGGGTTCTGGGTTGCAGAGTTTTGGGCGCGGTCTATTCAAGGGTACATTTGAAACAGCAGAAGATGGGCGTGATAAAGCGGCTATTACTAGAGGTTACGAGTGGAACCCGTATACAGATTGGCTTGGTTCCGGTAGCTATCAGGGTGGAAACAAGCTCCCGAGTATCGGCCCTTCTAACAATTTCCTCTCGGGATCGGCCACAATGCCGGATTCAATCACGAATTGGTCTGTAACTGCCACGGACTGGAGTGCTATGGGGCCATCTTCATTCGGTGGGTATTAGGTAAAATAGTTGTATATGTTTGAAATATTAAAGCATCTAATTTTGGCAATCATTATTACTTTTGTTGCGGCAATTGTAATATTGGTGGTGTTTGCATCAGTGATATCATCACCATCGCGTGAGAGGGTAACAAATGATTTTGAGCAGGATCAGGCCAAAATTGATCAGTTGGTTCAGGTATTTCAACAGACTTCCAAAGTGGCTTCTATAGATCGATCATTGGTTGATTCAATATTCGGGCATTGGGGGTCGGTTTCGCTTCGTTACTTTGAAACGGATCTCAAAAATAACAGCGAATTACCGACTATTAGAATACATGGGCTTCGTCCTGGAGGGGAAAGAATTCGGCAAGTTCTGGAAGTGGTTTCGATGTCGAACGATAAGTTTGATGTGATATTAGCGAACATGAGAAGAGCAGATGTACGCGCTATACGTTTCAACGATGGCGAAGAAAAAAAGTTTGTTGAAGTTGCATATCCTGACATGCGCGTTGGCCTTGGATGCTCATGGAAATTTGTGACGCCAATTAAACCCCATACTGTCCAGGAAATTGCAAACGGTGAGTCCTTAGTCACGGATGAGGAAGAAGGGGAAGAAGGACCGTATATTTTGGATGAGCGATGGTTGGTCTATAAGCGTTGTGTTTCATGAGCCGGGTAGCGCGGAATAGCAAAGCGTATTCCGCCGCATGAATTGAAAATAATTCGGCGATACAGAACGAACAAGGCCACAAATACACATGTTGAGTATCGTTGAGAAAAATAACAATCATTGCGGCACGGCGCTGGGCTGTGGCCGCCAGGCAGGGTGCATTGCATGCACCACAAAATTCAAACAATGAAAATGCGATAAAAAACGAAAATGCAACACACAAGTGCCAATAGAAGAGAGGGAATGAGTATCATCGCGGCTAATACCGCGCGGCGGCGTTATGCATTCATCACTCTCGACGCCGGGCGCACCGACGCCAGCGGCACCAACCCCGCCAGCGACGCCGTCACCCCCCAGATGAGCGTCGCCTTCGACGACTTCGGCCGCCAGCTCCGGGAAACCGACCCTCTCGGCAAGAGTCGCACCTTCGAATACGACCTCTACAGCAACGTCACCCAAACCACCGACGCCAAAGGCCAGATCATCGCCAGCACCTACGGCTACGGCGGCGTCCTCACCCGCCAGAGCGCCGCCCGCAGCACCAGCGACCCCGCGCCCCAGGTCACCACCTACACCCGCAACCCCCTCGGCCAGCTCACCCAGGTGCAAAGCCCCGCCGTCACCTACACCACCACCTACGACACCGCCCACCGTGTCAAAACCCTCACCGACAGCCGCGGCGGCAAAACCCTCACCTACACCACCACCCCCGGCGGCCGCCTCAAACGCCTCCAGGACAGCGACGGCCGCCGCACCGACTACCTCTATGACCCCGTCGCCCGCCTCACCGGCATCTGGGCCGCCAACAACGACCTCATCACCTTCATCCGCGACCGCGGCGGCCGCCTCACCGAAAAATGGCTACCCACCGGCGTCAACACCCGCTACACCTACAATGACGACAACACCCTCCAGCGCCTCGCCAACCGCACCTACGGCGGCAGCGTCATCAGCCACAACGCCTACACCTACGATGCCGTCGGCAACCGCAACACCGCCACCGAACAGGCCGGCAGCGTCACCACCCCCGTCATGAGCCAGGCCTACGGCTACGACCCCCTCGGCAACCGCACCTACAAATCCGAGGGCAGCGCCACCTTCTACTACCTCCACGACAGTGCCAACCAGCTCAAGGAAGTGCGCCTCAACACCCCCACCGGCCCCTTGAGCGGCGCCCTCATTTATGACGCCAATGGCAACCTCCTCCAGAAATGCGAAGGCGGCACCGTC
>JAHFRW010000050.1 GCA_023266055.1 Gammaproteobacteria bacterium | reverse complement strand
TCGTCAGACTCTTTACCATCGGGATAATTCTGTGCCGGTAAAAAATTGCGTTCCTGGCAATAGACCAGATAGCGTAATGCAAGTACGCGCTGTTGATTGTCAGGATCTTCATTGATACAGCGGCAATGAAAATTCTCCTTGTGCTGTTTGTCGGGTGATAACGGTGTTTTCTGCTGTGCTGCATCATGATTGATTCTGTGAGAATGCATAATTGAGCCTCCATAACCACTCAAACTGTTAATTTCTGGAAAACGTTTAGTACTAATAGTGGTTACGCTACACTCAATGACCATCAAAAACGGAGATGTGGTTCACAAACGTACTGAGAATTAGGTCAAATTTTAGACATTGATGTGCGTGGCGTGGCGCTGAACGGGCTTTTTTGTATAAAAAATAAACAATATTTTGCAGGTGGAGCATTGCAGCTTTTCCGAATTCGATGCTGGAGATCGTGATATTGTGTATATAAGCACTATTGCAAATCCCCAGGTGACTGCACACTCAGCCTGCGGATAACTATGCCGATAACCATGCTGAACATGCTCGCAGCCGCGTGTATAGCCCATACAGACTATTGAAGAGGGCCAGGTTTCTGATGTTATTTGCCAACAGTATTCGTCGGGCAACGGTTGCACTGATGGCCAGAATGCCACAGCAACGTTTGCAATCTGCCAGTGAGAAGCGCGTCATTACCTCCTTTCAGCGTGCCGCCTCACATATACCGGCGTACCAGACGCTGCTCAACGAGCACGGTGTCACGCCCTCGCAGATTCGTACGGCCGCGGACTTTGTGGCGCACTGTCCCATTCTGAAAAAAGATAACACCTTTGCGCGGTTTTCTCTGGAACAGTTGTGCATGCCTGGGACGCTGCATCATCTGGCCAATATTGTGACCAGTTCGGGGCAGGGTGGCCGTTTTGCATTCGGCTTGAACGACCGGCGCCAGACCCGGCGCGCCATCGATCTTATTGATCTTGGGTTGGAGTATGCCTTTCAGGTCAGCCGCAAACGCACCCTGTTAATTAATTGTTTGCCCATGGGCGTGGGCTTCCTGTCCAATACGGTCACCATTGCGGAAACCAGCGTGCGCGAAGACATGGTAGTGGCCGTGGCAACGCAGCTTGGGCCTGCCTATGAGCAGATTATCCTGCTGGGTGACCCGCTGTTTTTGAAGCGTCTTACCGAGTTTGCGGAAGAAAGAAAGGTTGACTGGTCACCCTTCCGCATTCATGTGGTCATTGGGGAAGAACCTTTCACGGAATCCTACAGAAACTATCTGGCGCAGCATTTTGGTATCAATCCTGATGATCCGGCGCACGGCATGATTGGCTCGTCGATGGGGGTGGGCGAGCTGGGCATGAACCTGTGCTACGAAACACGCCAGACGATTGCGTTGCGCCGCCTTGCCTACCGTGACCCGGTTTTTTGCCGTGCCATTTTCGGTGAGCAAGCGTCTGCGGATCGGTTGCCTGTGCTGTTTGCGTATAACCCGTTACGCACTTATATGGAAACCTTGCCTGCCGCTGACGGTGCTGACTATGGTGAGCTGACCGTTTCCATGATAGAACCGGATATTCCGGTGCCGTTGATGCGCTATCAGCCCGGTGATAGGGCGCGCCTCATCAGCACTGAGGAGGTTGCCAGAGCCTGCGATAAAGCAGGCCATCCGGGCGTTGGCAAGCTGCCTCTGCCGTTGATCGCCATTCAAGGGCGCAGCACCGATCAGTTGCCCGATAGCACCCATCTCAGCCAGTATAAGGAAGCGTTATATCAGAACGCAGAGATTGCAGGCCTGCTGACAGGTGTGTTTCGTCTTGAAGTGACGACGGAAGGTGTGTCTGCACACGTGCAATTAAGGCGGGGCATCACGGTTACACCTGCACTCAATGCGCAGGTAGAGGAGGTGTTCTCGGCCACACTGAATCCGGGGCCGCGTGTTGTCGTGTGGGAATATGCGTTGTTTCCGTATGGAATGACCCTGGACTATGAGCGTAAGTTTTTATACTACGATCCGCGGGCTACCTGACGGCGATTGAAAAACCTGTTTCTCAACCGCCAGCTAATGCGCCACCTTGAGTGTAATCACCCCTGCGATGATGAGAAGTACGCCGAGATATCGGCCTAAGTTGGTGGCATCGCCAAAAAACCATACGCCGACAAGAAATGTTCCCGCTGCGCCGATGCCCGTCCAGATGGCATAGGCGGTACCAATAGGTATTTCTCGTTGCGCCAGCAACAGCAGGCCACCACTGGTAGTCATGCAAATAATGGCAATGGCGATACCCATCACACGTTGCGCTGGATCCTGAGCGAGCTTCAGGCCGATAGGCCAGCCAATTTCGACAAATCCTGCCAGAATAAGGTAAACCCAACTCATCTTGATGGGTCCCCAATATCCGGTTGTGATTGATGAGTCGCAGGGATTGATGACGGCATGCGAGACAGGGGAATAGGCCCCTTGAGTTGTTGAAACAATGCCGGCCACATGGCGCCTGCATACCGCAATCCTGACTTGGGCAAGGTTGCCGGCAATGCGTGCCAGCCGATGTGAGGCTGCCAATGATGTACGCCGTGTAGGTTGAAGTTGAGCAGCAGTGCCGAAAGGGGGCGGGGTAGACGGAGATTTCTGCCTGAAGTCGTGTCGTTCAAGGGGGTGCCGTAATGGTATACATAGTCCGCGAATGATATGAAGAAGGCACGTGCCCCGAGGGCCAGGATTAACATCCACATCTGTGCGCCATAGGCCCAGAGTGCAGAGCCGAGTACCAGCAGAATCAGCACGGAATCCATGCGCAGCCCCCCCATAATTCGGGGTTTGATAAGACTGGCGGCCATGACGGGGAGCAAACTCTTGCTGTCAGCAGCGTTGCCAACAATCGCAAGAATGGCGCGGCGGGGTAACAGAAACAGAAATACGCTGGCGAACTCCAGCACATACAGCCCACCCAGTAATTGCCAGTAATAGGCTAGCGCTGCCTGCCAGCGCCCGACATGTGCATCGTCATAGACCTCAATTCTCTCGCGCTCGGAACGGTTGAAGCCATGATGCAATAAATGTCCCAGTCGTAGCAGGTAAAAGGGTGCGCCAAATAATATGGCCAGGGTGCGCCCCGTCACCACATTGGCACGGGGTGAGGCGTGGAAAGATCCATGAAACGTGTCGTGCAACAGGGCCCAATAGGTATTGCTGAGCAGCGCGATGGGGATCAGGGTATAGCCCCAATGCGGATCAATGGGCAGTAGCCACACGGGGAGCACCCAGAACTGATAGATGCCCACCAGCAGAAAGCCAGCGGCAAGAACCCAGTTACGCCACATTTATGTTTCCCCTACATCTGCGCACGAGCGTTGACCATTAATTTATCCATGTACTGTTTACCCGTGATCGGTATGTCTTTAATAATATGTCTCTCTTGCGTCTTGCCTGACATTGTCTCGATGGGAGATACCTGCTTTTTGTATGTATCGTCCCTTGATCATGTGACGGTGCAAGTAGCGCCAGTGCTGCCTGTATTTTAACAGCGGCGGCGGTGCGGTTCACAGCATTAATGTCAAGAGGTTCAGGGGTCTGGTGTTGCTTGCCGAAGTGGTTCAGGCGGTTCATTGTGCTGATGATTCAGAATATCACGTCGACGTGGGTTATCGGCAGGTGTGCCGTGAAGGTATAGGGCACCTCTAAAAATCCGCTGAAGGCACGATGGCAGCGTTGCCATTGTATATGAAGGTGTGCTCAAATGCTCATTTACTCCGTGTAAACTCTGCCGTGCATGGATGCACCAATGCTGCGGGCGCAGGATGCGCAGGAGCGGCCGCTTTTTCGCACATTTCCGCCTCGCCTAGAGGCGCCTACTTTTGGTGCCCTCGCATCTTGATCGAATTTTTAGAGGTGCCCTATAGATCGCCCGGTGAATGCGTTGGCAGCGCGGCTGCTCCATTTTGTGCGGAGCGAACAAGTTATAACCATGTGCACGCTGCGGGAGATGATGGGTTATTTGTTTAAGGCCGCTCCCTTATAACAGGGAGCGGCCTGTAAATGATTAAGACAATTCAGCTAACGTTAATAATATTAGCTGGCTTTTTTCTTTCTGCGAAGACTGGCTGCACCCAAACCAAGCAAGCCGATGCCCATCAGCGCCAGTGAGGCGGGTTCTGGTACATTGCCCTGTGCCTGACCTGCACTGGTCGCGCTCCACAGGCTGTTGGCGCCTGCTGCGAACAAGGTAACGTCAAAGCTCAGATCGCGCTTGTTGCCATTCAGGTCGGTCATGCCATTGGTGTCGAACATGGCTGCATTTGTACCGCCGATGACGTCAAGGTGACCGTTGCCGCTACCAGTAAGGGAAGGCTGCAGGAAGCTGCTGCTATAAGTAGAGGTAGTGTCACCCAACAGGGCGCCACCTGCACCAAAGACCAAATCAAGGAACAAGCTGCTTTCGGTTGCGCCAGTGTAGCTATATTGACCCGTACGACCCAGTGGGCCTGGGGTGCCGTTATAGTCGTTGTTGGTATCAAGGAAAACCTTCATCCAGCCGCCCACGGCTCCGGTGGTAAAGCTGTTACCGCCATTCCACGTGACTTGCTGATCCTGCAGGCCGCCGAACATACCGGTCAAACGCTCGCCGCCCGTGCCGGTGGTCCACAGAGTGGCGCCGCTCACTGCATTTTCAATTGCCTGGATCTGGAAGATACCCCAAGTGTCTTCGCCCCCGTTGCCCACGTTGCCATAGCTGGGCTGGGTGCCCGGTGCGGGGTTTGCTGCGGCTGTATCGCAGGATGCTACGGTGCTACACACGTTGCCCAGTGTACCTGCTGGTGCGGTGGTGGGGTATCCGGTGGTGCCGGCGTCAAAGTTGGAAAACAACAACTTTACCGGACCTGTGTAACCGCCAAGACTGAAGGCCATTGCGGGGCTTGCTATGGCGCTGATACCCATGGCCAAACCCAGCATTGTCAGAGTCTTTGTTACGTTTTGCTTAAACATTATTAATCTCCTCTCACACACTATGTTTTTAAAATGAAAACCACTAAAGATGGCTTGCCTAAATATAAAGCAGGAAGCGTGCCACTTTTTGTCATTTCCTCTTAAATAATTGTTTATAAATATAATTTATTTGTTTTTAGGCTAACTTTACGGTGGGTGGTAGTTTGTAACCAAGAGATTTGTAAAGAATCCCGACATTTTTACCCTTCAATACAGCCTGTTATTTGATCGATTTGATGGTCGATCATGCTATTTTATTGAAATATATTGATATTTTTTGTTTTAGCCTTTAAGTTATGAGTGTAAAGAATTCCGACAAATTATTTTATTAAGGTTTATCAGATAATTGGAGTTGTTTGAGTAGTTTTCTGGCGTCTTGTGCTTCAGCAAACGATGTTTCCTTGGTGAATAAGGTTTCGAGTACTTTTCGTGCTTCACGCTCACGCCCGGCCTTGCTCAGGGCGCTTGCGTAGTGGTATTGAGTCACGGGAATGCCTGACGCTTTGCTGGCGGCCTGCTGGAGCAGATCCAGGCCGCGCTTCATGTCCCCTTTTTGTACCAGTATCCAGCCAAGGGTGTCCAGCACCACAGGCTGTGCGGGCGCGGCTTTGTAGGCTCTTTCGGCATATTCCAGTGCGCGGGTGTCCCCCTGCATGTGATAAAGCCAGCCCAGATCGTTAAGTGCCGCAATATTATCGGGGTATCGCGCTATGATTTTCTGGTATTGCTCGATGGCTTGTTGAGGTTTGCCATCGAGCTGGTAGGCGCCCCCCAGGGCGGCACGTACGGCGATGTCATCAGGGTGGCTGGTCAGCCATTGGGTCAGTGTCTGGTAAGCGCCGGCAGGATTGTCTGTCTGGTGTTGTGCCGTCGCCAGTTTTATTGCCAGGCCACCGCTTTTGCCGCGTTCATAGGCCATGTTGTAGGCCTTGATGGCACTGTCATAAGCCCGCGTGTTCATGTGAACATTGCCTTCAAACTCGTAACCCAACGGGTTGGCGGCCTGCTGTTGCTGAATCTGGCGGGCAATGCGCAGTGCTTCCTGTGTTCGCCCATTCTGCAATTCCAAGGATGACAACGCTATGGCGGCGGGTAATAGAGCAGGATCCAGTTTGAGTGCCTTGTTGAGGCTGGCCGTTGCAGATTTGCTGTCCTGTGCCTTGAGGTACGCCATTCCCAGCAGATGGTGAGTTTGTGCAGCGTTGGGGAGTTGTTCCGTCAGTGCGCGAAAAGAGGCAATGGCACTGCTGGTTTCACCCGCAGCCAGTTGTGCTTGCCCCAACGCCTGCAAGGCGCTGGCGTTGGTGGGATAGTCGCGTCGGGCATCCCGCGCCAGCGCCAGCGCCTTGAGGGGTTCGTTGAGTTGCAGGTGGGCATTGACAAGCAGGAGGGTGGGCGCCAGTGCTCGGGGATGTTTTTGTCGGGCTTTTTCCAGCCATGCCAAGGATTCTTTTGGTTTGCCTGCATTGGCTTCCAGGGTGGCTAGCGCCAGCAAACTGTCAAGATGCGCCGGATCCTGCCTGAGAATGTCCTGGTACTGTTTACGCGCCGTGGCGAAGTCATTCTGTGCCAGTGCGAGACGTGCGAGAGCGACACGTGCAGGAAAGTATTTGGGATCCAGTATCAGGGCCTGTTCCAGTGACTGGCGGGCCTTGGGGTAATCCTTTTTGCCAGTATACGCCGAGGCTGCCAGAGCATCTCCTATGGGGCTCTTGGGCTGTTGGGTCTTGAAGGCGGCGATGGCTTGCAGTGCAGTGTCAAATTGCTGTTCACTTAGATGGGTGAAAATACGCATGACACCGGCTTCTGCCATATCAGGCTTGATTTTCAGGGCGATATCGAATTGTGCCAAGGCCAGATCGGCTTTGCCCTGGGTCTGGAGTGCTTCACCCAGCGCCAGGTGTGTTCCGGCTGCACCGGGTTCGGTTTCGATGGCGCGCTGCAAATAACTGATGCCGGTTTGCAGGTCACCCGTGCGCATGAACAGATGCCCCAGGAATTTGAGCACGGCGGCATCATTTGGATTTTGTCGTGCCACAGGCTCAATGGTTTTGATGGCTTTTTCGGAGGCGCCTTGTTGTGCCTGTACGGTGGCGAGCAGGCGGCGTACCTGTGTTGAATCGGGATAGGTGCTGAACAGGCGTTGCAACAGGTCTTCGGCTTGCTGTAAATGACTCTGGGCGGCGTGCGCTACAGCGAGGTAATAGGCCGCAAACGGGTGGCTTGGATTGCCGCGCAGAAATGCTTCCAGTGATGCCTGAGCCGGGGCGTAATCCTTGCGGAGCAGGGCATGACGTCCCTCAAGGTATTTGATGGCGAGGCTCTGGGGGGCAAGCTTGCGCATGGCTTCCATATCCGCCTTGCTGGCATCCTGCTTGCCTGTGGATAGATGGAGTTGGGCACGCTCAAAGAAGGCGTGGATGTCGCGTGGATTGGATTGAACCGCTTTGTTATAAGCTTCTTCGGCCTCTGTCAGATGGTTTTGTGACTGTTCCAGATTGCCCAGACGTACCCATGCACGCGCGTTTTTTGGATCTTGGGTGACGGCCTTGTTGAGCCATTCCCGGGCGCGATCAGGCGCGTTACGGTGCATGTCAAGGCGCGATAATGCGATGAATGTGCTTCCGCATTTATTGTTGCCGCAGGCTTCAAGTGCGGCCGACAGGTCTGCCTGGGCAGCCTCAATCTGTTTCAGGTCAAGGTTGGCTTCGCCTTTCAAGGTGAGGACGTCGGCGCGTATGGCCTCGGGTGCATTGGCGGCATTGCTGAACTCTTTCAGGATCTGTTTTGTCTTGCCCTGCAACAACAGTGCCCGGCCCAGAGGCACCGTAATCGCGGCGGGTGCTACCCCCAGTTCGCGGGCGCGCATCAGTTCTTTTTCAGCATCCGCGCCGTTTTCCATATCAACGTAGATTTGTCCCAGCAGCCAGCGTGCCTCAGGGTTGTCGGGTTTTTGTTTTAGCGCGCCTTTCAGTTCGATCACACTGGCATTCAAATCCCCTTGATCCTGAAAATCCTTGGCGCGCTGTATATGTTCAACGTCAGTAAAGTTTGTTTTTCCGCAACTCACCAGGCCACCCGTGACGATCAGGCCTGCCAGAAAAATTGTTTTTGCTTGAGTGAACAGTCGTGAATTTCTTTTCATTTTTCAAGTATCCGCAGGGTAATGTTGGGTGTATATTATCTGTTTATTTTATTGAATGACGATAAACAGGGAGTTGTTGCCACGCCTGATATTCAGCAGCATGCGTTTTCCACTGGCTTTAATGGTGCGTTCCAGCTCGTCAAGGGTGCGTACGGGTTGGCGATTGATGGAGATGATAACATCGTCCTTACGCAAGGTGGCGTTCCAGGCGGGGCTGCCGGGTTCAACATTTACCACCACCATTCCCTCAACACGTCGATACAGCGGCGAGCCTTCTTCTATGGGCGTAAGCGTGGCCCCCGCCAGGCGTGGTGCGATACTTTCCGCGGCGACTTTCTCGGCTTCTCCAAGGGTAATGGTGATGGTGCGTGGTTTGCCATTACGGATAATTCCCATGTTAACTTTTTCGCCCACACGCATCAGGCCCACCGTGGTGCGTATCGTGGTAGCGTCATTGACGGAGCGGCCGTTGACGGTGGTAACAATATCGCCTACCTCCAGGCCGGCTTTGTCTGCGGCGGATCCTCTGGTGATTTTGGAAATAACAGCGCCTTGCTGCTTATCAATGTTAAAAGCTTTGGCGAGGTCAGGGGTGAGGTTTTGCATTTGCACACCGAGCCTGCCGCGCTTTACTTCACCAAACTCTACCAGTTGACGCATAATATCACGCGCCATGTTGGTAGGAATGGCGAAACCGATACCGATATTGCCACCACCCGGCGCATAAATGGCGGTGTTGATGCCCACCAGTTCACCGCGTAAATTCACCAGGGCGCCGCCGGAATTGCCGGGATTGATGGAGGCGTCAGTTTGAATGAAGTTTTCATAGCCTTCAATGCCCAGACCGGTGCGCCCCAGCGCACTGACAATGCCGGAGGTGACGGTTTGTCCCAGGCCAAACGGATTGCCAATGGCAACCACGAAGTCGCCCACGCGCAATTTTTCAGAATCCGCGATGGGCAGGGCGACAATATTTTTGGTGGGAATCTGAATCACGGCAATATCAGTTTCGGGGTCTGTGCCCACCAGTTTGGCGGTCAGGGCACGTCCGTCACGCAGGGTGACGGTGATTTCTTCAGCTTTGGCGATGACATGATTGTTGGTGAGTACGTAACCTTTGGCGGTATCTATAATGACACCCGAGCCCAGACTTTGGGTTGCACGTTCGCGCGGCATGACATCCGGTGCACCAAAAAAGCGGCGAAAAAAGGGATCCTGAAGTAATGGGTTATCTTCCGTTCGTACCCGACCACGGGTTGAGATGTTGACCACGGCGGGGGTGGCTTTGTCGAGCATGGGCGCCAGTGTGGGCAATACATTGCCCTGGCTGTCTGTGCCAGGGAGGGCTGCCCAGAGGGCGGGTGTTACGGTTGTTAAAACGACAGCAAACAGTAGGGATGCCAACGATTTTTGATGGTTTGTCATGAGGTTACTATGCCATATTTTGTAATAATTAGGGAGCCTTTGATGCATCAGAGGTTCCACGGTACAAGGAGGTGCCGGCATGTTTAAATCACTCCAGGTGATTGAAACATAGAGAAAAGTTCCATAATAGTCTTATGGTCACATTTTTGCTTTTCGTGCGCTGAATAATGCCAGGCTGGCATTATTCAGCGTTTACATAACTTAAGGGTCACCGGCCTCCACTGTGCCCTGAGACTTTGTTTGTATTCTACAGTTCCAGATAAATTAAGGCAGGGAAATCCCTGCCTTAATGGGTCGGATGCTCATATTATCCTTGAGGATATCTTGAGGTTACCCTTCTACTGAAATTCTCCGTGGTTGTACGCCTTCCTTTTTTGGAATAACCACTTCCAGTACACCATCCTGGAGCCTGGCGGTGATTTTCTCGGTGTTTGCAGTGTTGGGCAGGCTGAAGCGGCGATAGAAGCTGCCATAGGCACGTTCAGCCCGCGCGTTCGTCCTGACTCTCGGCTTTACGTTCGCCTTTAACCGCCAGCATACCATTTTCCATGCTTACATCAATATCATTGCTGGTCACGCCCGGCAAGTCCGCCTTGACTATAAAACGGTCAGGCTCTTCCTTGATATCAACGGCAGGAGCCCATTCACTGGTGGCAATGCTGGGGAAATTTTCCCCGCCAAAAACACCAAGGCGGTTACCAAACAATGAGTTAACTTCATTTTGTAACTGACTGAACAGATTTAAGGGTTCATAACGTTTCAGATTCATGGTGTGCTCCTTAACATTTGCTTGAGTTGATCATATGGCAGGGAAAATGCCCTGCGCATCCAGCCATACGGATGTAGTTTTTAGATGGGGGATGGTGCCCGTTTTTTTCAAGGGGTATTTAGCGGCGAGAAATGCAAGGATAATTTCGTCGCTACAGCCCCATGATTTGTACGGGGGTAGCGAAGTATGAGCGGCCAATTTCACCGCTGCCGAGTTGGCCACGGTCATTCTGTCCCCAGCATTTTATGGTCTGATCCACGAGCACGGCGCAAGCGATGGAGATATAGGGGAAATCTTCGCCCATTACCAAGGCGGCAGTATGAGTGAGGCTTGGGACTGCTGTGGGTGTTACGCCTGTTGGGTAGAAACCCCAGCATTTAACGGTGTTGTCGGCCAGGATGGCGCAACTCTCATTGCCACTCCCCGATAATGCGATGGCGGTATGGATACCGTCTACTACAGTGGGTGTCAGTGTCGAGGTTGTGTCAAAGTAAGACCCCCAGCATTTTATGGTGCCATTTTCAAGCAATGCGCAGCTGGGTGATATTGCCACGGCATTGGTAATGCCGCTTACTGTAACGGGAATGGCAGAGGACGTTGTCGTGCCATCACCGAGTTGGCCGGTGTAATTGATCCCCCAGCATTTGATGGTTTTATCAGTCAATAAGGCGCAGGTATGGTCGCCACCGAGAACTATTGCGGCAGCGTTGTTGATATTGCTGACGAGAACGGGTGCAGGGGAATCCGTGGTAGTGCCGTTGCCGTTTTGACCGCCCCAGTTAATTCCCCAGCATTTGATGGTTTGATCTGCCAGCAAGGCGCAGGTTTGCGCACCATTGATTGCCAATGCGATGGCGTTAGTGATGCTGTTGACGGCGACCGGTGGGTGTACCAGATTTGTTTTAGTGCCATTGCCAAGCTGGCCGTGATTATTTAACCCCCAGCAGGTTACGGTTTGATCGGCCAATAAAGCGCAGGCATGCCAGTAGCTGATCACCAATGCGGTAGCGTTAGTAATGCCGTTTACTACGGTGGGTGTCAGCGCGAGCGTAGTGGTGTCATCAATGATGGGGAGCGTCCAGTCCCAGTCCGCTCCTCCTCCCCAGCAGGTCACTGTCTGGTTTGCCAATAAGGCACAGTTGCGCATGCCTGCCGTGACCAACGCTGTGGCGGTGCTGATGCCCCTTACCGCCACGGGCACGAATGAGTCATGGGTGGTGTTATTGCCGAGCTGGCCGTAGTTATTCAAGCCCCAGCATTTTATCGTGCCGTCGGTTAACAGTGAGCACGTGTGAGCCGTGCCCGTGGTGATGGTTGTAGACGCATTGGTAATACCCTTTACTGTTACTGGGATGTGCGCGTATCCAGGAGATTCAGGGTCGATCTGGCCGAGATTGTTTGACCCCCAGCATTTTACACTTTGGTCTGTCAGCATCGCGCAGGTGTGTGAAGTACCGACTTTTAGAACGGCAGCATCAGTAATGCCAACAACCGGTACAGGTCGGTCACTATTGGGAAGATCAGTGCCACTACCAAGCAAGCCGCTGTTGTTGAAGTCATATCCCCAACATTTTAATGGTATGGTCTGCCCGCAAGATACAGCTGTGAAACATACCGACATCCACTGCGGTAGCGTTAGTGATGCCACTCACTACCGTGGGTGTATTATATGTGCCATATTGGGTGTCTCCCCAACAGCTTACAGTGTGGTTGCTTAATAAGGCGCAGGTGTGCCATCCACCTGCTGCCAGTGCAGTAGCATGGGTGATATCTGTTACTGCTACTGGCGTAAGAGAATCGCGGGTGGTGCCATTTCCGAGCTCACCAGAATAATTTACACCCCAGCATTGAATGGTTTGGTTATTTAACAAGGCACAGGTGTGACCGAACCCCGCAGCCAGGGTAGTGGCGTTGCTTATACCGTTTACGGCTACGGGTATGGGAGAGTTTATGGTGTTGCCATTGCCAAGCTGGCCTTTACTATTATCACCCCAGCATGTTGCGGTTTGATCCGCCAATACAGCGCAGGTGTAATACCAGCCTGCCGTTAATGAGACGACATTAGTGAGGTTTATTACTGCTATTGGTGTGGAAGAATCGGTGGTGTTGCCATTGCCGAGTTGGCCAGAATCGTTACGTCCCCAGCACGTGACCGTTTGATTGGTCAGCAAGGCGCACGTATGTCCCACCCCGCTGGTGATTGCCGTGGCTTGAGTAAGGCCACTGACTGTTGCGGGGGCGGAATCACTGGTGCCATTGCCAAGCTGGCCGCGATCGTTTGCCCCCCAGCACTTTACTGTGCCGTCAGGTATAAGAATACAGGTGTGCGAGGTTCCAAGAGCGAGGCTATGTTGATTATTGTTATCAGTGCCACTTGCAGCAGGGCTGTTGTTATCACCGCTATTACACGCCGCAAGCAGGCTGATGCACATGACCAACAAAAATTGGCTGATACGTTGACGGGTTATTTGTATGGCGATTTTTCGCTGGTTTATTGTATTTTTTGAGCAGTTGCCCGCAGTTTGAAAGTGATTAATTTTGCGTCAGTTGCGAGTGGGTGTCAACAGGAATATTAGCTGTTGCGTGCTTCTGTCGAGCGCTCACGCATTCCGCAATGTCTGCAACGGTGGTTGACGCAATATGAACTGGGTGCCCAGCAGTCCGGCCAGACCGACGCCGAGTGTGCCGCCGGTTACGCCGATGATCCACAGCCAGGGGTTGAAGGCGTAGGGCAGGTGGAATAACTGGGTGGCAAGCACGTAACCGAGTAAAGAGGCGGCACAGGCGGCAACGAGGCCGGCGAGCAGGCCGAGGGTGGCGAATTCGGCGAACAGGCTGATGAGAAGCTGGCCACGCCGTGCACCGAGCGTGCGCAGGATGGCGCTTTCGTGGATGCGTTCGTCGAGCGTGGACTGAATGGCGGCGTAGAGCACCAGCAGGCCAGCGAGCAGCGTAAACAGGAACACGTATTCCACGGCAAGGGTGACACGTTCGATGATCTGACGGACTTGGGTCATGATGGCGGCGACATCAATGATGGTGACGTTGGGAAAGGTTTTAACCAGAGTGTTCATGATGCTGGACTGATTGCCCGCGGGATTGGTGGCAATATGGAGGCTGGTCATGAAACTGGCGGGATAGGTATCAAGCGCGCCGTGCAGGGAGCGACCGCCAGGCGGGGCAAGCACAAAGAAATTGGGGCGCATGGAGTCCCATTCTACGGTGCGCAGGCTGGTGATGGTGGCGTTGAATTCGCTGCCTGCGATAAGGAAACGCATCTGGTCGCCCAGTGTCAGGCCGAGTGTTTTGGCGAGACCTTCTTCGATAGAGACGACGTGTTTGTTTTTGTCATGCTCATTCCACCAGGTGCCAGCCACGATTTTGTTGTCGGCCTGCATGTCAGTCGCCCACGATAAATTGAATTCGCGTGCGACCAGACGTTGTGCGTGTTCGTCCGTATAACTTTCGGGAGTAACGGGGATTTCATTAACGGCGGTGAGGCGGCCACGCACCATGGGATACAGTGGGATGGCGTGCCCTTTTTCAGCGCCCAGGGCGTTTGCAAGAAAATCCTGGAGTGGCGCGACCTGATCAGGTTGAATATTGATGAGAAAGCGGTTGGGTGCGTCCGCAGGCAGACTTTTCTGCCAGTCATGGAGGAGGTCACTGCGTACGAGCGTCAGCAGTAACAATGCCATGATGCCAATGCCGAACCCGATTACTTGTACCACGCTGCCCTGGGTGCGCCGCGTGATGTTGGCAATACCAAAACGCCATGCGGCGCCGCTGGATCCACCGTGCTTATTACGTAATAGTTTCAGGCCATTGATGAGTAATAAGGTGAGAGCGCCGAGTATTACAAGTGTGATAAGGGTGCCCGCCAGCATGTATATACCGAGTTTAATATTTCCCGCCTGCCATAGCATGAGCGCTGCCAGTGCGATGATGCCCGCAGCGTAGGCGGCGAGACTGGTAGTGCGAGGTGTGCCTATGTCGCGTCGCAGTACGCGCAGGGGGGATACCGATTTGAGTTGCAGCAAGGGTGGCAGGGAAAAGCCCAGCAGGGTGATCATGCCGGTAAACAGACCGGAGACTACCGGCCATAATGAAGGCGAGGGTAACTCGGCTGATATCAGGCTACCCAGCACCTTGACCAGCACACCCTGCGCGGCATAACCCAATGCGCAACCCAGCAGGCTGGCAGTCAGGCCCAGTACAAGAATCTGGTAAACATAAAGGTAGGTGATGTCGTTCTGCACGGCGCCCAGGCAGCGCATCATGGCGCAATTGTCGAAATGCCGTGCCACAAAGCGGCGTGTGGCCGTGGCGATGGCGACGCTTGCCAGCATCACGCTCACCAGTGCGGCGAGACCAAGAAAACTTTTGGCGCGTGTCAGGGCGGCGCGTAATTCCGGGCGCGCGTCTTCGATGCCTTCGGTGCGCTCACCACTTTTTAATAGCGGTGTGATGGCAGTGCGATAGGCGCTAATGTGCTGGGGATCGTCGCTCGCGACCAGTAAATGGTAGCGCACACGACTGGCGGGTTGTATCAGTCTGGTTTGCGGTAAATCGGCCATGTTGAGCATCAGGCGTGGCGCGATGCTGAACAGGTCGCCACCCCGTGCCGGTTCGTGAGTCAGCACGGCGGTAACGGTAAGTTGCATTTCACCCACGGTAATGGGATCACCGATATTGAGATGTAATGGGCCGAGTAATCCGGCATCAAGCCACGCCGTGCCTGGCGCAGGAATGCCTGTGGCGGGTGCGTCAGGCGCAAAGCGTTGGGGTGCAATGCGTAACGTACCACGCAGTGGATAACCGTCACTGACCACTTTAATCTCTGCCAGTTGCATGTGATCGCCGGCCGTGTCGCTGCTCATGACCATGCTGCGGAAGTCCAGGGTTTCGGTGTAGCGCAGGCCGTGTTTGCGTGCCAGATCATGTACACTTGCAGCCACGGGTTGGTCGGACGCAATGAGTAGATCCGCACCGAGTAGTTCATTGGCCTGGCGATGTAGTGCCTGATTGATACGATCCGTGAAAAAACTCACGGCGGTGATGCTGGTAACGGCCACGATCAACGCGGCGGCGAGCACCCGTAATTCACCGGCTTGCCAGTCACGACGCAACAGACGCATGGCCAATGAGAATGTGTTCATGCGTCAGCCTTGATTGCCAGGGGTTCTGTCAGTGACAGGCATCCAGCTTCGAGTTCCAGGCGTTGATTACAGCGTCGTGCCAGCGTGTCGTCGTGCGTAACCAGGATCAGGGTGGTGTGTTGCTCGCGGTTCAGTTCAAACAGCAGGTCGACAATGCGTGTGCCGGTGGCGCGGTCAAGATTGCCGGTGGGTTCATCAGCAAACAGGAGCTTGGGTTGCGGGGCAAAGGCACGAGCAATGGCCACACGCTGTTGTTCACCGCCGGACAGTTGCTTGGGATAATGGTGCACGCGCGGCTCCAGGCCCACACGCACCAGTACGTCATGCGCAATCTCGCGGGCATCCCATCGTCCGGCAAGTTCCAGCGGCAGCATGACGTTTTCCAGCGCGGTCAGGTTAGGTAATAATTGAAAGGATTGAAACACGAAGCCGATCATCGCGCCACGTAAACGTGCGCGGCCATCTTCATCCAGGGAAAACAGATCAGTATTGTCAATCCATACGCGACCCTGACTGGGCGTGTCCAGTCCGGCCAGCAACCCCAGCAGAGTAGACTTGCCCGATCCCGATGCTCCGACAATGGCCACCGCTGCGCCACGCGCAATGGTAAGATTAACATCGTGCAGTAATACCAACTCACCGCCTGAGGGTGAATCGGCGCTGATAACCCGTTTGGTTAACTGCTCGGTACGTACAATCGGTTGCGAGGAACCTGCTGGCATGTTTAAACGACTCCTGTTATTGCTGTTTCTGCTAACCCCTGTGGCAAGTTACGCTGCCACTGTTGCGACGTCCAAACCCACCATCATGGTGCTGGGTGACAGCTTGAGCGCGGCCTATGGCATAGAACAAAGCGCGGGTTGGGTACATTTACTGCAACAACACCTTGTTAAGCAGGGTTATCATTACTCTGTGGTTAATGTCAGCATTAGCGGCGAAACGACCCGTGGTGGCCTGGCGCGGTTGGATCAGTCGCTTAAAACCCATCATCCGAGTATCGTCATTGTTGAGTTAGGCGCCAATGATGGCCTGCGTGGTCTGTTGCTTGGCGAAATGCAGACTAACCTTGATACCATTATCACACAAACCCGCCGCCATAATGCGCAGGTGTTGCTGGTAGGTATGCATTTGCCCCCTAATTATGGCCCGGCTTACGTCAGAAAGTTCCATCAGATATATGTTGATCTGGCGGCACGTTACCGGATACCACTGGTGCCGTTTCTGCTTGAGGGGGTTGCTACCAACGCAGCGTTGATGCAATCTGATGGGCTACATCCCACGGGGGCGGCCCAGCCGCAGGTACTGGACAACGTCTGGCAGTATTTGCAGGGCATGTTGCGCAAGTGATTTTATACTGGAAAAACGGTTGGACACCAGAGGACGCAGAGAGCACGGAGGAAAAACGAAATCTGGCAGCCCCGTACTATTTATTGTGGAGCGGTGCTTGTTGCATTAATGCCATTATTTTTCTTTATCTTCTCCGCGCGCTCTGGGGTTCAACTGCTTTTTTCAATTTTAGAGAATATATAAATGGTTTGCATTGAAAGAATTAAGGAATTTGGCGGTTACCTCAATCGCTACACGCATACGTCAGTTGCCTGTCATTGTGAGATGACATTTTCAGTGTATCTGCCACCACAAACCCAAACAGCAAAGGTGCCCGCACTCTATTGGTTATCGGGCTTGACGTGCACCGATGATAATGCCCGCGTCAAGGCGGGTGCGCAGCGTTATGCTGCCGAACTCGGCATGGCGCTGGTTTTTCCTGACACCAGTCCGCGTGGCGCTGACGTTCCTGATGATGAAAGCCGTTATGACATGGGCAAGGGTGCGGGTTATTACGTCAACGCTACTGCGGCACCGTGGTCTACGCATTACCATATGTATGACTACGTGACTAAAGAATTACCTGTTTTGCTCGAAGCCCATCTGCCTTTAATTCCAGGGCTGAAGTCAATTAGCGGGCATTCCATGGGAGGACATGGCGCGCTGATTTGCGCGCTGAAAAATCCTGGCATCTATGCTTCGGTATCTGCATTTGCACCCCTGTGCAACCCGATGGGTATGGCATGGGGCAGGGAATGCATGAACGCTTATTTGGGTGATGATATCAAGTTGTGGAAAACCTATGATGCAACGTGCCTGATTGAGGCCGGAGCCAGGTCGACAGAGCTTTTAATTGATGTGGGGCTGGCTGATGAATATTATGAGGTGGGGGAGTTATTGCCTGAAAACTTAATGGCGGCCTGTGAAAAAGTCAGCCAACCGATCAGGTTAAGATTTCATGAGGGTTATGATCACAGTTATCATTTTGTAGCGACGTTCATGGGCGAGCATCTCGGATTCCATCACCAATATTTGACAGCGCGCTGAGTGGCTATTTTTTTAGCCCTGCAGGTACAACCACCTGACGCATGGCGATAATCCCGGCGACGCAGACCAGCAACGCGCCCGACAGCGTCAGGGCATGAGGATTTTCGCCCCACAACAACCAGCCAATAATCGTTGCAAAGACCACCGAGCTATAGGTGAATGGTCCAATAAATGAGGCGGAGGCAAGTGCGTAACTGCGTGTCAGCAGCAGTTGTCCTGCGGTGGCAAATATGCCGGACAGGATCATAAACCCCCACAATGCAGGATCAGGGGTTTGCCAGCGCCATAAAAGGGGTACGACCGATACCAGCGTGCTGATAATGCAGAAGTAAAATACAATGCGTGTGGTGGGTTCGGTTTGTGCCATGCGCCGGATGTTTGCCACCGCCAGCGCGGCCAGGGCGCCGGAGGCCAGGCCAATCAGGGCGGCAGGTGAAAACATCGCCATGCCGGGTTTTAAAATCAGGAGGATACCTATAAAACCCACTGCAATGGCACCCCATAGTGCGCGTGAGACGGATTCCCTGAACCAGATTAAGACGACAAACGGCATAAATAACGGCGCGGTAAAATTCAGCAGAACGGCTTCTGAAAGTGGCAGGTAATGAATCGCGTAAAAGAAGCAATACATGGCCGCCACACCCGCCAGCGAGCGCATCAGATGAGCGTTAAAATGCTGCGTTGCCAAGGCGCGCACACCGCCGTGCAATAACCACGGCAACAAGGCAATCAAGCCAAATAAATTACGGAAGAACACCGCCATTTCAGTGGGCAGATCCGCAGAGATGACTTTAATAGTGGCGCCCATTGCCGCGAACATTAATGCGGCGCTGATGGCGAACAATGCGCCATGCAAGTGGTTTTCAGGGTACATAAAAATGCTGCATTAACGCGTCCATGAGAGAGGTCATCTTGTCATGGTTATCGTCACATTGGCAAAGGAGGTTAATGGGAGCGTCACAGCAAAATAAACCCGTGTAAATCAATGTGATTTTTATGTGGAGGAAATGATTTTCGGCGCCATGCGCGGTAATGATTGAAAAGGCAGAGAGGAATGCGTGCATCCCGCACCATCAC
>JAHFRW010000049.1 GCA_023266055.1 Gammaproteobacteria bacterium | reverse complement strand
GCGCCAACTGCATAATCCGGTGCGCTGGACGGAAACTGTACGCGCAATGACCAGCGCGGGAGTGAAAACTTTGGTAGAATGTGGGCCTGGCAAAGTGCTGGCGGGGCTGAACAAGCGCATCGACCGCGATATGGTGGTGTTGCCAGTGTACAGTGCCATCACGCTTGCTGAGGCGTTGGCGGTTGCTTAGGAGTTTGTTTACATGTCTTTTCTGAAGGGTGATATTGCGTTGGTGAGTGGAGCGAGCCGAGGTATCGGCCGTGCTATTGCACTGGAGCTGGGACGTCAGGGTGCTGTGGTGGTTGGTACGGCGACGTCACGTGAAGGCGCCGAAAAAATCACTGCCTATCTACGTGATAATGATATAACCGGTGTTGGTCGAATGTTGAACGTTACCGATCAGGCATCCATTGATGCCACGTTGGAAAATGTTGAACAGGATTTCGGCGCCCCCAGCATTTTAATTAATAATGCAGCAATTACCCGTGATAATCTTTTAATGCGCATGAAAGATCCGGAATGGGATGATATTATTAATACCAACCTCAGTTCTGTGTATCGCATGTCAAAAGCCTGCATGCGTGCCATGATGAAGGCCCATAAAGGGCGTATTATCAGCATTTCGTCGGTTGTGGGGTGCACAGGTAACCCTGGGCAGGTTAATTATGCTGCTGCCAAGGCTGGCGTGATTGGTTTCACCAAGGCATTGGCGCGCGAAGTGGGTTCACGCAATATTACCGTGAATGCTGTGGCCCCCGGATTTATTGATACCGATATGACACGCGCCCTGCCGGAGCAGCAGAAAACAGCATTATTACAACAAATTCCCTTGACCCGTTTGGGCCGGGTGGAAGACATAGCGGCTGCCGTAGTGTTTTTGGCCTCGCCGGGCGCGGCATATATTACTGGTGAAACTCTGCATGTTAATGGTGGCATGTATATGGGCTGAGATGCCCTGAATGCAGCAAATTTCTGAGATATTCCCGTAAAGACTAGCATCTAGGGCTTATTTTCAATAAAATACCCGTCGGCAGTCGGCAGACTGTCATACTTTTTGATCTGGAGGATTTACCCATCATGAGCACCGTCGAAGAGCGTGTCAAGAAAATCGTAGTGGAGCAACTTGGAGTGAAGGATGAAGAAGTCAGTAACCAGTCTTCGTTCGTGGATGATCTGGGTGCGGACTCCCTTGACACTGTAGAACTGGTGATGGCTCTTGAAGAGGAGTTTGAGTGTGAAATACCTGATGAGGAAGCTGAAAAAATCACCACTGTTCAGCAAGCAATTGATTACGTTAATACACATTTGAATAACTAACGCTTCACCTGAAATTAGACTGTAGGGCCGCATACCACATCGTGGTGGCGGCCTTTCGCTTGTATATTGCAGGCGATTGCGAGAGCGCAGCTAACCGTTATGCTTGATGCAGAAAAGTTAAGGAAAGGGTAAACGTGAGTACAAAAAGACGCGTTGTTATTACTGGCCTTGGCATGGTCAGTCCGGTGGGCCTCACGGTGAAAGAGTCGTGGGCTAACGTGCTGGCAGGCAACAGTGGTATTGGCCCCATTACCCATTTTGATGTTTCCGCATTTTCAGTACGCTTTGGTGGGGCGGTGTGGAATTTTGACCCCACCCTTTATATTCCTGCCAAGGATGTGAAAAAGATGGATCCCTTTATCCATTACGGCATTGCTGCCGCGAAAGAGGCGATTGCCGATGCAGGTCTGGACGTGACCGCAGATAATGCGGAGCGTATCGGTGTGGCCATTGGTTCGGGTATTGGTGGTTTATCGGGCATTGAAAAGGGTTATCAGGCGTTTGTTGAGGGTGGTCCACGCAAGATTTCGCCATTTTTTGTGCCCAGCAATATTATTAATATGATTTCCGGTAACGTTTCCATCATGTACGGCATGAAAGGGCCGAATATTGCCTTGGTATCGGCGTGCGCGACGGGCGCACACAATATTGGGGATGCCGCACGTATCATCATGTATGGCGATGCCGATGTGATGGTAGCGGGGGGCGCTGAAATGGCAACGTCCCCCAGTGGCCTGGGTGGCTTTGCCTCCGCGCGTGCCTTGTCTACACGCAATGATGATCCGAAAGCGGCCAGTCGTCCATGGGATAAGGATCGCGATGGTTTTGTTTTGGGCGATGGTGCGGGCGTGATTGTGCTGGAAGAATACGAATTCGCACGCAAACGTGGCGCCCGGATTTATGCCGAGTTGACCGGCTTTGGCATGAGTGGTGACGCTTACCACATGACGTTACCTTCAGAAGGCGGCGATGGCGCCCGGCGTTGCATGCTGAACGCATTACGCGATGCGCGCCTGAATCCGGAGGATATCGCCTATGTTAATGCGCATGGTACTTCTACTCCGGCAGGTGACAAGATTGAAACCCAGGCACTCAAGGCTGCCTTTGGCAATCATGCGCACAGTGTAGCCATCAGCTCCACCAAATCCATGACGGGCCATTTGCTGGGTGCGGCAGGGGGGATTGAAACCATTTTTAGTGTGCTGGCGATACGTGACCAGATCGCTCCGCCCACGATTAATCTTGTGAATCCCGACCCTGAATGTGATCTGGACTACGTGCCCAACCAGGCACGTGAGATGAAAATCAACGCGGTGCTGTCCAATTCCTTTGGTTTTGGTGGTACCAATGCTGCGCTGGTGGTGAGCAAGTTACGCTAGCGTGGTGTAACCACATTATATAATTCTTCACCACGGCGTTTTCCAGTGTTTGGGTGGCTAAACTGATACGCCAACTATCTATTTATCCTGACCTGCTGTGTTTGCATCATGCTCATGCGCAACGCTATCCATTTTTGCTGGAAAGCGTTGCGCATGGCACGTCGCATGCCCGTTATGACATTCTGTTTGCTTTTCCCGGCGCAACACTTGCGCTGACTGATAATGACACGTTGCAGGTTGCGGCGGCTCCCGATATCCTCGGCAACGACTCCCCGCGCAGCCCGGCTTCCCCCATCCCTGGAATGGTGCCTCCTGCGGCACTTGTGCATCCCTGCACACCGGATTTTTTGCAGAATCTGGATGTTTGGTGGGAACAGGCGTCGGCCATTTATGGTGCTGATGAAAACCCTTCACTGCCATTTTCGGGTGGCTGGTTTATCTACCTTGGCTATGAATTGGCGGGGCAGATTGAACCACGTCTGGCACTGGCGGCTTCCGATATCCGTGATGCGGCTTCTTCTGATACTTCTGACGCTTTACCCATTGCATTCGCCACACGTATTCCCGCAGCAATCATTGTCGATCATCACATGCAGTGTACTTTTCTGGTAGCGGAAGATGCGTATGCAGCGATGCTGGATGAGATGGCGCATGATCTTGCGCATTTGACGGCGACACCTGCAATGAATGCCGGCCCTGTAATATGCCAGTTGCGTGAAGATGCGCCGACACATTTTCTGGAAGGTGTGCAGCGTGTGAAAGAGTATATCGTTGCAGGTGACGTTTTTCAGGTGAATCTGTCGCGCACGTATCAGGCTACGCTGGCGCCGGATATGGCCTATATGCAGCTTTATCAGAATCTGAGGAAACGCAATCCGGCGCCGTTTGCAGGTGTTGCACTCTATAAGGGCAACGCCATCTTGAGTTCATCACCTGAGCGTTTGTTGCGTGTACATAATGATATGGTAGAGGTACGCCCAATTGCGGGTACTCATCCGCGGGGTATGGGAGATGAAGATCTCGCGTTATCGCAAGCTTTGCTTGCGCACCCCAAGGAGCGTGCCGAGCACGTGATGCTGATTGATCTGGAGCGTAATGATCTGGGGCGAGTGTGTGTGCCTGGCAGCGTGCAGGTGGATGAGTTAATGGTGTTGGAATCATACGCTCATGTACACCACATTGTTTCCAATGTACGTGGCATCAAGCGTCCCGGAATAACGCCAGGGCAGGTGATACGCGCGGTATTCCCCGGTGGCACCATTACCGGATGCCCCAAGGTGCGTTGTATGGAAATCATTGCCGAATTGGAACAGTCGGCACGTGGGCCATATACGGGTGCGATGGGATATCTGAATCACAACGGCAATATGGATCTGAATATTTTGATTCGTACCATGTGGGTAAAGAATGATAATGTGCAGTTTCGTGTCGGTGCAGGTATTGTGGCAGATTCCGTGCCCGATGCCGAGTTGCAGGAAACGCGCGCCAAGGCACGTGGTTTGCTGTTGGCACTGGGAGAAGAGGGATGAGCGACACTTTAATCAATGGTATATCCACTCGTTGTCTTGATGCGCACGACCGTGGATTTCATTATGGTGATGGCTTGTTCGAAACGCTCGCAGTGCGCAATGGTGTGCCAGTGTTATGGGACATGCACATGCAGCGTTTGCAGCGGGGTTGTCAACGCCTGAATTTTCCCGAGATTGATCCTGTATTGTTATGGAGCGAAGCAATGTCGCTATTGTGCCGTGATGCGCCATCCGTACGTCAGGATGTTACACAGGAAGTGTTGAAAATCATTATTACTCGTGGCAGTGGTGGACGCGGCTACCGGGCACCCTCCCCATCATCTGTGCTGGCGATGGAGGGAGCCACGCGTATTCTGACACGCTATCCCTGGCCAGATTATCCAACGACATTCTGGAGCACAGGTGTGGCTGTGCGGGTCTGTAGCACGCGTTTGGGGTGTAATCCGGTGTTAGCAGGTATCAAGCACCTTAATCGGTTGGAACAGGTATTGGCGCGCAGTGAGTGGGATGACCCCACCGTGCCAGAGGGCTTGATGCTTGATGGCCAGGGTCACGTGATTGAAGGTACCATGACGAATCTATTTGTAGTGCGCAGTGGGCAACTATTAACGCCGGATGTGTCACAGTGCGGTGTGGCAGGGGTGCTGCGTAGCTGGGTTCTTGCGTACGCACGTGCGGCGGGTATTCCTGTTGCCATTACCGCACTGACGTTGGATGTGATTACCTCAGCGGATGAAGTATTTTTATGTAATAGTGTGATTGGAATATGGCCAGTATGTAATGTCGCGGGATCCAGTTTCCGGGTAAACAGGCCGATAACACTGGAAATTATGGGAAAATTTCGGGACAGTACCGTCTGATGAAAGGTCTTTTATTAAAATTACTGGGCATTTTTATTCTTATCGGTACTTTTGCCGGTGTCTGGTTTTACATGGACCTCAAAAGCGCCGCCGAAGCGCCTTTGAATGTCAGTGTTGCACCTTCATCTTATACGGTTAGGCCGGGCAGCAATCTCCACGATGTGGCACGTGATCTGGGTAGCCGTGGCATATTGAATCGTCCTACTTATCTGGTGTGGTGGGCGCGTTTGCAGGGCAAGGCCCATGGTATCAAGGCGGGTGAGTATGCGCTCACTTCGGGCATGACGGCCGCGCAGTTACTGGATAATCTGGCAACTGGTAAGGCCGTGCAGTATTCGCTGACATTGGTGGAAGGCTGGACATTCAAGCAAATGATGACAGCGATCCATACTCATCCTGAGCTCACGCATGCATTGAAGGACCTGCCTGATGACCAGGTCATGGCGAAACTGGGCTGGCCCAACCAGCATCCCGAAGGGCGCTTTTATCCTGATACCTATCGTTTCTCACGGGGTTTCAGCGACGTGGCATTTTTGCAGCGCGCCTATCGCACCATGGAACAACGTCTGGCCAGTGAATGGCCGAAACGTGACGTGACTGTTCCCTATAAAACCCCTTATGAAGCGCTGATCATGGCTTCGATTATAGAGCGCGAAACCGGTGCCGCTGAGGAACGCCCACAAATTGCAGGCGTATTTGTCCGGCGTCTTAAAATTGGCATGGCGCTGGCGACGGATCCTACCGTGATTTATGGTGTCGGCCATCGTTTTGATGGCAATCTGCGTAGACGTGATTTGCAAACCGACACCCCTTATAATACTTATCTGCGTACCGGCTTGCCACCTACACCCATCGCCATGCCTGGGGGTGAGGCTATTCATGCTGCGTTGCATCCAGCGTCTGGTAAAACTTTATATTTTGTGGCGCGCGGTAATGGCACACATTATTTTTCCGAGACATTGCAGGAACATAATAATGCAGTGAGAAAATATCAATTAGGAGGGTTTTGATGTTTATATCTGTCATTAAAATAACGTACATCAAAACCATAACAATGGAGATCCATATCTCATGTCTTTAGGCGCTCTTATGCTCGGTGTGTCCGGGTTAACACTTACTGCGCAAGAGCGTGAAATGTTGTGTCATCCGCACGTGGGCGGTGTCATTTTATTTACGCGTAATTATGCCAACCCGGAACAGGTGGCCGCGTTAGTGGCTGATATTCACGCGTTACGCGATCCGCATTTATTGGTTGCAGTGGATCATGAGGGTGGGCGTGTGCAACGTTTTCGTGAAGGATTTACACGCTTGCCACCGATGCGTGAGCTGGGTGTATTGTATGAGCGTGATATTAAATATGCCAAACATCTGGCTGACACAATTGGCTGGCTCATGGCCGTTGAGCTACGATCTGTGGGAGTGGATTTCAGTTTTACGCCGGTACTGGATCTTGATTATGGTGTCAGTGGCGTCATCGGTGACCGCGCCTTTCATCGTAATCCGGAAATTGTCGCGGATATTACTCATTCGTTTATGATCGGCATGGAACGTGCTGGTATGGCAGCGACCGGCAAACATTTTCCTGGGCATGGTGCAGTAGCACCAGATTCACATGTGTCCATCGCAATAGATGATCGCAGCTATAACGATATTTATCTGGAAGATATTGTTCCGTTTGAACGTATGGTTCATTTTGGTCTGGCCGGCATCATGCCGGCCCACGTGATCTATCCACAAGTTGCCCCTGAACCTGCCGGATTTTCATCTTTCTGGATGCGGGAAGTATTGCGCAAACGTTTGGGTTTTCAGGGTGTTATTTTCAGTGATGATCTGGAAATGGAAGGTGCCAGTGTGGCAGGCAGTATTGTAGACCGGGCGCATGCGGCGCTTGATGCGGGATGCGATATGGTGTTGTCTTGCAATGATTTCACCGCCATGACACAACTGCTTGACGGTATGCGCGTCCATAATGATCCGGCATCACATTTTCGTTTGATGCGTATGCATGGTCGTCATGCTATTACCCGCGCACAGTTACATGCAGATCCCGCCTGGAAACAGGCCATGCTGGAAATGGAAAAAGCGATTCCACCGAAAACCATGAGTTTGTTGTAGAGATACCGAAAATCAAGGTTATTTTCTGGTTTGCTGCAATCGCTGTTCAACAAAAGCCTGTAAGTCGGGGCGCAGGGTTTTTGACTCTCTGGCCTGTTTGAAAGCTTGCTGTGCTTCCTGCAAGCGATTTTCTGCCTGTAATGAAATACCAACCCCCATTAACCATAGACCGGACTGAGGTGCTTGACGCAGGGCTTGTGTATAATGGTCAATCGCTTCCTTGTGTCGCCCTTCACGTTGCAGCAGGGCAGCCAGAAACGCCTGGTAGTCGGCGTTCTCTGTGGTGCTTGACAGACTGCCTTGCAGTGTTTCCAGGCCAGCGTGTGCGTCACCTCGCTCCACTTGCAGGCGAGCAAGCATCATGGCCATATTGGATTGACCACGATCAAGATTCAACCCTTCCTGCAGCCAATGCTCCGCTTCGTCAAGGCGTTTGTCTTCTACCAGAATGCCAACCATGGTTTGCCGTGCGGCGACGTGACTGGGGTCAAGCCGAAGAGCCTGAGTAAGGCTTTCAATGGTGCGCGTCGTGAATCCCTGTTGCAGGAATTGCAAGGCTTTACGATATTCACTTTCAGCTTGTCGGGTCGGGGTAATTTCCTTGATCTTTTTACTGGAAATGATTTCATCGGTATTGTCCTGTCGTCCGGCAAACGCCAACTTGTCAGGTGATGGCGCACGTGGTTCATTTTCAATAGAAACAGATTGTATCAATGGTTGATTTGATGTGACGATTTCGATATTAGTAGCAGATAATTTTTGTGTGGTGGATGCAGCCATGACTGATTGCGTTGTGTTATTTGAAAGTGTTATGGGAATGGGTTCATTATGATTCTGTATTACTTGTGGTATTGTAGATAAAGATAACCCGGACACCGCCGCAGGCTCCTGGTTCATATTATCAGAGATCGATGTGGATACTGCCGCGAGTGTCGGCTGTGTCTGGCCGGCCGGTTGAAAAACAGCCTCGGATGAAGGGGTGCCTGGTGTAGTTAAAGTAGCAGGCACCGCACTTACTGCATCATGAGCAGGGCGTAACACTAATATTCCGGCGGACAAGCCGATAACCAGAAAGGGTATTGTCCACATGGCGGGACGTAGTAATGAGCGAGAGGGTGTTACCGCTCTTATCTGGGTAGGCAATGCATGTCCCACCGCCCCCTGATCGCGACGTTTTTCAAGATCCTGCAACATTTGGTTGATCAGGCTCATTGGAGTATACCCAGCCAGCGCCACAGACCATGCCTGGCTGCCGCCGTATCTTTTGCGGCAGCGCGCACATGGCGCGCCTTGACCTGTTGTCGACCTTCACCATACGTCAGCATCAGAGCCTTATGTGCCAGAATATTGATGAGTCGCGGAATTCCACCACTTGCTGCATACAATAATCGGGTCGCCGATTTATGAAAAAGTGGATTGCTCGATGATATTTTCAAATTGTTTCCTTGGGCGACGATGATCCGATGCATAATGTAATTATCCAGATCCCTGCGGCTTAACGGTGAGAGATGATAATGAAATGTGATGCGTTGATTCAATTGACGTATTGAATCCTGCTGTAGTCTGAGATTGAGTTCTGGCTGTCCGAATAATACTATCTGTAGCAGTTTATTTTTTTCAGTTTCGAGATTGCTTAACAGGCGAACTGCCTCCAGGGTTTCCATGGGCATGGCTTGGGCTTCATCCAGACAGAGCACCACCTGTCGACCCTGTTCTGCGAAGTTCAGCAAGGCCAGCGTCAGTGATTGTAGTAGTTGGTACTGGTCGGCATCTTTTTCTAACACAATACCAAGTTCATCAGCGAGCGCCAGCAACAAAGTGCGTGGTTCTAGGTAAGGGTTTGGAATGTAGGCAGTAATGAAGCGCTGTTTTGTGGTAGTCGATCCTGGTGAATCGTCGAAATGATTGTTGATGCTGCGCAGAAATTGACGGCACAACAGGGTTTTTCCGGTGCCTACTTCCCCCGTGATTTTGATAAATCCCTCGCCGTTCCTGACGGCGACCAACAGGGTATTGAGTGCTTGTTGATGGTCATTTAAGGAAAAAAAGAAACTGGTATCCGGGGTAATACCGAAGGGTAACTCGGACAGGCCAAAGTGGGTGAGGTACATGGTTATGTGTGTCCCCTCATAAAAATAGAAGACCGGAATGCTACGGTAATACACATATATTTATATGCGCCTAGCTTGTGCAGTCTTTGATTTTTAACTATCACCGGGAGAATTTCCCCTACATTTTTTGAATGCGTTCGCGTGTCTGAAGAACATCTTCTGCCCAGTCACTGTCACTCTGGACTACGGTTGTTTTTAGAAGAATAACCAGTTCACGTTTCTGACTGATGCGGCCAGTACGACGGAACAGCAGGTTGAGCAATGGCACATCACCGACAATAGGCACTTTGGATTTCTCATCTTCCATTGCCTGGCGTATCAATCCACCAATGGCCACAGTACTTCCATCTTGTACCCGCACGATGCTATCTGTTTCTGAAATAGTACTGGATGCCAATGGTAGGCTTATTCTACCAGCGGTGCCGAGGTCAATAATTTTTTGCTGTTCTGTTACCTGACTTACGGACGGACGAATATGTAGAGTAATCTGTCCATCTTCTGATATTTGTGGTGTAACATCCAGTGCAATACCGGAGAAGAAAGGTCGCAATGTAACATTTGGAGTTGATGCGGCACTGCTATTGCCTGTAGTAGTAGTGGAACTTACATTGGTTACAAAAAAATCATCTGTCCCGGCTTTGAGAACCGCTTTCTGGTTATTTAATGTAGCGATGCGTGGGCTGGACAGCACATGTACCGTACCCTGAGTTTCGAGAAAAGATAGCAACCCGGCAAAGTTGGAATAATGAATTGCTATATTGAGAGGGCTATTTGAGAGGCCAGTGTCAAGTATGCTACCTAGCGTGCTACCCGGTACCGGGAGGCCCCCAGGTACTGTGAAGCTGTTGGCATTGGCTCCTACTGAAAATCCGTGTTGATTATTTTTGTTGAACCCTGCCCAATTGATGCCGGTTTGATGGCCGTTATTAAGTTGAACCTCAATGATTTTTGCTTCCAGCATGACCTGGCGGTCAACGGTTAGTTGTGTTGCCTTAAGAAAATTTTCAATCTGTCGTATTTCAGTGGGCATTGCTCGAACTAACACCATGCCAGATTGAGAGTTGAGAACGACGCTACGACCATCCTTATCACCGATGATGGATGTTAGAGAGATTTTTAATCCATTCCAGAAATCACTGTCAGTGGTCGTAATTATTTTGCTGGTTTCAGTGGTACGATTTGTGGTTTCACCGCTGGTAGTAGTCGCGGAACCGGAAGATGTTGATCCTGAAGAAGGACCGTCACTCACAGAGCCGGAAATGACGCGTATCTCTGAGCTACCCTTGCGTTGTCCGGTAATGTAATTGATTTTGAACATCCGGGTTTGCATGGTCAGTGGCTGGATGAAAATCCGGCTGCCTTCCACCTTGTAGTTATAACCATACATTTCACGTATTGCATCCAGTGCTTCAAAAACAGTAACATCCTTAAGGTTGAGTGAAAGAGTACCACTCACGTCAGGATGTACCAGCATGCTATAGGGTGTCCCGGACACAATCTCCATGAATATCTGCTGCGCAGGTGCCTTATTCACGGCAAGATCGAATTTCTGCTCCAAAGGCTGTTTTTGTGATGGGCCAGCTTTGGGAATTTCAATCTTCAGTGGTGGTAATAACGCCGTCCCCACGGTATCCAGCTGCGCCGCGGGGGATTTCCCATCAACGGCTTTGTTGAGGGTGACATTAATTTGATCCAATGTTTGGTTGTCAGGTGCCGTGTTTGTCGCGCATCCGGTTAACGTGATTGCCATAAGAGCAAATGCGTACAGCAAAATTCCATTCAGGAAGGGATCTTCTGCGTCGCTTCGGTTGTATTTTGAGCGGTTATATTTAATCATGTTAGATCTTCCATATTCTATTTATCGTGTGGCGTTCTGAATTTTTACAGCTGTTTTTTTTGATGACTGTGGATATAGTTTCAATGTTCGGAGTTTTCCGTCTGATTTTAAAACTACTGCACCTTCATCAATGCTGATAATTCTAGCTCCTTCAATTTCTCCCCCGATATTAACCCGTCGATTATTGATAATGGCCGAGCGGTGATTTTCTGAAATCATGATGGCTTGAAGTTTTGGACCAGCGCCAGTAATGCCTGTTTCATCACCCTGTCTGGTATCTTGAGTAACAGTACGCAGGCCGGGCGGTCTTGTCGGATCACGTAATATTTCTGCAATAGCCGTGCCATAGCCGTGAAAAAATAGTACGAAGAACACCATGAATTTTAATCCGTATTTCTTTATCAATCTTTTAATGAGATTATTTTTCATAAAGTCAACCATTCCTGATTCAGGCTGAGTGTGTATAATTTCAACGTGAGTGTTGCTTTAGGGTAATCATCAGCATTTAACGTGATTTCCCCCCAAAAAACCCGCCATGGTGATGTTTCAATACGGGATAGATAACTTAAAATGTCCAGATATGTGCCTTCCAGCGTAATTTCAAAGCCATGTTTGTAAGCACCAAGATCAGGAACAGGGCTGCTGGTGTTATTTTCTGTTGTGGTGATATCAGGGGTTTTTGACAGACTCTGTGCCGGTAATGTTTTTAATGACATTAGATGCAGAGAATTATTTCCACGCAAGATCTCCTTAAGCAGCATGGGAATCTGTTGTGGGGTTATTAACCCATTTTTCAGGCCGCGTAAATCCTGATTGATATTTTCAGTTTCGGTCTGTAATTGGATCAGGCGTGCACGTAGAGGAGCGTTGGGATCGGCGTGATCTTTAATTGATAGTGCCTGGATCTGCATATTTAATTCACTAATTTTTAGTTGGGTCTCCATCACTTGTTGTGATACCTGTTTTTGACGTGTCAAAACAGGATTGATAAGGAAAATGTGTAATGCTGTAATGAGTGTTAGTGCGGCAGCCAGGAATATAAAAATACGCTCACGCAATCCCAGCGCATTAATGCGTTCAGCGATCTTGTTGAGAGTGGGCTTCAGCGGTGTCATTTTGCGTGTTCCTGCTGGGTATTGTGCAGGTTGAATTCTATATAAGGTGGCAATGATGAGAGTTTTTTATCAGGCTCTTCCTTTTCCACGGGTGTATTCATTTCAAGGGTTTCGAATATTTTTCCGACCATTATTTTTTCTTGCTTCAACTGATGTATGAATGCGGGTACATGCGCCGGATGCAGAGCACGACCACTGATGGTCATTTTTTCGCCTGCACCTGAGGCCTGGAATCGCGTGATCCATAATCCATCCACGGCCTGTCGTGACAGTGCACGTAAATATTCCGAAAATCCCTCGGTGTTTCCCAGCTCACCTCGTTGCATTAGATTTATAATCTGACGGCGTGCATTGAGTTGTGATTCTAATAGAGATACTTCATTCTCCAGTATTTTGCTTGCTGTTCCTGAGTTTGATTCACTGTTTATCTTGATAAATTGCGCTTGGGTAGCATCATGAATTTTTTCAGAATTAATGGCCTGTTTTTCCATTTCGGTAATGCTGTACCAGGCATACCCGTAGAATAATAGAATTCCCAGAGTAATCAGCCCGAGTGAGTGCACCATGGTGTATGCCGGGAAATGGTTTTTTTGTTTCAGGAGCAGGGGATTGTAAAGATTAATGGATACAGCGCTGGCATCACGCAAAGCGGCGCCTAGCACTGTAAAATAATGCTGCTGTTGCTGTGGTTTTTTTAATTCTGGAACCTTGGAAAAATCAAGGATGGTTTCAAGATTCAATATTTCTACAGGAATATACAGATTGGCGGTCATATATTCTTTTAGGCCCGCGCCGGCATCACCCAGTGGCGCAAGTACCAGTTTTGACAGTGTGATAAAATTATATTGTCGATCGAAGTGATCCAGTGAGCGCTGTAACTCCAGGGTAATTTTGTCATAGCAGATGGCTTTCTGCTCGGCGTCGGATTGCATTAGCTGAGACAATGTTACATCTATCCGTCGTGACAGATAAAGCCCACCTGCAAAAGTAATGGTGAGTAGTCCGCCTTCAGTGTTAAAGGACAGTAACACTACGCCACGATCTTCTGCTTGTAGCAGTGTAGCAATGTTGCGTTGTGCCATTTCAGGAATATCAATGGTTCGCAGGGGAATCTTTGCCTGGCCAAATAAGTTCTGGCATTGTTCTATGGATTTTGAACGTGCTGCGATCGCATACATGGACTGACTCTTCATGGGAGAGTTTTTTTCCTGCGGTATATCCAGGACATCCAGTGTGGCTTCATCGACAGGATAATCCAGCATATCCTTCAAGCGCCAACGTACAGCGGTTTTAATTTCGTCCTGAGGTACGTTGGGTGTTTCCACGGACGATATCGTATATTCGTGGGCAGACAACAGGGTTGTGCATTGATAACGATGGGCGTGCAGTTCTTTGGAAAATTTTGTCAGTGCAGCAGTGTCAGACGGTGTAATGTCATGATAAGAGGCAGCCAACGTTACGACAGGCAATGCTGTTGCCGAGCGCTGAATATGAGCCACACAAAAACTACTATTCTGGAAGTTGAGAGCCATCCAGCCAGTGGTCGATGATGTTTTTTTGAATAGGTTCATGATTGCCGTTTAATGTAAATTTTCCAATTAAATCAATATTATATTATTTTTATAGTCAGTCTGAAATGACCATTGCTTTTGTAAAAAAAGTAATGGATTCAATGTCTCCCCCTTGTACTATCGGCACCCTAATTTTTTTCAATACATTTCGCGTGTATAAATGTTTTCGTTGGCGTTTTTATAAACACCAAATGTGCCTCGTATTACCGGGTCGTCGTCATATTTGGTTCCAGACCATTTTCCCTGTAGCCACGACAGGTTTGAGGGAGTGGTCGTAATACATACGAGGTAAATGTTGGCGGCAGGTGTCGTTGACGTATCATAAATATTGAAATCACCCGGAATAGTGGTGACGACCGACGCTTTCAGTGCGATAGAATGTATTGCACCGCGATCCTTGCTGCCAGATGTGACTGCAGTGCGTGTTCCAGTGGCACCCGTCGTGGTTCATAGTTCATGCGTAGAGAAACGCCACTACCACCCGCCTCCCCTACGGGAGTATCGGTCTATTACTTCTGTCATGCCACCAGAATGAATTTCTCCGTGGAATTCCTGTTTGTAAGTTGCCATATTTAAATATTAAATAATGTCGTTTCTGCCATGATTGGCCCCGAAATTTTTTAATACACCTCACGCATGTAAATATTTTCATTGGCATTCTTGTATATACCAAAGGTGCCTCTCACCACCGGGTCATCATCATAATTGATTTCGGACCATCTACCCTGCAACCAGGGCATGTTTGCAGGGGTTGTTGCAATACATACCGGAGCGGTATTGGTTGCCGGAGGTGATCCTGCTGACGGTGTATCTGTGCCAAGATCAACGCAAATATCCACGCTACCGTTATAAAGACCATCACCACCACTGGGTTTATTCAGCATCAGGTTGGTGGATTTTCCATTGGAAAAGGTACCGCCCACTGTAATTCCTGTCTCACCCAGTGCCAGGTTTTTCTGTGGGTTACGCAGCAGCATATTTGCGTTTGTAATTGTGGTGCATTGATCGGCGGTGTTGGTAATAAAGGATGTACCAGTCCAGTGCTGCGTTTCCATTGACACTGGTAAATTTAGTAATTCAGAACCATGGGCATTGGAAAGCCTGAGTCGCCCATAGCGGAATGCATTGCCGGAATCGAAAGCGATGCCGCTGCCGCCGCCATTAAATACTGCGGTGGCTACAGAGGCGATGGTTCCATTACCTGCGACGCCGGTTTCACTGGTATCACTCACGCTCAATGTCAGTGATATGTTGGCATTAAACGGTGTCTGGGGTGTGATCAGATTGCGTGTGTATGCCAGAAGGTCAGTGCTGCCCACAGTGCTCGTGCCAGTACCGTTGCTATTGGAAAGTACCGTGGGCAGGTTGGTCAATGCGGTATCCAGAGTTCCAGAAACACTGCTGTAAACATGGGTGGGTGTAGGTCGCCATAGGGTATTGCGGTAATTTTGTGTAATATTGCCAGCGGCATTTTTAGCACTGATCAACGCTTGTGGTACGGTGACATAGCCGAAGGGTTGCCCGATATAGGTAAACGAGCGAGAAGTGCATGTTGTGTTATTAAAGGTTTTGAAAGTGGGTGTGCTGTTGGTGGTGACATCGAAATGATTGGGCACAAACCGCCCGACATTGATTACTGCCGAAGTGATATGGCGCTCGGCAGTGGTAGAGTCGGCGGTATCGACATTGGCAAAGGTAGTATCCAGAAGTTGCAATGTAAATGCCCCCACTTCGCTGTAATTTGCAGCGGTGGCGGTTAATACACCGGCTACCATGCTTGCGCCTACCGTGAATGTGCCCAGATTGGCGGGTATGCATCCAGCCGGGAGCAGGCAACTGACCGGTGTGGCGGTAGGTGAGCCGATATAATTAGTGGTGGTATTGTTGAGTGAGTTAACCGCAGTTGCCGTGAGACGTAATGGTTGCCCCGCCTTGTGTACTACACCACCACTTGCGGAGATATTGTTGAGAGTGCGCGTGGTACCGGCTGTTGACCAGTCATTATCCATCACGGTCACGTTACTGAAAGTGCTGGGTCGTATGGCAAAGTTATCTGTTGAACAGCCAATGGCAGTGGCTGTACCTGTCGCGGGAAATGTGATGCGTACCCGCACATTGGGCCAGGTGTTGTTCTCGGTGAATGCCACGGCCTTGCGACCATTATCACCTGTGGTAAAGTTTGGATTTGTGCCCAGAGTTTGAATGGTGGGCCAACCTGCATTGCAGCCATTGGCGTCGAGTACTCCACCAGCGCTTGAATTTAACAGCTCTACTTTAACCGTGCCGGTAAAGCTGGTTAAGATAGCGGTTTTAGCGGTATTGAGTGCTACCAGGTCGAGGTTGAAGCTTGTGCCCGCTATCTTGGTCTTGATGATGGCACCTGCGACTGGAAATGCGGCAATGCCCGGTTCCATGGCATTAAAGCCGCCAGGATTCACCACGCGGGCTTCGGGCGTGCCCAGGGTTGCCGTGACTACGCTCCATTCCACATCATCAATGTGGAACCAGGTGCGGTCATTGGGGCCATCACTGTAAAAGCGGAAACGTAGTGTAATGGTTTGCCCTACCCAGGTGGTCAGGTTTACAGTCTGGATAAACCAGGGTTCTGATTCACAGGCGAGGGTCATTCCGTATTGATGAATATTGTTCGTACTGCAATCAAAGCCGTTATATTGCCCGTAACCAGGTGTGGTTGTACTTGCAGCATTTGTTGTGAAATTCGGGCTGAATGGACGGAGTACGTAATTTCCGGCCGTTGGGCCAACAATCTCGGTTGTGGTGGTGCCCTGGATATCAATCCGTAAGAAATCAAAATTTACGACGGCATTGGCAGAGCTATCCCAGCCTTCCGGACGCCAGCGCACGGTCAATGTTCCGGGGTTAGTGGCAGGCACCGCGATGGTTTTGGTGAAAGTTACACCGGGGTTGCCGGCGCCCATAGTCGCCGCACTGCGATAACCCAGCAGATAGGAAAATTGTCCGGTATTGGGGGTGCCATCAGTCACTTTTGGGCTATCCATCGAACCTGCGGGAATGCCTGTGATGTTCGGGTTTTCACTGGGCCTGACCTGGGCATCCATCGCTGCAATTGCTTTGGTTGGAATATTCCAGCTTTGTGGGGTGACTGTTCCTGTTCCATCTTTTTCAAAATTGCCATTGATTGGCGGTTGCGGATTCACAGCTTTTGGGCCATTTGCCGTGATATCAAAATATAAATAGTAAGTGGCAGGACCCGCATCCTGCAAAATGAACCGTACTTCGCCCTGGCCGTCGCCCGTCACGTCAGTCGCACCGGTATACACTGCATCCGTAAACTCCTGGATCGCGCTCACGGCATCATTTGGACGCACGACACGGGGTGAGTTGATGTCAAATGTACCCGCGGCTCCCGCCGCTGTCAGCAATGCATTGAAATCCACGTCCACTTTGATGGTGCTGTTTACGCTTGCACCCGCAGGTACGTTGACCGGAACACGGTAATTCCAGTTGGTATCGAACCAGGCGGCCAGCGTAACAGTAGGTAACAACATCATAAAAATGCCAAAAATATAGCGCATGAATGAATATGAGCAGTGGCTTTTTGGGGGTATATTGCCAATCATGTTTGGTCTCCTGACATTGACAGTGTTATAACCTGTTTACCTGCCGACTGTGGCCTGGAATTGTCGTTCCACGTAAATACTGCTTCCTGCCGTTCCGCTGGTTCTGGCCGTAGAAGTAATGAGATAGATGTTTCTGGTACTCGCACCTTCGGTAAAGACCGACGAGACGCAATTCACGGTAACCACAAAGCTCGCCAGGGTTCCTGCCAGTGTCAGCGACGTGCTCGCAGCGCAAGGAGTGGCTGTACGCAGTGCCTGATAAGTTCCCCATTCAATGCCGGCGCGGGCTGCCTGAGAGGCACGAGTCGCCAGTAGATCCTGTGTTGCCGTGGCGTGCTGGGTAGTGGAAAATGTCAGCATGAATGCACCCAGAGAGGTCAGTACGACCAGTAAAAATATGGCGGAGATAATCGCAAACCCACGCTGTGTGGTCTTGATTATCAATGACGTGTTAAGGTCTGGTTCAGGGTACATTGCTGACTTGTACGGCATGATAAAGGCTCACTGTTTCGTTATTCTGGGTGATCGAAAGTCGTATGGAAACCAGACCACTGCGTTCGGTGACGCCTTGTGCGTAGGTGAAAACACAGTTACTGACATTCTTTGCAAGCAATGTATTCACGCCTCCCACAGGAGGATTAGGCTGTGTGCTGACGATGGTGTACCCCGAGTAGCGTCGTAGCGTCCCGGCAGCCAGATCACAAATATAGGTAACCGGTGTATCTACCACCTGGAAGCGGCGGCCAGGGGAGTCGAAAGGAAAAGCAGCGGTGGACGTAATCGGTATATTGGATAAGGTGCCTCCCGCGCCATTGTAGGCACGCCGATTATTGCCAACATAGGCATCTGCACCGGTAATACCCAGGTTATAAATGACGATCTGGTCACCGGCTACCAGTGTAATTGCCGGACCCAGAACATCAAAGCTGGTATCCGCCTGCGTAAAATCAAGAATATCATCAGCGGGAATACCGGTTTCAGTGCGGTAGCGTCCACCCGTGCGGGTTTGCAGGAATTCCAGCATTAGGTTGCTGCCGGTTAAGCGTATACTGTTGGGTAAAGCCAGATGTATATCGCGAGAAATGCGGCGCACAGCAGTATCGGCAATGTCAGTCAGTTCCGCGCGCTGTGCGGAATCGAAATATCCTCTTATGGGCGCCTGAATAAACACGGCCACCATTGCCGCAACAATACCCGTGATGGCAATGACCATCACGGCTTCAACCAGCGTAAATCCCCGTTGTACGGAGCAATACGAATTCCGCAAATGAAGGGTTGGCGATGGAATTTTTATCATGTTCATTACGGAACCATATTCGGTGCGTACCGGAAACGATAACCGGTGAGGGTAATGTCGGTATTTCCGGCTTGTACCCGCACGTCAATTTGAAGTACTTCACTGTTGGCCAAGGAAAATGTCGCTCCTGCCTGGGTAATGGCAACAGAAGCGGTGTATGTGCTTAGTCCAGTGACCGGGGTATTGGTAATATCAACGATGGGTGACATCGAAAACGTGTCATAATCATTCACGTTATCGAATAATGGTATGGTATAGCGTGTTTCACCGGTTTCACCGCCAATGGCTTCCACGGTTGTGGCGCATCCGGATGGCCCAATAACGGCGCTGGTTGCGGTCGCGGCATTGGCATCATCGGGATCGCAAAAGGTAAAGGGCTGCAACTCAATTTCTTCCAGCAGGGATTCGGCAATTGATAGTGCCTGTTTACGCTGCATGGGATCGGCGCTGGCGCGTGTTGTAACATTCATTATTGCCAATATTCCAACAATACCCACGCTGACAATGACAATGAACATCACCAGCTCAATCAGGGAAA
>JAHFRW010000048.1 GCA_023266055.1 Gammaproteobacteria bacterium | reverse complement strand
GGCAACTTGAAACGCTCGGCCATGTGCATCAGTCGCAATGCCTTGCGATACCCTTCCGGGCGCGGCATACCAAAATTACGCCGCACTTTTTCCTTGGTGTCACGTCCCTTCTGCTGACCGATAATCATCACTGGCGTACCGTCCAGGCGCGCCACTCCGCCAACAATCGCCGCATCATCGGCATAACTGCGATCACCATGCAACTCTTCAAAGTCGGTGAAAATTTTTGCGATATAGTCCAATGTATAGGGTCGCTGTGGGTGGCGTGCCAGTTGCGCGGTTTGCCATGCCGTCAAGGTACTGAAAATGGTTTTGGTGAGCGTCTTGCTGCGTGTTTCCAGACGCGCAATCTCCTGGCTGATATTGATCTCATTATCGTTACTCACATAACGTAATTCCTCAATTTTGGCTTCCAGCTCAGCAATGGGGCGTTCAAATTCAAGAAAGTTTAGATTCATATAAAACAGATAGTTAAGTTAAGCTCATTAAGCATGAAAGGGCCATGGTATTGAGGATAATACCCTATTTTGCCACCAGAAGTGTAAATCTGTCCGCTTTTGAAGCAACTGATCAATAAACCACCTGCACACGATCTGCGCCCGCAAGCTGTTTCAGACGTTGTAACAATTCATCGGTGGGATGCACACACCATTCCTGACCCAGCGCCAATTGCGCGCATGCGCCCGTCGCACGATAATCGACCCACACCGGGCAACCTCCTTCACAAAATGGTTTAAGCACATCGGCCAATGAAGCAATAAAGCCGTTATTGGCACGTCGGTGTTCAACACCAATAACCAACCGCTGGGCATAGGCTTCACGCGCCTGATCAATGTCATAGAGTTTTTCGGCACTCATTTTAAAACCACCTGAATACTCATCAACACTCACGGCACCCTCCACCACCAACAATTTATCCTTGACCAGCAGATTGCGATAATGGCGGAAAGGTTCGGAAAACACCGCCAGCTCAATACGCCCACTGCGGTCATCCAGCGTAATAAATGCGATGCGATCACCCTTGCGACTGATCATGGTACGCATGGCGACAACCAGACCGGCAATGACAACATTCTGGTCACGACTGGGTTTCAGGTCAACAATGCGTGCACTGGTAAAACGTGCCAGCTCCTGTTCATAGCGAGCAATGGGATGACCCGTTAAATATAATCCAAGCGTTTCCTTTTCACCTGTCAATCGCTGTTCTTCACTCCATTCCGCCATCTGCACATAACGTGCAGCATGTGCATCATGAACGGATGGCTCAGCCTGCGTACCTGCAGTAGTAGAAACCAGGCTACCGAATAAATCATCCTGGCCTACCGTATGGTCACGTAAATGTTGCTCAGCCAATTGTGTGGCCGCCGTCATTGACGCCAGCAAGGTGGCGCGGTTTTGCCCCAGTGTATCCATGGCACCGGCACGCACCAAGGCTTCCAGCACACGCCGATTGGCTTTGCGTAAATCAATCCGTCGGCAGAAATCAAACAAATCAGCGAATGGGCCGAGTTCCGTACGTACTGCAGCCATACTTTCTATTGCCGCCGCGCCCACACCCTTAATCGCACCCAAACCATATAGCACCGTGTTTTTATCATGCACTGTAAACATATATTCACAACTGTTAACATCGGGTGGCAGGATTTTAAGGCCCATATCACGGCATTCATCAATGAGTGTCACAACCTTGTCGGTGTTATCCATATCCGCCGACAACACGGCCGCCATGAATGCCGCAGGATAATGTGCCTTGAGCCATGCCGTTTGATACGACAATAACGCATAGGCGGCCGAATGCGATTTATTAAATCCATACCCAGCGAACTTTTCCATTAAATCAAAAATATAGGCAGCGGTCTTTTCCGCAACGCCATTGTTTGTCGCACCTTCCACAAAAATCGTGCGCTGTTGTGCCATTTCTTCGGCTTTTTTCTTGCCCATGGCACGCCGCAATAAATCTGCAGCACCCAGCGTATAACCCGCCAGCACCTGCGCAATTTGCATCACTTGTTCTTGATAAAGAATCACACCATAGGTCGGCTTAAGAATGGTTTCAAGAGAAGGGTGTGGATATTCGATTTTGGTACGTTTGTGTTTACGATTGATAAAGTCGTCCACCATGCCAGACTGCAGCGGACCAGGGCGAAACAGTGCTACCAGGGCAATAATATCTTCAAAACAATCAGGTTGCAGGCGTTTAATCAAATCTTTCATGCCGCGCGATTCCAGCTGGAATATTGCCGTGGTGGCACAGCGCTTGAGCAATGCAAACGAAAGACTATCCTCCAGCGGAATGCGGGTAATATCGATAGGTGGTTCACCGTGCATAGTGTGAATACGGTTGATATTTTTTACAGCCCAATCAATAATCGTGAGCGTACGCAACCCCAGAAAATCAAATTTGACCAGACCGACGGCTTCAACATCGTCCTTGTCAAATTGCGTCACCGTGCTGGTGGCGCCCTGTTCGCAATACAGCGGCGTAAAATCGGTGAGGGGCCCTGGCGCTATGACGACGCCTCCGGCATGCTTACCTGCGTTTCGCGTCAAGCCTTCCAATGAGCGTGCCAGATCAATTAACGCACGTACATCTTCTTCCTGTTCATAACGGCGACGCAGTACTTCTTCATCTTCCAGCGCCTTTTCCAGCGTAATGCCCAGTTCAAAGGGAATCAGTTTGGCAATTTGATCAACAAAACCATACGGGTGTCCCAACACGCGCCCCACATCACGCACCACCGCCTTGGCGGCCATACTGCCGTAGGTAATAATCTGTGAGACACGATCACGGCCGTAATGCTGCATTACGTATTCAATGACCCTGTCGCGTCCTTCCATGCAGAAGTCGATATCAAAATCGGGCAACGAGACGCGCTCAGGATTCAGGAACCGCTCGAACAACAGCTCGTAACGTAACGGGTCAAGATCCGTAATTTCCAGTGCGTACGCTACCAGCGAACCGGCACCCGAACCGCGCCCCGGCCCAACGGGAACATCATTTTCTCTGGCCCAACGAATAAAGTCCGCTACAATCAGAAAATAGCCCGCGAACCCCATACTGTTAATCACACTGAGCTCAAGCACCAGGCGCTCATCATACGCTACGCGTTGTTGTGCAAAATTTTCGGATTGCCTGTCAAACAACGTTGTCAGACGTTTTTCCAGGCCATCACGGGCGCACTGGTCGAAATACGCATCCGGTGTTAAACCGGGGGGCACTGGAAATTCAGGCAAAAAGTTCTTGCCCAGCGTCAATTCCAGATTGCAACGCCGTGCAATTTCTACCGTGTTTTCCAGCGCCTCGGGTAAATCGGCAAACAACTCTGCCATTTCCTGTGGGCTGCGCAGATATTGCTGCTCGGAATACAGACGTGGGCGGCGCGAATCATTCAGCACGCGACCATCGTGGATACAGACACGCGCATCGTGCGCATAAAAATCATCCTGGCGAATAAAGTGCACATCATTGGTCGCGACCACGGGCACATCCATCGCCTGCGCCAAATCCACAGCCGCGTGCAGATACTCTTCTTCCTGCTCACGACCGGTGCGATGCAGCTCCAGATAAAAGCGGTCTGGAAACAGACCCCGCCACTCTGCCAGCACACGCTCCGCCAGCACACGATTACCTGCCAGCAATGCCTGGCCGATGTCACCACTGCGCCCTCCCGACAGCGCGATCAATCCGTCGCTTGCGCCCTGCAACCAGTCCTTGCGTACCGTAGGCACACCACGTTGCTGGCCTTCGATATAACTACGCGAAATCAGCCGGGTAAGATTCAGATAACCCACCCGGTTTTGACACAGCAACACCAGACGCGTGGGTTGACTGGTATCAGCGTCATTATACAGCCACACATCCACACCAATAATTGGCTTCACGCCCGCCGCCATCGCCGCGCGATAAAACTTCACCATTGCAAACAGGTTGGACTGATCCGTCACCGCTACCGCCGGCATACCCGCCGCTGCGGCGGCCTTCACCAAAGGCTTGAGGCGCACAATGCCATTGATCAGTGAATACTCACTGTGTACGCGAAGATGAACAAATTCGGGGGTCATTGCACCGTTTTTTAATATAAGAAATAGACGAAGGGATATTATAACGGGAATTGATGTGCCGCGCGGGGCCAAAATTAAAAAAGAAGTTATATATATTACAATAGTTTACGCACCGGCCCAAACGAACGACGATGTATCGCCGAAACCCCCAGCACATCCAGCGCCAGCACATGTGCCTTGGTGGGATACCCCTTGTGCAGCGCAAGTCCGTAGCCAGGGTAATGCGTGTCCAGCACCACCATCTCGCTGTCACGCGTCACTTTGGCGATGATGGAGGCCGCACTGATGGCGGGCACGGTTTGGTCGCCCTTGATAATCGCCAGCGCGGGGCACGGCAATCTCGGTAAACGGTTACCATCGACAACAGCATATTCAGGCGCGATGGACAATGCGGCGACGGCACGCTGCATGGCTAACAGGCTGGCCTGCAGGATGTTCAGCGCATCAATTTCTTCGACTTCGGCACGCCCCAGCGCCCATGCCAGGGCTTTTTCACGAATCTCGATGCTCAATGCCTCGCGACGTTTTTCTGTTAATGCCTTGGAATCAGCTAATCCCGCAATAGGATGTGCCGGATCAAGAATCACGGCAGCCGCAACCACCGGCCCAGCCAACGGGCCACGCCCTACTTCGTCTACGCCTGCGAGTAAGCGTATATTTTGCCAGGTTACAGACATCCTTATTTTCTCCTTATATTTGGAATCGACTCGGTTGTTGGAAAGCTGACAGGTGAGTCTGCCGACGTGCTGCCGCGCTTATTCGTGGCAAGTTTATGTTCTGATATTCACCCGTTAGCGGGAGAAGGTAAATCAAAGCTCTGTCTTTTTGACCAATGCCAACACCGCCTCAGCCGCCTGCTGGTCTGCCCTCTGACGTAACGAGGCATGGATGTCCGAAAATATTTTTTGCAGTGCCTGTGCAGATTGCGGTTGCTCAAGAAACCGTAGCACAGCCTTGCCCAGATTTTCAGGCGTGGCGGCATCCTGAATATATTCTTCAACAATGCCTGTGCCTGCAAGCAAGTTGGGCAAAGATACATACGGCACTTTCACCAGCCATTTGGCAAGCCAATACGTGAGCCGCACCAGCCGATAGGCTACAACCATGGGGCGCTTCAATAATAGTGCCTCCAGCGTGGCGGTGCCGGAGGCCAGCAACACTACATCGGCCGCGGCCATGACTTCGCGTGAACGCCCGGTGATAATGGTGATCGAAAGTGTGGGTGCATGTGTTTTTACCAAGTGCTCAAACAGTTCACGCGTTGCCTGTGTCGCTAATGGCACCACAAAATGCACGTTGGGACGGTGCCGGGCACACCATTGCGCAGTTTGAATAAATGTTAGTCCCAGCGCATTCACTTCGCTCATGCGACTGCCGGGCAACAGTGCGACAAGTTCACCCTGCATGGGTAAATCCAGGGCAGCACGTGCGGCCGTTGGGTCTGCAATATCCGGAATCATTTCTGCCAGTGGGTGACCCACAAACCGCACAGGGACATGATGCGCTTCATAGAATGCCGCCTCGAAAGGAAACAACGTCAACATCAAATCGGTGGAACGTGCAATTTTTCGCAACCGCCACCGCCGCCACGCCCACACTGAAGGACTGACGTAATGCACGGTGGGGATGTCTAATCCCTTGAGTATGCGCTCCAACCCCAGATTAAAGTCGGGTGCATCAATGCCTATGAATACGTCGGGTGGATGATCCTGAAAGTGGCGAATCAGTTGGGCACGGATACCATGCAATTCACGGTATCGCCCCAATATTTCGACAATACCCATCACCGCGAGCTTTTCTGCCGGAAACAGCGCGGTGCAACCCTGCGCGATCATTGCGGGCCCAGCAATCCCCTCAATGATTGCATCGGGCAGACGTTGTTTGATAGCACGAATCAACCCTGCGCCCAACAAATCGCCGGAGGCTTCACCCACCACAATTCCGATACGTATCGCTTTCAAAAGCTAATATCCCAAATAATATCCGCTGTTTTATCCCGCGTGACGTACGCCGCTCAAACACATCCACTCTTCACGCTCTATGGCAGGTTCCATATCGAACCACAGTTGGTAACGTTGCATAAGGGCATCAGCCTGGGTGTTGAGTATGCCGGACAAGACCACCGCACCACCCGGGCGTATCAGCCCGGCAATTAATGGCGCAAGCTCGGTCAAGGGACCCACCAGAATGTTGGCCAGTATGATGTCTGCCATCTCATGCGGCAAATCGTTTGGCAATACTGTATGAATAGACGTGTCAACCGCATTTTTTTCAGCGTTAAGTATCGTGGCGTGTAACGCCTGTGAATCATAATCTACCGCCCACACATGATGCGCGCCAAGTTTGGCGGCAGCCACGGCAAGGATGCCGGAACCACACCCATAGTCTATGACACGCTTGCCCACGATATCGTGCCGATCCAGCCATTCCAGGCACAGCGCGGTGGTGGGATGTGTGCCGGTACCAAATGCCAGCCCCGGATCAAGCATGACCGTCACGGCATTGGCATCCGGTGGCTCGCGCCAGCTTGGACAAATCCATAAACGACTACCAAAACGCATGGGATGATAATTATCCATCCATTCACGTTCCCAGTCTTTATCTTCCAGTGGGCTAATGACATGAGGCAGTTCACGTTGTGCCAACGCTTCACACAAATAGGCCAGTGCCGCATTCAAATCAGCATCGGCGTCAAACAATCCGGTCACCCAGGTTTGACTCCACAAGGGTATAGCGCCGGGCGGTGGTTCATAGAGGGGTTGATCCGCAGCGTCCTGCAATGTCACGGCAAGTGCACCGGCCTCACTGAGCAGGTCACTCAGGTGCTGGGCCGCGTCAGGGGTAGAGGCAAGCTTAAGTTGTAACCAAGGCATATAGACGGCAGGAGGAAATCACAAGAATGAGCATGTAAGATAACATAACACGGCTGCATATTTCATGCTTCAAAAACAACTTTACACCAGCCAGCATTTGGGCATGCTACAGAATCCGGGTTTTCCGTTAACTTTCGTTACGAGGGCGCATCAGGAACTAAATTTGCGGTTAATATATCATTTGCGACGTGCTTTCTAACAGAGGGAGCACCCCGAGCACACATCCTACAGGGTGCAAATCAATCCAGCAAGTCGCGTGCCTTATGAGCACGCGACTTGCTGGAGGTTATGAATCCGGGCACAGTTAAATGCACGATCCATTACATACCAACCAATAGCTTATGGCAGGTTTCGCACCACCGCCACACCATGATCGACCGTAATATAAAGCGAGGTACCGTACACGGCCACACCCAGTGGGTACGCCAGAATCCCCGGCATTGCCCCAGGGGTGAAGCCTACCGTGTTCGCCACACCTACCAAGGTCGTTACCACTCCCGTTGATGTGACTTTGCGGCCAATGCTGTTGCCGTAATCCGCCACATAGATATTACCCGCGCTGTCGGTGGTGATGCCGGACGGAGAACTAAAACGAGCCGCCGATCCGGTACCATTAGCGCTGCCACTGACACGGGCTGCTCCTGCCAAGGTGGTAACCTGCCTGGACGAGGTAATCTTGCGAATGGTGTAGTTGTCCGTATCGGCTACATAAACCAGAGTGCCGCGGGCGGCGACACCTTGCGGGTACCTAAAGCGTGCGGAGGTTCCGGTACCATTGGTACTACCACGAATGCCGAAACCGGCGGCGTCCACACCTCCAGCCCACAGGGACACAACTCTGGCTGGCGTGATTTTGCGGATAATGTGATTGCCTGTATCGGCCACATAGACATTGCCCGAACTATCGGCAGCGATACCGGACGGAAAACTGAAGCGCGCTGCCGCTCCGGTGCCATTGGTGCTGCCAGACAAACCCGCTGTTCCGGCCCATGTGGTGACCACTCCCGCCGGGGTGATTTTGCGGATCGTGGAATTGTTTGTATCGGCAACATACACATTGTCCGCACTGTCTGTCGCGACACCGTACGGCATGTTAAAGCGCGCTGTCGATCCCGTGCCGTCGATGCCGCCAGAGATGCCCGCCGTACCAGCAAACGTGGTAACGACCCCGGCCGGGGTGATTTTACGGATTATATGGTTGCTGACATCCGCCACGTAGACATTCCCCAAACTATCGGTGGCGGTACCATACGGATTTGAAAAACGTGCCGCGGCTCCGGTGCCATCGGCGCTCCCGGACGCGCCTGCCATTCCGGCAAACGTGGTGACAACCGTAGCCGGAGTAATTTTGCGAATGGTCTCATTGGATGTATCTGCCACATAGATATTGCCAGAGCTGTCGGTGGCGACATCGCTCGAATAATTAAACCTTGCCGCCGCTCCAGTACCGTCAACGCTACCGGACAACCCCACCGTTCCGGCCAAGGTAGTAACGGCCTGAGCCGAGCTGATCCTGCGAATGGTGTAATTGCTACGATCAGCCACATACACATTGCCCGAGTTATCTGTGGCAACGCCATTCGGATAAAAAAAGCGTGCTGCCGTGCCGATGCCGTCAGCACTACCATAGGTACCTGCTGCTCCGGCCCAGGTGGTTACAATGCCAGCCGGGGTAATCTTGCGAATGGTATGATTGATTGAATCGGCCACATAGAGGTTACCCAAAATGTCGAAGGCAACCCCACTAGGCCCAAAAAAGCGAGCCGCCGCTCCCGTGCCATCGGTGCTGCCAGAGATTCCCGCCGTGCCGACAAACGTGGTAACAACCCCCGCCGGGGTAATCTTTCGAATGGTGTGATTGAAATATTCCGCCACATAGACATTACCCGAACTGTCGAGAGCGACGCTTGTCGGCCCATTAAAACGTGCCGCCGCACCCGTGCCATCGACACTACCCGACATGCCCGCCGTACCGGCCCATGTAGTCACGACCCCCGCTGCAGTGATTTTACGAATGGTATTGTTACCTATATCTGCCACATAGAGGTTGCCTGCACTGTCAAGCGCGACATCGGACGGATGAGCAAAGCTGGCCGCTGCCCCGGCGCCATCGGCACTACCGTACGAACCTCCTGCCAACAGCGTGACAACGCCGGCTGAAGTAATCTTGCGGATGGAATTATTGTAATAATCTGCTACGTAGACATTGCCTGCACTATCAGTGGTGACACCGGACGGATCGTTAAAACGCGCCGTTGATCCCGTGCCATTACTGTTTCCCTGACCTCCCAGGTTTCCGGCAAATAACTCCAGTGACGCCGCTTGCACGACATTCGCGCAAGCGGTAAACATAAAAATCAATCCAGCGGTAACCAGTGTACGAGGAGTATAGACACGCATGACAATTTCTCCCAACTTAAAGATTATGAAGAAAATATATAGATAGTAAATTTTGAATCTTGCACGCTTTTCCAGGGAGGAAAAGCCTCGGCATCGCTATGCCGGTGTTCAAACATCATGGACAGCCCTGTCTCTGCAAGGTGTTGATGCCTCAAAATATGCAGGCACGCTTTTTACGTGATCTTGTCTTGAATTTTTTATTGAATCTTGGGGGGGCTTTGCCTTAGGCGACAGGAATAGGCCGTGCCTATTCCTGTTCCTTGTCACCTTAAAGCTCTGGCTGGGACACTATCAAAAAACTCTCTTCCAGTCAATCAGTATTTTATATTTGATTGATTTAAAAAAATTTATATACATTTTCTGCCCAGGGGCGCTATATTATTTTCCCTATCCAGAATGCGGGGTCGAACCCAATTTCTTTTCCAGGTAATGGATATTGGTGCCACCAGCAATAAAGGCGGCATCATTCAGGATATTTCTGTGCAGCAGAATATTGGTGTTAATGCCTTCTACGACAACTTCGCTCAGGGCCGTGCGCATACGTGCCAGCGCTGATTCGCGTGTATCACCATGCGTTATGAGCTTGCCAATCATGGAATCATAATACGGTGGTACCTTATAGCCTGTATAAATATGGGAATCGACACGTACACCCGGCCCGCCCGGGGCATGGTAGCGCGTGATCATACCCGGCGACGGAACGAACCGCACCGGATCTTCTGCATTAATGCGACACTCAATGGCATGGCCACGTATCATGACATCTTTCTGACGATGCGATAGCTCTTCACCTGCGGCGATACGTAATTGTTCCTTGACGATGTCCACACCCGTCACCATCTCGGTAACAGGGTGCTCGACCTGCACGCGGGTATTCATTTCAATGAAATAAAACTGTTCGTTTTCGTAAAGAAACTCAAAAGTGCCCGCTCCACGATAACCGATAGAGCGACACGCCTTGGCACAGATTTCACCCATACTTTTACGTAATTTATCTGACAAACCCGGCGCAGGTGATTCCTCAAGCACTTTTTGATGGCGGCGCTGCATGGAACAATCGCGCTCACCCAGATGAATGGCATTACCGTGTTGGTCAGCCAACACCTGAAATTCGATGTGACGCGGGTTTTCCAGAAATTTTTCCATGTACACCGTTGCATTACCAAATGCACTGCCTGCCTCGGCACGCGTCAGCGAAACAGCCTGCAATAATGTTGCATCGCTATGTACAACACGCATGCCGCGCCCACCTCCACCACCAGCGGCTTTGATAATCACGGGATAACCAATTTTACGTCCCAGCGCACGAATTTCACTTTCATCTTCAGGCAACGGGCCATCGGAACCGGGCACACACGGTACACCGGCTTTTTTCATGGCCGCGATAGCGGAAATTTTGTCGCCCATCAATCGTATGGTTTCAGGACGTGGCCCAATAAAAATAAAACCACTTTGCTCAACACGTTCGGCAAAATCAGCGTTTTCTGACAAAAAACCATACCCCGGATGAATCGCTACCGCATCAGTAACTTCGGCGGCACTGATCAATGCGGGGATATTCAAATAACTTTGCGCGGACGCAGCGGGACCAATACACACCGACTCGTCCGCCAGCAACACATGCTTCAGATCGCGGTCGGCGGCCGAATGAACGGCAACGGTTTTAATACCCAATTCGCGACACGCACGTAAAATACGCAATGCAATTTCACCGCGATTGGCAATAACAACTTTTTCAAGCATGTATCAGGCTCACTGTGGAATCATCAAGAATCAGGAAGGGAACGGCACAACACAGTGCCAAAGCTATTCAATAACAAACAGCGGTTCGCCGTATTCTACCGGCTCACCATTTTCCACCAGAATTGCAGTGATAACACCCGCCTTGTCTGACTCTATCTGATTGAGCATTTTCATGGCTTCAATAATACACAACACATCACCCACATTCACACGCTGACCCACTTCAACAAAAGGCTTGCTGCCCGGCGCGGCGGCACGATAAAAAGAGCCGACCATGGGTGACATTACCGAGTGTCCGGTGGGTGCCGCTGGCGGCATGGCTGCTGCCGGTGCGGCAGCGGTTGTTGCTGACGGCATGGACATCGGTGCCTGGGCATAGATTACTGGCGCTGCACCTTGGCTATGGCGGCTAATGCGTACCGTTTCTTCTCCTTCACGAATTTCAATTTCCGAAATACCCGATTCCTCGAGCAGTTCGATCAATTTCTTAACTTTGCGTATATCCATAATCCATCCATATTAATAAAATTCAGTGGGACAGCAATCTGATCAATGCTGCCTGCAAAGCCAATTCATAACCCTGTGCCCCCAGGCCACTGATCACCCCCACCGCAAGATCAGAAAAATAGGAGTGATGACGGAACGTTTCACGCGCATATACGTTGGACAGATGCACTTCAATAAACGGGATTTTCACTGCACTTAGCGCATCGCGCATCGCTACACTGGTGTGTGTGAAGGCCGCCGGGTTGATAATGATGAACGCGACAGTTTCCTGTTGCGCGGCGTGAATACGCTCAACCAGCATATGCTCGGCATTACTCTGAAAAGACATTAGGGTATGCCCTGCTGCCTGCGCCTGGGATTCCAGACGTGCGTTGATGGCTGTCAGGGATGCATGGCCATAATGCTGGGGCTCGCGATCACCCAATAAATTAAGATTGGGGCCGTGCAGCACTAATACTGTTGCCATTTTTTTATTCTCTGAGTGAAAGAGTCACTGTTATAAAGTGAAAATTTACAGAAGTTCGACGCAGATAGCAACAAAATTCATGACGAATGTCATTTATAGAAGCGGTTTGATGACATCTTCGGCAGCACGGCGTGACATTTCGCCAATCTGCCCATGAATAATTTTACCTGTACGATCAATAATGACAGTGTACGGCAATGCGCCGATAGTATTCCCATAGATAGCAGCAATGGTCATCGCCTCATCCTCCCCTACCAGAATGGGGTAATTGAATTTAATTTTGGACGTTGCGATGAACCCCTCAATCGCTTCCAGATCATCAAACGCCACACCCACAAACTGCACACCCTTGGCAGCATATTTCTTTTGCAATTCAATAAAGGCAGGAATCTCCCGGAGGCACGGCCCACACCAGGTCGCCCAGAAATTAATGACCAGCACCTTACCGTCCCAGGTTTTAATATGGCGCGACACTCCTGTCATGTCCGGCAAGGCAAAGGGTGGGCGCTGCGGATTTGATGATGCGGCACGGGCCTGGGCAGCGTTTGCTTCCGGCATCGTCTGCAACCACTGATTACCCATCATACCTGCCCCGAAGAGCAGTAATAGACCCAATATCAGACGTGTTTTTGTCATAGTGTTCCGTAAAATTTTTAGAAATCGCTTACGACCTCGCCGAGGGGCACATGACCGCACGGAATCTTTTCAAAACGACTCATTTACAACGTCGTTTGACCACCGGCAATCACTCTCGCCACATGCGCCTTAAACGTAGCGGCATCCAGAAAACCCACCAAACGGCGGGTATGCTGCTCTACACCATCAGCGCTAAAAAACATAATGGAGGGTGGACCAAAAATACCAAAATGCTTGAGCAGCGCCTGATCATCAGCATCGTTGGCGGTGACGTCAGCCTGCAATAATACCATTCCCGCCAACACTTGTCGCACCGCAGGATCACTGAACGTCAGCTTTTCCATTTCCTTGCATGACACGCACCAATCCGCATAAAAGTCCAGCATCACCGGCTTACCCGCCGCCTGAGCGGCCTCCAGCTCACGCGTCAATCCCGCCATGCCTTTAATGGCCTTAAATGGCAAAGGCTGCTCCGCCATGATTGACGCCCCCCCCATAAATGACGAGCCATGCATTGGCCGTAACACATCTTTACCACCACTGGCCGCACCCAATAGCACCAGCCCCCCATAGATCAACAGCACCATGCCCGCGCCTTTCCAGAGCTTGCGCCAACCGCTGGCCTCAGGCACAAGCCTTTCCAGCGCACCCATGTAAACCGCCGAGATAATCAATAACATCGCCCATAAAACCATGGCCACGTAAGGCGGCACAATGCGCTCCAGCATCCACACACCGACTGCCAGCAATAACACACCAAATACAGCCTTGATGGCCTTCATCCAGCCTCCGGCGCGCGGCAACAACTTGCCCGCTGATGTCCCAATTGCCAGCAACGGCAACCCCATGCCCATGCTTAATGCAAACAGCGCCGCCCCGCCCAAAGTTGCGTCACCGCTCTGGCCAATGTAAATCAACGCGCCGGCCAGCGGTGCCGCCAGACACGGGCCAACAATTAATGCCGACAACAAGCCCATGACCGCCACGCCCGTGTAGCTACCGCCACGCTGTTTGTTGCTCACATCAGCCAGCTTGCTTTGCCAACGGGCTGGCAACTGCAATTCATAAAAACCAAACATGGATAATGCCAGCAATACAAACACCACCACAAAGCTGCCAAGTATCCAGGGATTTTGAAACACCGCCTGCAAATTACCGCCAAACAATCCGGCCAGCACGCCCGCCACCGTATAGGCGAGCGCCATTGCCAGCACATAGGTCAGTGACAATGAAAACGCGCGGCGCGTACTCAATCCCGCACCCTGCCCAACAATAATGCTGGAAAGAATCGGAATCATCGGAAACATGCATGGGGTAAACGCCAGCAACACACCCAGACCAAAGAACGTCAACAAGGTCAGCGCGGTATTGCCACTGGCCAGCGAGCGGGCATAACGATCCTGCTCGGGAATATCCGCATCGGTTGCACTAGCCGCTGCCGACTCCTCCGCAATAAAACCGGCCGTGCCCGCAGGCAACATCAGTGCGATCTGCTTGGTAATCGGTGGATAGCAAAACCCCGCGTCGGCACAGCCTTGATAGCGCACTTCAAGCGTGATGTCTTTCCGGGTGGCGGGGTCAGAACGTGTGACAGGAAGATGCAGGGTCACCGGCTGATGATACACTTCTACACTGCCGAAATTGGGATCAGCCTTGACTTCGCCACGGGGTGACGTAAATGTACCCAGCTCAACGTCAGGCGAGTCCTTTACCGCAAAACCAAATTTATCGCGGTAGAGGTAATAGCCCTTGGCAATATCCCAGCGTGCCCGCACGGTGGTGCCATTAACGGCGTCCACGGTCAGTACAAACGCCTGCTCGGGGTCAAGAAATTCCCTGGAAGGGGTTGAAGACAAACCAAATCGCTGCGCCAGCGATGACAGCACGCCCCCCGCAGGCGCGTCACTGGCAAGCACGGCCGAGGGCATTATGGCACTCACGACCACCAGCCACACCATAAAAAATAGCCGCATTATGCCAAAATCCAAATAAATCTGTATGTTACAGGAATGTTACAAGAATACATCGCCACACTTAATCTGCCACACCCAGCCAGTCCAGATAATCGGGCAGACCCGTGCTTATGGAGACAGCAATAATCTCGGGAAGTTCATCGGGGTGTAAATCGAGAATGGTTTCTTCAATCGCCTCGTAATCGGCCGCCATCGCCTTGATCAGCAGCAGATGCTCCTGACTGGTAGTACGCTGACCTTCCCACATATAGACCGAGCGCACACCAGGAACAATATTCACGCACGCCGCCAATTCCTCATCCACCAGCGTATTGGCAATCGTCTCCGCCGTCTCAAGATCCGGGCAGGTATTAAAAACAATGTGATATTCCTGAGTCATATCCCTAAAGATACACCATTTTCCGGGTTGAAACAAACTGATCGGGATCAAACCCAAATCATCTCATTCGCGACGTGTATTACTGGGTTATTTTAAGGGGTGCACCACAGATTGAACAGTATTTCCACAACACTCACCGTTCCGCAGGCGCCAGCATCAGGGTAATGTCATTACGACCCGCCGGGCATCGCCCACATATTAATATGCTTACGAAGTTCAGACGCAAAGAAGAAAGTACGAGATACGGCACAGCGAGCATCAGAAAAAACGCGTAAAAGAGATTTTATTTCGTCAATTTTGGATGCGCGTATCGAGCAACGGGCACTTGTTGAAGTCGGCAAACCTTTGCAGCTCGTCATTTAACGCGGGGAAAAACTGATCGCGGTCAAGCGTACCCTCTTCCAGGTTCAGGCTTACAATGTCGAAACGCCGATCGATCCGATGCGCCTTGCAGTCGACTCGACCGACGAACTTGTCGCCGTAGAGGATCGGCAGACAAAAGTATCCAAACACGCGTTTGGGCGCCGCGACATAGCATTCAAGTCGATAGTCGAACCCGAACAGCGTACTCAGGCGGTCGCGGTGAATCACCGCGTTGTCGAAGGGGGATAGTATTTTCACCGTATTGGCGACAATCGTCGGCACTTGTTCGAGCGCCTTGTTGTCCACATAGGCGGTGGGTGCGTCGGCCTTACCCAATGCGCTCACCCACCCGGCATCAAGACGCTCGTTGAGCACTGCGCACATCGCGTCCCGCAAGGGTTTGCCCGTCTTCAGGTGCAATAACTGCTGCCAGGTAACGATACCGTGCGATCTGAACATGGTGTCAAACAGATAGGTGGCATATTCACTCAGCGTAGGTACACGCAGATCGATATCCGTCGGCAGGCACCGTTCGGCAAGATCATAGACCTTCTCCATGCCATTGCGCTCGCACACCATAAGATCACCCTGCATGAACAGCTTGTCGAGCGCGCGCCGACCCGGACCAGCCACCCTTCTCCTTGTTCCCCGTGTCGAGATCACGCACCCGTAACGTACCCTCGGCGCGCACGCGGGCCAGAATCTCATTCATCAAGTGTTCGTCGACATTGGTGAAATAGCGGTTTTCACCATTGCGTATCGACATCATGCGTGGCAACACATATCGATAGTCGCACATGGGCAAATACGAAGCAGCATGAAACCAATACTCAAAGATGTGCCGCTCGCTAATCAGCTGGTTCAAGTGGAGCGGGTCATAGCTCGGCACCCGGTTCCACAACACATGATGATGCGCACGCTCGACCACCGCCAGTGTATCAATCTGCACATAGCCAAGGTGCTCGATCGCACAACGCGTTCCAGCCAAGGTTGCGTCAAAGAGAGGCTGCGACGCCAAGCCCTGCGTGAACAAGGCCAGACGCCTCCATTGTGACGTCATCACGCCGTCAGACCAGAGAGGACCGAACGATATCGGCGGTGAAAGCCTTTTTCGCTGCAGCTTGTGACAGATTCTTTATCTAGGTAGTCATTGACGACGGGGAAAGGACATAAGCCCAGATAATCGGGCAGACTCGTGTTTATGGACACAGCAATAATCTCAGGAAGCTCATCGGGGTGTAAACCGAGAATGGTTTCCTCAATCGCCTCCACCGTCCCAAGATAGGGGCTGGCATTAAAAACAATATGATATTCCTGGATCATACCCCTAAAGATACACCATAATAAAAAGCCACTGGCAAAAACTGATACCAACAATTGTTTAGAAATACTCTAGCGTAAAAATTTAGAGGACGATCATTATAACTGATGTTACGCAGTCCGCAAAAGCTGAAGTTCGGCCTGGGCCTGGCGAGTGGCCTTTAGAAACCGCTTGGCGCTTAACGCGCAATGATGGGTTTTGTGTTTTATGTTGAGACACGCTCACTTGGGGCCCTAACACGTAAAGCTAAGCGGCGGCGTAGCCGTCCGCTTGAGCACCGGGTTAGCCATCATTTTGATGGGCTTTGGTGGAATTCAATCACGTTCCTATCTTGGTCGCGAATAAATAACATTATGCCTCCATTAGGTAATGTTACTGGCCCCTCCGTAATTTCAATTCCCAATCCCTTTATTTCTGCTTCGACTGCTTTTATATTAGTTACATCCAGTGCAATGTGAGTATAACCAGCATGCCTTTCCGGTATGTCCATTAGTATATTTTCAGTTACTCCAGAATCTGCGTTAAGAATAAAATTAATATTTACACCTGAGGGGTGCTCCATTATCGCCACCGGTTCTGGACCCATCGGGCCTGCAATAAAAACAAAACCCAGTTGCGCATAGAATTTTCTCGCCGTCTCTAATTCCGTTACTCGAATTCCAATGTGATTGATCCCAGATATTTCTTTCATTTCAATTATCCTTTTAACGTCGTTTTAATCGGCGCGGGCCACGATACAACAGGAAACGGTGCGTCGTATCACCGCGTCCGGTTGAAAACATAGTTATGCCTCATAGTGATACTTTTTCTTGGCAGTTTCGACCAGTAGTTTATAAACACGCCTACTCTCTTCCTTCTTTCTATCACGCGCACGATCCAAGGCGGTGAGTTGCACCCAGCCAGGAATGGTTGGGTTTGCACCAGCGTTTACCAAAAGTTCAGCCGTTTCATACGAGCAATTTTCTGCCACTGCTTCCAATGGGGTTTCGCCGATCTTTTCTTTTTCATGCGAATTAATATCTACTCCGACCGACAGGAGATATTTTACAACCTCAACATGCCCAGCTTTTACCGCATAGTGTAATGGCGTAAAAGAAAGGCTCTCGTCAAAAGCATTAACATCGTAGCCGTTTTCAACTAGCTCCTTAACCCTATTTAGATCACCATCATCTGCGGCGAAATGGAGTTGTTCCTTTTGATGCCAATCGTTCATGGGTAACGTGGTCGCCTAACGTTAGAGCTCAGGCGCGCCGCTTTTTGGCGTCGCCTGGAGCGACTTGTTGGGCGGCTTCTACATCAATTTTTTCGTTTACTCGCAGATGGCTTTAAGGTGCCATCTACAAACTCTAGTTCTGAAACGGAATCGCCGCGCTTAACGGCTTCATTTTTCTCTTTGATAAGGCGTTTATCTTTGTTTCCCATGCTGCCTACATCGATAACCAAATACGTTGCAGATTCAGTTTCCTGAGAACGTTTGTAATGCTCGATCTGGTTGGAAAATCCGGAAACAGTGCCAGAATTCGTCGAGAGCTTTATTTCAACAAGAACACGCTTTTTGAATCCCTGAGAGAACTTGAAATCAATCTTTCCGTTGCCAGTGTCGATCTCAGGTGAGACATCAATATTATTGGCTTTGCAGTACGCGTATGCGACTGAGAAAAATATCCTTTGGGCCGTTGATTCGTGCCGTGGCGTTTTGTCCTCTCGGTATAGCTCTTTGTTTAGACCACAGTTCTCTACGAGATGACCAAACTGTTTAACTATCGCTGCGACGATACGTTTTAATTCGGAACCACTCGCGACTACTGGCTTGGTTATGTTGAGTGGTTGACTGTTTGCCGCTTTGTAACCCACCGAGGCCCACTGAGTCAGTCCCTCTGGATCTTTTTCGACGGGGTATGGCTCGTGAGAAGATGCCTGCATTGCATCGAGTAAAGTCTGAAAGGCATCATGGCTAGCTAACGCCTGCTTTTTCAGTTCAGCTTTATCTCTCTTCGTCTTTTTCTTCCAAATCTCTCCGATGTGAATGTTGACATCATTTCGTATCTGCTCTGTCTTCGAGGCTGCTTGAGCGATTCCATCCCAATCTTGGGCTACAGGTAGATCTCGTAAGACATCTGTCGGCACAAGAATCAAGGGACGGTCACCAAGTTCGCATGGGTTCTGAAGTAGCGAATATTGAACACCGCGAATCTTGTATAAGTTTGGAGTGAGGCCTAATTCCCGAATTGCGCGAGCATTGAATTTAGCGAGATTGTCGAAAATAATGTTGGTCGTCATGTCGCTAATACGGTCAGGTCCAATATCGGGTTCGATCAATGCCATTAGCGGAAATAGCTCTGGAGCATCAATACCAATGTCGATAATTTGTGACGCCAAATTCACGATACGTTCAGTCAGCTTTTCACCGAAACCACTGCCACGAATAGACCCCGCGCCGTATCCCAAACAAGTTCCGCTTATCTCAGGAAAAGTCATCAATTTCTTAGCTGCCACCCATGCCGGATCATTCGCTCGTTTGCTAGCTTTTAGCAGTTGGATTACTTTCTCGAAGAACTTCCTGAAGGTGACTGCCGCATCACGCATTTCCTGGTGGTCGCTGTATTCAAGCAAGAGCGGATCAATAAAGAGCCTCGTATCTATATATAGCAAGGGTAACATCGAGCACGCCCGCAGTTTCCAATGCGTTATGAGCTAACGAATACTCACGACTTAATGTACTAGGATTTGCTGCCTTGGCCACAATTGCTCCCTAAGCTGCCCAACGTTAAATATACACCGATTCCGGTGTATATTCTGTAAAAAGAAGGTGTATAATCTGGCTCATAATTCAAGTTATCTTTCTGTTTATTAATATATTTTTAATAAATTTGTCGTGAAATGGGCACTGAAAACACACCTCCCGGCACGAATCTGCCCAAGGGCTGGGTTCCGTCTGTGGCCAACGCCGGATTAAACATTAC
>JAHFRW010000005.1 GCA_023266055.1 Gammaproteobacteria bacterium | reverse complement strand
GCGCGCTTGCGCTCGTGCTCAAGCAGGAAACGCTTGCGCACGCGGATGCTGGCCGGTGTTACTTCGACCAGCTCATCATCTTCAATGAACTCCAATGCCTGTTCCAGCGACATACGAATGGGCGGCACCAGGATAATGTTTTCATCCGAACCCGAAGCACGCATGTTGGTGAGCTGTTTGGCCTTGAGCGGATTGACCACCAGGTCATTATCACGCGAGTGAATGCCAATCACCATACCTTCGTACAGCTCTTCGCCGGGGCCGATAAACAGCTTGCCACGCTCCTGCAGATTGAACAGGCCAAAACCAACGCTCTTGCCAGCGCCATTGGAAATTAACACGCCATTGATGCGCTCGCCAATCCCACCTTTTTTAAGCGGTCCATAGGCATCAAACACATGGTGCATCAAGCCGGTGCCAGAAGTCATGGTCATGAATTCGGTGTGAAAGCCAATCAAGCCGCGCGCCGGAATACGGTAATCGAGGCGCACACGACCCTTGCCGTCGGTCACCATATCCAGCAGATCGCCTTTACGCAAACCCAACTGTTCCATGACGGAACCCTGGTTCTGTTCTTCCACATCTACGGTAAGCATTTCATACGGCTCGCACGGCTCGCCATTCACTTCCTTGATAATGACCTGGGGGCGCGACACCGCTAATTCATAGCCTTCACGGCGCATGTTTTCGATGAGGATCGACAGATGCAATTCACCACGGCCTGACACCTTGAACTTGTCCGGGTCTTCAGTATCCTCAACACGCAATGCGACGTTATGGATCAACTCTTTCTGCAAACGCTCACGGATCTGGCGGCTGGTGACATACTTGCCTTCCTTGCCGGCAAACGGTGAGGTATTCACCTGGAAAGTCATGCTCACCGTCGGCTCATCAACCGCCAGCAGCGGCAGCGGTTCTACGGTGGCGGGGTCACACAACGTATCGGAAATACCCAGCTCATCAACACCGGTAAAAGCAATGATGTCACCCGCCTGTGCGTTGGGTACTTCGACACGATCCAGACCCAGAAAACCAAAAATCTGCAACATACGCGCATTGCGGCGCTTGCCGTCACGGCCCACGATTACCACTTGCGAATTACTCTTGACGCGGCCACGCGCAATCCGGCCGGTGCCGATGGCGCCCACATAGCTGGAATACGCAATGGAGCTCACTTGCATCTGGAATGGCCCGTCGGGGTCAACCTGGGGTGGCGAAACGTATTGCACAATTGCTTCGAACAAGGCTGTCATGTCACCCGAACGCACCTCGGCACTATCACCCGCATAACCGTGCAGGGCGGAGGCATAGATGACCGGAAAATCGAGCTGCTCGTCGGTAGCGCCCAGACGGTCAAACAGATCAAAGGTCTGATCCAACACCCAGTCAGGACGCGCACCGGGGCGATCGACCTTATTAATGACCACAATAGGGCGCAAGCCCCGTGCAAATGCTTTTTGCGTCACAAAACGTGTTTGCGGCATGGGGCCGTCCACAGCATCAACCAGCAACAGCACGCAATCAACCATCGACAAGACGCGCTCCACCTCGCCACCAAAGTCAGCGTGCCCCGGTGTGTCTACAATATTAATTCGATAGTCGCGCCAGCGAATGGCGGTGTTTTTGGCCAGAATAGTGATGCCGCGCTCACGCTCCAGGTCATTGGAGTCCATCATGCGCTCGGTAACGACAGCCCGTTCGCTAAAAGTGCCGGATTGTTGCAGCAGCTTATCCACCAGCGTGGTTTTGCCATGATCAACGTGGGCAATAATTGCAATGTTGCGTAAATTCTTTATAGAATCCATAAATAAGGGTGCACTCAAAAAAGTTATGGCCCACGCGTTGATTTCTGCGAATGGCGCCTACCAGACATCGAAAAAACCATGCCTGCCGAAGTTAATTGACCATTATATCAGATTGCGGCCTCGAGACACAAAAAACCCGCTTCATCAGCGGGTTTTTTGTGTCTCCTTGAAAAACAGTACGTTACTATGCTGAAGGAGTACCCAAGGCATAGCCGCGCAATGACAGGGCGAAATCTTGCAGACGCTTAATGCCCGTCGCCTCCGCTTCCTTGCACCACTGCTCAAGACTGTGCAGCAAGGTTTCCTGGGTAGAATTGGAACGCTGCCAGATCTTCTGCAGGCTGAGCTTGTGCTGGTACACAGTTTTAAGGGCAACACTGCGCTCCAGCACGCTGTCCAGACGTTTTTTCGCCACATCATCCATCAACGACTGATCACGCACCAACAGGCGCCTGGCACGCTCCAGCGGACTACCCACCTTGTGCAACTCATCTTTAACAACCGGCGCAATGACATCGCGGCAATAGTGGGACAATACATGCAGGCGATTCACAATCACGGCACGCAGGGTTTCCAGGTCCGCTTCCTGTTTGCCCGGGGTGATCACCGGCTCCGGAGCCACTTTCTTGACCCGCGCCAGACCCAAAATCTCCAGCACACGAATGTAGAACCAGCCAATATCAAATTCCCACGGCTTGGACGACAGCTTGGCAGAGCCCGGAAAGGCATGGTGATTGTTATGCAACTCTTCACCGCCAATGATAATACCCCACGGGGAAATATTGGTGGACGCATCTTCAGGCTCGTAATTCCGGTAACCCCAGTAATGACCTACGCCATTGATGATGCCCGCCGCCGTGATCGGAATCCAGATCATCTGCACTGCCCAGATGGAGATACCCGCCATGCCAAACAGTATGATATTAACTATCAGCATCAACACTATCCCGTAACGGCTGTGGCGAGTATAGAGGTTGCGTTCAATCCAGTCGTCCGGCGAACCGTGGCCGTACTTTTCAAGCGTTTCCTGATTCCTGGCTTCCTTGCGATACAACTCGGAGCCTTCCCAGAATACTTTTTTAATGCCCAGCACCTGTGGGCTATGTGGATCGTCTTCCGTCTCGCATTTGGCATGGTGTTTACGATGAATGGCCGACCAGGCCTTGGTGACCATACCGGTCGTCAACCACAACCAGAAACGGAAAAAATGGCTGGGGATCGGATGCAAATCCAGCGAGCGATGCGCCTGATGCCGATGCAGATAGATAGTCACTGCCGAGATGGTAATATGTGTCATGACCAATGCAGCGGCAATATAGCCCCAGACGGAAAAGCCCAGAAGCCCATTAGCCAGTAAATTCAACGTCCAATCAATCATTTATTCTCTCTTTGCACGAAGTGCAGCAATAATAATAACGCCATTATACCATAAAAAATATATGGTTATTGTGTGATATATCTCAGCTACCACACTATAGCGGCGCGCACAGCGCATCGCTCTACTGATTAGCAGAACATGATACCACCTTTGTTAATAAGGGGTTTTTCTTAAATATCAAGTACCAGCGCCTTATTTAGGTACTTGATGATACGCAAAAACTACGCCAAAGCAAACAGAATTTTGGCGTAATCCGGTGAGAAAAACAATGGCGGATCGCTTTAATTATGCGCAATCAGGGGGCGCCCGGCGTGACGAAGGCTATAAATATCATGGACAAGCCTACCGAAGAAAGCAAACCCCAAAAAACTCAAGCCACATTCGTCACTGGCAGCACTTGCGGCTCAGCACTCAACGGGGTTAACCACAGGCGAGTATCGCCAGGCCATACGCCGGTAAAGCCACCTGCACACAGGCCCGGCCACCACTCTCACGCACTTGCAGACGGCCTCCGGATGACAGCAGATGGAGCATCTGCTGTCCGGGCGCGCTAAGGTTACGATCCACGGTAATATGGTCGGCACGCGGCTGGCTGTCGAGATTCAATACCACCAGCACTTCCTCGCTATCAAGTATGCGGGAATAGGCGAGCGTACAATGCCCATCCAGCGGGAAACCGAAATCTGTACCATTGCCTGATATTTCACGGAAATATTGTCGCCCGTAACGTAGCGCAGGCTGCTGCTGGCGCAGCCGCGCAATGGCACGTATTCCCTGATACAGAGGATGCGCGGGATCAAAAAAATGTACGCCGGTAGTATTAAAGGCACCCCACCGCCCCCCAAACATGCACTCACGCACGTAGCGGTCGTTGTCACCACCGCCGTCAAAACCCTGCTCGGTGCCGTAATAGATACAGGGCACACCCTGGCTGGTAAGCAGATAGCCGATAGCCAATATCGCCTGTAACGGATTCGCGCTGTGATGTAGAAAGCGTCGATACGGTCGCGACATTTGATCGTGGTTGTCAACAAACGTAACAAAATAACGCCCTGCCGCACCATGATCAGCATAGTAATCACGGAAGGCATCATAGCGATGACGCAGGACTGCGGGATTGAGATCGCCTTTGATGGTTTCTTCAAGCACAAAATACAGCGGAAAATCCAGCGCCGCATCAAGCGATGGAAAACGTTCGTTACTGTTTTCGATACGGCTGTTACGCCCAATATATTGCTGGATAAGTGCATCGTCCGCCACGATCTCACCAAACAGAAAGAAATTGTGCTTACCCACACGCTGGGCATATTCGCGGATGGCATTGCAAAAAACTGCGGTGGCAGACACTTCCATATGCTTGACGGTATCAATACGAAAACCATCAATGTCAACATTTCTGATCCAGTATTTATATGCCTTGATCAGCGTATCCAGCACGTGCGGGCGCGCCAGATCAAGTTCTTTCAGGCTGAGAAAATCCCCGTCGCGCGCCTCCTGAAGATTATTCCAGTCACGAATCTCTCCCATACGCTTGAAATTATCTGCGCGCTGTAATTCAACTGGCCAGACACCATCGTCAGATTGCAAATCTGGTGTAACATCCGCTTCACGCCATACACCAAAATCAAAACGCTGGCCTTCAAAATAAAAATAGCGATGCCCCTCCGGATAACGCCATACATCACCCGTGTGGTTCAAAATGATATCCTGAATCACATACATGCCATGCGCATGCGCTTTGGCGACCAGTTCGCGTAAATCGTCCAATGTGCCAAAACGAGGATCAATATCGAGGAAATTCTGGATGCCATAGCCATGGTAGCTATCTGTCTGATCCTGGCGATTTTTGAAGATCGGACTCAACCATAACGTATTGCAACCCAAGCCCTGAATGTAATCCAGGCGCCGGATAATGCCTTGCAGATTGCCGCCCTGAAAAATGGCACCTTGGCCGGCATCCCGTCCCGTGGCGGTGCTGTCCGGAGAATACGCCGGAATGGCGGCTGTATTATTATCAAAACGGTCTACCAGCAGAAAATAGATGAACTGATCCCGCCAGTCCAGGGGTGACGGGTACAACGGCGAAGAAACAGAAAAGTCCAGATCTTTGACGGTAGTAGGTGCGCCAGCCATATGACCTCCCTGTCTGCAATGCAACACAAGGATTCCATATTGAACCGGTTACGCGACAATAGTCAAGCATGTGGGCGACGCCAAATTGCTACTTTTTCAAACACCACGCCGTCATGCATGACTGGAGCAGAATGCACGCACATGCAAATCTTCACGGCCCTATTCGGCGCGCATAATTTTCCAGCAGTTATGAATTTTCGGATTACGTTCAAAATCCCTGGGCAAGGTCGCGCGCGATATATCTTCCAGCACCAATCCCGACAATGCAGCACCATCGATTTTAAAATTACGGTAATTATTCGAAAACAACAACACGCCACCACGGTCCAGTAATTTGATTGCCGATTGAATCAGCGCGACATGATCACGCTGAATGTCCAACGTATACTCCATGCGCTTGGAATTAGAAAACGTGGGCGGGTCAAGAAAAATCAAATCAAAACGACGTTGCTTTTCCTCGTCCAGCCACACCAAACAATCGGTCTGAATGAATTCGTGTCTGCGATCACTGAAGCCATTCAACGCCAGATTGCGGCGCGCCCATGCAAGATAAGTTGCTGACATATCCACGGTAGTTGTTGCCGATGCACCACCTACAACAGCATGCACTGTCGCAGCCCCTGTATATGCAAATAAGTTAAGAACGCGCCGGCCTTTCGCAAGCTGCTGAATAAGCGCACGCGTCGGACGGTGATCAAGAAACAGGCCTGTATCGAGATAGTCGGTAAAATTGACCAGAAATTTACAGCCACCTTCCCGAACCTCATGCAATGCGCCCAATGCATCCTGCTTTTCATATTGCGCCTTGCCTTTTTGCTGACGACGCACCTTGAGAAAAATGCGCTCCCTGGCAACACCCAGCACTTGCGGCAACACCGCCATTGCCTCATGCAAGCGCGCAACGGCCTTGGCAGGATCTATCGTTCTGGGCGCCTGATATTCCTGCACATGCACCCATTGCTCATAAATATCAACCGCCAGCGCATATTCCGGCAAATCAGCATCGTAGACGCGATAACAATATACACCCTCACGTTGCGCCCATTTCCCCAGCGTCTTCAAATTTTTGCGCAGGCGATTAGCAAACATTTCTGCACCGGGGTTTAGTATCTCCACCGAGGCATTTGATGACTCGATGGTGGTGCTCAATGCTTCCAGCTTCGCTGACGGCATAGAAGGCAGCGGAGATTGTTCATCCGGCACCCGATCATCTTTCACCACGACGGCAGCAGCTATATTCCTTGCATGATGCCCCATATACCATTGCGGATCGACCTCAAAACTCAGCAATTTACATTCAATCGCACCGTTATATAAAGTATGCATACGTCGTGCGCGTATACCAATGCTCTTGCCAAGGCCAACATTACCCGTAATCACCACGGCCTTCCAGCCCACAAAATATTCCTTGAGCTTGTCACCCAATGCCTTATACAAATGTTGCAGCTCTGTGACTTCTCCCAAACGCTCGCCATAAGGCGGGTTAACGGCCACCAGACCCGGCGCCGTGGAACGCAATGCCTCGACATGCGCAAGCTCACGGCGCTCGATATGAATGTGGCCATGCAAACCTGCCGCCTCGACGTTGGCCAACGCCAGCCGTACCGCCGCCGGGTCAGCGTCATAACCGACAATAGATGGCAAATGCGCCATGCCTGCCTCTTTACGTTGCGTGGCCTCCACCATTAATGTCGCCCACGCGGCAGCATCGTGTTGCCGCCAATGAAGGAAACCGTAATAGGTGCGTAACAAGCCGGGCGCAATATCCGCCGCAATCAAGGCAGCCTCTATCGGCAACGTGCCCGAACCACACATGGGATCCAGCAACGCGCCGCCGGCACGCGCAATATCACTCCAACCAGCACGCAACAATATTGCTGCCGCAAGATTTTCCTTGAGCGGCGCCTCCACACCCAGCGCACGGTAACCACGGCGATGCAGGCTCTCACCCGCCAGATCAATACTGATCGTCGCCACATCACGCAACAAATAAAGATTAATACGCACATCTGGGCATTCTCGCGCCACTGAAGGCCGCTCGCCTGTAGCATCACGGAATTGATCAACAATCGCATCCTTCACCTTCAACGCGCCAAAATGGGTATGCGTAATCTGTGAATTTGATGCACTGAAATCCACCGCCAGCGTATTTTCAACCCCCAGATGTTCGTTCCAGTGAATGGTACGCACACCATTATAGAGATCTTCGGGGGTAGGCGCCGCAAATGTGGCCAACGGCAATAATACGCGATTGGCGATGCGCGACCACAGGCACACACGATATGCCAGTGTCAGCGATCCCTCAAACGAGACGCCCGCCCGAGATTCCGCAACGGCTGACGCACCCAATGCTCGCAATTCATCAGCGAGCAATGTCTCCATACCTTTGGGGGCGGTAGCGAAAAAAGCACTTGATTTTGTCATAGGGATTATCAGGCACTTCGTGGATCAGGCATTTACAACATAAGCTGAAGAATTTTCTGGGTGTTATGCATTAATGGGGTTATTGTAGTTTACCCTAAAAACGGTAGCTGCACCTAGATAGTGTCGTCATTCCTCACAGCGGTACACATTCGCTGCCTGGCATTATGGACAATATCAAGACGCGGAAAATGAGCATTTTGTACTATGATTACAACTCCCTGTAGATTCATAATACGAATAATAGACGCTGCCCGCACAACAAACAGAATCCATCATTTCTCTGAAAGCTGGCTTATACGTTATTCTACCGTCACCGACTTTGCAAGATTACGCGGCTTGTCCACATCGGTGCCTTTTTGCAAGGCGGCATGGTAAGCCAGTAATTGCACGGGTATGGCATGCACAATCGGTGACAGTACGCCGACATGGCGTGGCGTACGAATAACACGAACGCCCTCACTTTCGGAAAAATGGCTATCCAGATCGGCGAACACAAACAGCTCGCCACCGCGCGCACGGACTTCCTGCATGTTGGATTTTACTTTTTCGAGCAACGCATCTTTAGGTGCAATGACAACCACCGGCATATCACTGTCTACCAGCGCCAATGGCCCATGCTTTAGCTCACCGGCCGGGTAGGCTTCGGCGTGGATGTATGAAATTTCCTTGAGCTTTAATGCGCCTTCCAGTGCGATAGGGTAATGTATGCCGCGCCCAAGAAACAGCGCGTGATGCCTGGAGGCAAAGGCTTTGGCCCATTCGGCAATTTGCGGCTCCAGATTCAGTGCATGCTGTACGCTGCCGGGCAGATGACGCAATGAATCACGATATTCGATATCTTTCTCGGACGTCAGTAAGCCGCGCAGCTTGGCCAGCGTTACTGCCAGCGCAAATAACGCTGCAAGTTGCGTAGTGAAGGCTTTGGTAGACGCCACGCCAATTTCGGCACCGGCACGGGTATAAAACACCAGGCTCGATGCGCGTGGAATGGCACTTTCCATCACATTGCAAATCGACAGGGTATAGGGCTGACCCAAGGATTTGGCGTGCTTCAATGCCTCCATGGTGTCCAGCGTTTCACCCGACTGCGACAGGGTAATGATCATCTGCCGGGGATTCGGTACCGATTCGCGGTAACGGTATTCACTGGCGATTTCTACCGATACCGGTATTTTCGCGATGGATTCCAGCCAGTATTTGGCGGTCAGTCCGGCGTAGTAGCTAGTGCCCGCCGCCAGTATCAAAATACTGTTGATGTCCCTGAAAATGGCTTCAGCATTATCACCAAATAATGCAGGATTAAAATCTTCACTGATAACGGGTTCAATAGTATCCGTAAGCGCCAGCGGTTGCTCGTAAACTTCTTTCTGCATGAAATGGCTATAAGGACCCAACTCCATGGAGGCCAGTGAAACGTCACTGACATGCACAGGCCGTTCAATGCGATGGCCGGCCTTGTCGAAAATTGTTACCTGTTCACGCGTAAGCGCGGCAACATCACCATCCTCCAGGTAAATCACACGACGCGTGCTTGCAAGCACCGCTGATACATCCGAGGCAATGAAATTTTCACCGTCACCCAACCCCACCAGCAACGGGCAGCCCATGCGTGCGCATACCATGATGTCAGGTGACTTAAGTGCAACAACACCGATGGCATAGGCACCCACCAATTCAACAACGGCACGCTGCAGGGAAATCAGCAAATCACCGCATTCGCTATAATGATGGTGCACCAGATGTGCGATAACTTCCGTATCGGTCTGTGATTCGAACACGTAGCCCAGCGACTGGAGATGTGCGCGATGCTCATCATGATTTTCAATGATGCCGTTATGCACCACCGCAATCTCGTCATGGGAAATATGCGGGTGCGCATTGTGCTCGGTCACTCCGCCATGGGTTGCCCAGCGGGTATGGCCGATACCCACCTGCCCTTGCAAGTTCTCCTGCGCGGCCTTGGTTTGCATGCCCGCGACACGCCCCACAGCACGTACCCGCCGGATGATGCCATCAAGCACCGCCACCCCTGCGGAATCATAACCGCGATATTCCAGACGGCCCAAGCCTTCAATCAATAGCGGAACAACATTACGCTGCGCAATCGCGCCTACAATTCCACACATACCAAACTCTCCTGAACATTCGCCCTCTGTGGTTTCGATCAGAGGGAAAAATATTTTATCTTGCAAGTAGCGATGAAATCGGCGGCAACCGGTTTCCTGCTACCGCTCGAAATAACCATTCATTTAAAACTTAACCGCTGGAGATGCCTGAATCCTTTTTCTTCGCTGGCCGCTTCCACCCGGCTTTACTTTGCTGCGGCGTGCGACTCAAGGTTAATTCCCCCGGTGGCGCATTACGCGTAATCGTCGATCCGGCGCCGATGGTGGCACCTTCGCCAATCGTAACCGGTGCTACCAACTGTGAATCGGAACCTACAAAAACATTGTCGCCAATCACGGTCTGGTATTTGTTCGCGCCATCATAGTTGCAGGTGATGGTGCCTGCGCCTATATTGACGTTACGACCCACCGTAGCATCACCGACATAACTCAGGTGATTGATTTTGGAACCTTGATCAACTCGCGTTTTTTTGATTTCAACAAAGTTTCCAATGTGTACGTTATCAGCGAGAACTGTTTCAGGGCGAATCCGTGCAAAGGGACCAATGCGGCTATGCCGGCCAATGACCGCATCTTCAATCACGCAATTTTCAAGTATCTCAGCATGGTCACCAATGATGGTGTTGCGGATTACCGTGTTTGCACCAACACGCACACCATTGCCCAACACAACCTTGCCTTCAAAAATAACATTTACATCTACCGTGATATCTGTACCGACACTGACTTCACCCCGTACATCAATGCGCGCCGGATCACGCAATGTGGCGCCTTGCAACATGAGTCGCTCGGCTTGCGTGCGCTGATAGTAGCGCTCAGCTTCTGCAAGTTGCATGCGGTTATTAACTCCCAGCGTTTCCGTTATTGAGTCAGGCTCAACCGGCACCACTTTCACACCATCACGCACCGCCATGGCAATAATATCGGTAAGATAATATTCACCTTGAGCATTGTTGTTGTCGAGCACCGCCAGCCACTTTTGCAGCTTTTCACTACTCGCCGCCAGGATGCCGGTATTGATTTCACGCACCTGTCGCTGCTCGTCAGTGGCATCTTTTTCTTCAACGATACGCGTCACGTTATTGTGCGCATCGCGTAAAATCCGGCCATAGCCCCGTGGATTATCCAGCACGACCGTCAGCAATCCCAGACTATTATCCTGCGCGGCACTGATGACCCGTTGCAAGGTCTCTGCGCCGATCAACGGCACGTCACCGTATAACACCAGCACAGTATCATGCGCGTTAACAGGAGGTAATCCAGGGTTGAGAGGCGCGAGTGGCGAAACACCCAGTGCTGCCGCCACGGCATGACCCGTACCCAACTGCTGTCCCTGCTCTGTCCACATCACGTCCAGATGCGCCAAAACGGTTCGCACTGCAACACCGCCATGCCCATACACTACCTGAATATGTCGCGCATTCAATTGCCGCGCCGTATCGACAACATGCTCCAGCATGGGCTTGGCGCCCACTCCATGCAACACCTTGGGCAATGCCGAACGCATGCGCGTACCCGCGCCCGCAGCAAGAATAATGACATCAAGACTCATAACAATAACCTATCGCGTCAAATGCAAAAGGCCGTCATAAGACGGCCTTGCTTTCTATCTTTCAAATCGCACGTCAGCAGGACAACTGCTTTTGCAGAACCCATCGCGGGTGCTCTTCCCTGTACAGCACATAAGACATTACCGCCCCAATTTCTTGCGCATCTTCTGAATGGTCTGTAATTGCGCCATCGCCTCGGCAAGCTCGGTCTGTGCCTGGGCATAATCAAACTCGGAGCTTTGCTCCTGCAGCTTCTGTTCGGCATGATGCTTGGCTTCCAGCGCGGCCGCTTCGTCCAGATCCTTGGCGCGATGCGCTGTGTCGCTCAGGATAGTAATGCTGTGCGGCTGGATTTCCAGAATACCACCGGAAACATAGAAGGACTCTTCTTCGCCTTCCAGATTAAGCACACGTACTTCACCCGGCTTGAGACGGGTCAGCAAAGGTGCATGACGCGGCATGATTCCCAGCTCGCCCATCACACCGGGTGCGAACACCATGCGCGCCAGGCCGGAGAAGATTTCTTCTTCGGCACTGACGATATCCACGTGTACGGTCATAGCCATTATATACTCCTGCTCGCTCTAAAAAACATTAAAGCTTTTTAGCCTTTTCGACCGCTTCGTCGATGGTGCCGACCATGTAAAAAGCCTGTTCGGGCAGATGGTCGTATTCGCCGTTGACAATGCCCTTGAATCCGGCAATGGTGTCTTTCAATGATACGTACTTGCCGGGACTGCCGGTGAACACTTCTGCAACGAAGAATGGTTGTGACAGGAAGCGCTGAATTTTACGTGCGCGTGACACGGTCTGCTTGTCGGTTTCGGACAATTCGTCCATACCCAGAATCGCAATGATATCTTTCAGTTCTTTATAACGCTGCAAGGTACCCTGTACGGAACGGGCGACATCATAATGCTCCTGGCCAATGATCAGGGGATCCAGCTGACGGCTGGTGGAGTCGAGTGGATCCACGGCAGGGTAGATACCCAGCTCGGCGATCTGACGCGACAATACCACGGTGGCATCAAGATGGGCAAAGGTGGTCGCCGGTGATGGATCGGTCAAGTCATCGGCCGGTACGTATACTGCCTGAATCGAGGTGATGGAACCGGTCTTGGTCGAGGTAATACGCTCCTGCAACACGCCCATTTCCAACGCCAGCGTTGGCTGATAACCCACGGCGGACGGCATACGACCCAGCAACGCGGAGACCTCGGTTCCCGCCAGTGTGTAACGATAAATGTTGTCAATAAACAACAGCACGTCACGACCTTCTTCACGGAAGAATTCGGCCATGGTCAAACCGGTGAGCGCTACACGCAGGCGATTGCCTGGCGGCTCGTTCATCTGACCGTAGACCAACGCCACTTTATCCAGTACGTTGGACTCTTTCATTTCATGATAGAAGTCATTACCTTCACGGGTTCGTTCACCGACACCGGCGAACACGGAATAACCGCTGTGCTCGATAGCAATGTTGCGGATCAGCTCCATCATGTTGACGGTTTTACCTACGCCCGCTCCCCCGAACAAGCCGACCTTACCGCCCTTGGCGAAGGGGCAGACCAGATCAATAACCTTGATGCCGGTTTCCAGCAATTCCGTGGACGCCGCGAGATCTTCAAAGGCGGGTGCCTTGCGGTGAATACCCCAGCGATGCTCTTCACCAATCGGGCCAGCATCATCAATGGGACGACCCAGCACGTCCATGATGCGACCCAGGGTCTTGGTGCCCACCGGCACCGAGATAGCGGCACCCGAGTTGGTCACAGACAGATCACGGCGCAAACCGTCCGTGGTGCCCATGGCGATGGTACGTACTACACCGTTACCCAACTGCTGCTGCACTTCAAGGGTTAAACCGGCTTCGGTTACCATCAGCGCATCATAAATTTTGGGCATCGCATCATGCGGAAATTCCACGTCGACCACGGCACCAATAATCTGAACTATTTTTCCAGAACTCATTGCTTCAATTCCTCACACAAAAGATAAAAATCCTGGCACAGGGATGGATAAGTACTCTTATCCCTGCAAGTATCTCTAAACGGCTGCCGCACCGGCAACAATCTCTGACAATTCTTGCGTAATTGCCGCTTGACGCGCCTTGTTGTACGCCAATTGCAAATCACCAATCAGGTCGCCGGCATTGTCAGAAGCACTCTTCATGGCCACCATACGTGCCGCCTGTTCCGAGGAAAGATTTTCAACCACACCTTGATATACCAATGATTCAATATAACGCATCAGCAAACCATCAAGCACATCCTTGGCGTCCGGCTCATAGAGGTAGTCCCAATGATGCTTGAGCTGCGGGTCGTCTATACCATGAATCGGCAACAATTGTTCCACATTGGGACGCTGCGTCATGGTATTTACAAATTCATTATATACCACGAACAAACGATCAATTTGCCCCTGGTCGTATGCATCCAGCATGACCTTGACCACACCGATCAGCTCGGACACTTGCGGCCCGTCACCCAAATGCGATGTCTGGGCAATCACATTGCCGCCCAGTCGCTTGAAAAACGCATTGGCTTTGGCACCGATGGTGCACAACTCGATCTTTACGCCTTTGTCATTCCATTCACGCATGGCACGCACGGTGGCCTTGAACATATTGGAGTTCAATCCACCGCACAGGCCGCGATCAGATGAAATGACGATGAAGCCCACACCCTTCCTAACTTCACGATGCTGCAGGTAAGGGTGTTTATATTCCGGGTGAGCCTGCGACAAATGGCTGATCACGTTACGGATTTTATGGGCATAAGGACGTGCGGCAGCCATGCGTTCCTGCGCCTTGCGCATTTTGCTGGCGGCCACCATTTCCATCGCGCGCGTGATCTTCTGCGTGCTTTTGACGCTTTTGATCTTGGTGCGGATTTCTTTGCCTACGGCCATTGATGTGCTCCCGTCTTACCAGACGCTGCTGGCTTTAAATGCCTTGATCGCGTCACGCATACCATTGGCGATTTCATCATTGTAATCACCGCTCTTGTTGATACGCTCCAACAGATCCGCGTGGTTGGCTCGTACATAGGTATGCAGCGCCTGTTCAAATTCCACAACTTTCTTGCGGTCTACATCATCCAGAAAGCCATCATTGGCCGCGAACAGCGAAATCGCCTGTTCGGCCACGCTTAAGGGTGAATATTGCTTCTGCTTCATTAATTCGGTGACACGTTGACCGCGTTCAATCTGCTTACGCGTCGTTTCATCCAGATCCGAAGCAAACTGGGCAAAGGCCGCCAGCTCACGGTATTGCGCCAAATCCAGACGCACACCGCCACCGAGCTTTTTGATGATCTTGGTTTGTGCTGCACCACCCACACGCGACACCGACAAGCCCGCGTTAATTGCAGGACGGATACCGGAGTTGAACAGGTCGGTTTCAAGAAAGATCTGACCGTCGGTAATGGAAATCACGTTGGTAGGCACGAACGCCGACACGTCACCCGCCTGGGTTTCAATGATCGGCAACGCCGTCAAGGAGCCGGTCTTGCCTTTCACGGCACCGTTGGTAATCTTTTCAACGTGCTCGGCATTGATGCGTGCAGCACGCTCCAGCAAACGGGAGTGCAAATAGAACACGTCACCTGGATACGCTTCACGGCCCGGCGGACGACGCAACAGCAACGATACCTGACGGTATGCCCAGGCCTGCTTGGTCAAATCATCATATACAATCAAGGCATCTTCACCACGATCACGGAAGAATTCACCCATCGCACAACCCGCGTAAGGTGCGATAAACTGCATGGCAGCCGAGTCAGAGGCGGCGGCGGCAACCACAATGGTGTGTGCCAGCGCACCATGCTCTTCGAGCTTGCGCACGACGGCAGCAATGGATGAAGCCTTTTGACCAATGGCAACGTAGATACATTTTACGCCCGTGGTTTTCTGGCTGATGATGGCGTCAATTGCCACGGCGGTTTTGCCGGTCTGGCGATCACCAATGATCAACTCACGCTGCCCACGACCGATCGGCACCATGGCATCAATGGCTTTCAGGCCGGTTTGCATCGGCTGGCTGACGGACTGGCGACTAATTACGCCGGGCGCCACTTTTTCAATAGCGGACATGCCGCTGGCCTTGATGGGGCCTTTGCCGTCGATGGGATTACCCAGTGAATCAACCACGCGACCGAGCAGACCTTCACCGACGGGCACTTCCAGAATTTTGCCGGTGCACTTGACGCTGTTACCTTCGCTGATGTGCTCGTACTCACCCAGGATCACCGCGCCCACCGAATCACGCTCCAGATTCAGCGCCATACCGTAGGTATTGCCGGGAAACTCAATCATTTCGCCCTGCATGACATCGGCCAGACCGTGAACACGGACGATACCATCGGTCACACTGACCACGGTACCTTCGGTACGGGCTTCGGTAACGACCTCGAACTTCTCAATTCGCTTCTTGATCAGTTCACTGATTTCTGTGGCGCTTAATTGCATGTACTTAATCCTCTATAAATCTCTTGTAAATCCGATTGTGGGTGCGGGTCACGCATGCGCCAAGGCGCTGGTAAGTTTGGTTAATTGCCCCGTGATTGAGCCATCAATTACCAGGTCGCCCGCGCGGATAATCGCGCCACCCAGCAGAGTTTCATCTACCGTGCAGCTTAATGTGATATCACGCCCCAGACGTTTCTTCAAAGCGGCAATAATCTTGGCTTGCTGTTCGTTGTTGACAGGAAACGCGGAAACGACCTCCGCCGCGAGGGTACGCTCGGCTTCCGCACGATACAATTCATATTGCGCAGCGATTTCCGGCAGCAGATCCAGGCGTCGGTTCTCAATCAACACCTTGATAAAATTTTGCGCCTTCGCAGAGAATCCGGCGCCGCCTACATCCAGCACCAGACTTTGTATCTGTTCCTTGCGTACACGCGGGTGGCTGATCATACGCTGCACCCGAGGATCGGCAATCACTGCCACCGCCAATTGCAAGGTATCAGACCAGTCACTCAAGGCACCCTTACTGTGCGCCAGATCAAAAACGGCTTGGGCATAGGGGCGGGCAACGGTAGTTTTTTCGGCCATGGCTAGATCTGCGCAATTACATCGTTAAGCACATCACTGTGCGACTTGGCATCAATTTCACGCTTGAGAATCCGGGAAGCACCCGCAACAGCGACCGCGCTCACCTGGCCACGCAATTGTTCCCTGGCACGATTCACTTCACGCTCAATTTCGGCCTGTGCTGCCGTCACCAAACGCTCACCTTCCACACGCGCCGTGGCGCGCGCCTCTTCCACCATTGCACCCGCACGTTTTTCGGCCTGCGCAACAATTTCGGCGGCCTTGATTTTGGCAGTGTGCAATTGTTCCAGCACACGCTTTTCAGCGAGATCCAGATCAGATTTGCCTTTTTCTGCTGCGGCCAAGCCATCTGCGATACGCTTCTGGCGCTCAGCCAGCATGGCGGACATCGGCCCCCATAGCACCTTGCTCACGAACCAGATCAGCAGCACGAAGGCAATGATCTGGGCAATCAGGGTTGCGGTTATATTCACGTCGTCATCCTCTTGGCACCTTTATCTATAACGGGCATCCGGTCGTCTCTGTCCTTGCACCCACACCTTCACAGGACCGGACGCAACGACAGGCGCTGACAGATTAGCCGCCCAGTACCTTGATAGCGGAGTCCAAAGCACCCACGAACGGGTTGGCAAACAGGAACCACATTGCGAACGCCAGAATGATAAAGGGGAAAGATTCCATCAAACCGGCGAAGATGAACATATTGGTCATCAGTGCGGGGCGCATTTCCGGCTGGCGTGCGATACCTTCCAGGGTTTTGGCGCAGATCAAGCCCCAGCCTATGGCGGAACCCAGGCCAGCGGCGGCCAGGATAACGCCAACGCCAACGGCGGTGTAAGCATAAATCTGTGCAATCATATCGGGTGTCATTTTGCTGCTCTCCTCAATGGATAAAAAAATAATACACGTTAACTAAAAACTGTTGTTAATGATCATCTGCCGTGGTGTGCGCCATGCCCAGGTACACAATCGACAGTACCATGAAAATGAATGCCTGCAAGGTAATGACCAGCAAATGGAAAATCAGCCAGCCCAGATCCAGCGCTACTTGCAGCCCACCCCACAGGAAGGATAAACCGCCGCCTACCGCCAAGGTACCACCAATCAATGCGATCAACAGGAACACCAACTCACCGGCAAACAGGTTGCCGAATAACCGCAACGCCAGACTCAGGGGTTTGGCCAACTCTTCAATGGTCGTCATGGCAATGTTGACCGGCACAAAGAATTTGCCGAACGGATGAAACAGAAACATCTTGAGATAGCCGACCGGGCCCTTGACCTTGATGCTGTAGTAAATCACCAGCGCAAATACTGTCAATGACATGGCCAGTGTGGTGCTCAGATCCGTGGTCGGCACGACCTTGAGGTACGGAATGCCCATCGCTGCACCAATAACGGGTAACAAATCTACCGGGATCATGTCCATCAAGTTCATCAGGAACACCCACAGGAAAATGGTGAGCGCCAGGGGAGCAATGAGTGGGTTATGGCCGGGGAAGGTATCGCGCACCTGATTACTGACAAAGTCCAGCACCATCTCAACGAAATTCTGGAATCCGCTGGGCTTGTCGAGACTCAGGTTACGGCCCACGCGCCAGCCGACGATTACAATCAGGGCGCCCAGCAGGTAGCTGATGACGATGGTATCCACATGCCACGCCCAGAAACCGGCGGCCTGATGAGTCACAGGATCACAATCACCCGCACACAGGTTGGTCAGGTGATGCTGAATATACTCGACGGTACCGCCTCCGCCCGAATCACGCGTTGCCTCACTACTCAAGATCTGTCTCCCCACTTGAAACTTTTATAACCGGATCACCTGACCATTCATGCCCGGTAACCTCTGCAAATTCTTTTTTATCCAACACTTGCCGGGAGCGGCGGTACGCGCCGCGCATCATGCCCGGCGCATGCCTATCAGGTACGCACACTGCGCCAGACCAAACCCGACAATCACGGGCAACGGCAAAAGCTTTAACCCTGCCAGCCCTACACCAAACAGTATCAGCACCAGCACAAAGCGCACCACGGCGCCCACGTAAAGCGTCAGCATGGCTGTTTTCGGGTCTTGCCCGGCAATCTGGCTGGCGCGATTTATGCCGCGCCGCAACAGGGTGGCAACAAATACGCTGACAAACGCGCCATATAATGCCGCCTGCGCACCCGCCATGCCGTGGGCCATGCCAAATCCTGCCGCCACCAATGCACCGATCACGATCTGTGCAGCGATAATGCTGCGGGTTTGCCTGGCCGTATCTTGCCCGGCACCGCTTGCGTCATCCCTTGCGTTGTTCAGGACTAACCCCATCTGCTCAACATCTTATGCGCCTTGAGGATTCCACCTACAAACCCCATTCCACCCAGAAGCAGCATAAACCACGGCTGGCTACCCAGCCAGGCGTCCAGCGCATAGCCCAGCACGAAACCCATGATGACCATCGCCGCCATGTGGGTGCCAACACCCACCAGCAACAGGCCTACGCGGGGCGGGTTTTTCATCTCGCATCACACCAAGGCAAACAAAGAAAAAGACGGGCGGCATTCTAACACCCGAGACAGGTGCGCCACAACCCTGAAGCCGCAAAAAAGCGCGCCTTTTTGGCCCGCATCCGCCATCCACTGACGGGGAATCGCTCAACGGGAAACGCCAGAGGCTATTTAATGTGCTCTAAAATGCCATCCAATTCGTCGAGACTGCCGTAATGGATCACCAGCTTGCCCTTGCCACGCTGAGTGTACTGTATATCGACCTTCGCGCCTATTTTTGCCGACAAATTTTCCTGTAAATTGCGAATATTGGGATCCGGCACCATGCTTGACTTGTCTGACGCGGCGCGCGGCGCGCCGGATTGTTGCATGCGGCGCACTAATTGCTCAGTTTCACGCACTGACAATTTTTGCGCCACCACTTGCCGGGCCGCTGCAAGCTGGGCGGCGCCCTCCAGTCCGAGCAGGGCACGCGCATGGCCCATTTCCAGGCCACCGCGCGCAACCATGCGCTTCACATCATCCACCAGCCCCAGCAGTCGCAGCAGATTGGTGACAGCAGCGCGCGAACGGCCCACCGCATCGGCGGCGTCCTGGTGAGTCATCTGAAATTCGTCAATCAGTCGCTGCAACGCAACGGCCTCTTCCATGGGGCTGAGGTTTTCGCGCTGGATATTCTCGATGAGCGCCATGGCAATGGCGGCGGCGTCAGGCACATCTCGCACAATGGCAGGAATGTCCTGCAAGCCCGCCAGCTGGGCAGCGCGCCAGCGACGCTCACCGGCAATGATCTCGTAACGACGCGGCGCCAGTGACGCCTCACGCCCCGGCACAGGCGGCAACAGGCGCACCACAATAGGCTGAACGACACCCTGGGCGCGGATGGAGCTGGCGAGATCTTCCAGGCTTTCCGTGCGCATGTCGGTGCGCGGCTGGTATTTGCCACGCTGGATCAGATCGACCGGCAGTTGCCGCAATTCGTCTGTCTGCACACCGGAGGGATGATCGGGAGGCTCATCGCCGGGCATGGGACGGGAAGATGCGATACTCCCCAGCAGGGCATCCAACCCTCTGCCCAGGCCGCGTTTTTTAATGGGCATTGCAATTTCCTAAAGTTGATTCAGACGCTTCATGAGATTTGGGACTTAACCCGGGTCGGCCGCTTTGATGCAGACCCGTATTATTATTCGCACATCGCCAGGCGCCGCCTACTCAAGCGCTGGCAAGCGCTTCGCGCCGCAGCATTTCGCCCGCCAGCGCCAGATACGCCAGCGCGCCACGTGAAGTTTTATCATACAACAATACCGGCAGACCATGACTGGGCGCCTCGGCCAGCCGCACATTACGCGGAATCACGGTGCGGTAAAGCGCATCACCAAAATGCTGGGCAAGCTGCTCCGATACTTCGCTGGCAAGGTTGTTGCGCGGGTCATACATGGTACGCAGCAAACCCTCAATTTTGATCTGTGGATTAAGGGTGGCGCGTATTTGATCTATGGTTTCCAGCAGCGCCGACAACCCCTCCAACGCATAGTATTCGCACTGCATGGGAATGATGACAGAGTGCGCCGCAACCAGCGCGTTAACCGTCAGCATGTTCAGCGACGGCGGACAATCAATCAATATATAGTCATACGAGGACAACACGGACTCCAGCGCCTGACGCAACCGCAGTTCACGCTGCGGTATGGACATCAGCTGCACCTCCGCCGCCGTGAGATCGGCATTGGAGGGCACCAGCGCGTACCCCGCGTGTGGTGTGACGACGGTGACCGCCGCCATGTCGCGCTCACCCAGCAACAGGTCGTAACTGGAGTACTCCAGCATCTTTTTATCGACGCCACTTCCCATGGTGGCATTACCTTGCGGATCAAGATCGACCAGCAACACACGGCGCCTGGTCGCCGCCAGAGACGCAGCAAGATTGACGCTGGTGGTGGTTTTACCCACCCCACCTTTTTGATTTGTTATGGCAATAATTTTGCCCATTCTCGCTACGGCTCCCTTCACGGCATGCCGGACATTCTACGCCTGTAAGGCAACACGCACCACATGCCGTTGCGCATCGAGCCCCGGCACTTGCAAAACGCTCACCGATTGCACGACAAACCCGGGAGGCACCACCGCCAGCTCCTGCGCGGGATATTCACCCTTCATGGCCAACATGACACCCTCAGGTTGACATAACCGGCCCGTGGCAACAAGCATCGCCGATAATTCGGAAAATGCCCGTGAAATAACGCTATCAAACGGAACTTGGGGCCGATAATCCTCGATTCTACAGGTTTCTACACTCACATTGCTCAACCCCATCTCGATGCAGGATTGGGTAATAAAGCGGGTCTTTTTGCCATTGCTGTCGAGCAGCACAAACTGCCATTCCGGCTTGACCAGCGCCAGGGGAATACCCGGCAAGCCGGCGCCACTACCGACATCCAGCACACGCGGCCCCTGCATGTGCGGCACCACCGACAAACTATCCAGCAGATGGCGCGTTACCATCTCGGCCGGATCACGCACCGCGGTAAGGTTATAGACACGATTCCATTTGACGAGCAGCCCGACATAGGCCAGCAATTTTTCCTGCACCGCAGCCGGCAAAGGCAACGCCATCTGCTCCAGACCGCGCGCCAGGGACGCGGCCAGCGCAGGATGCCGAGAAGGGTCGGAAGGGCTGATCATATTATAAGGACATGAATCAAAAAGGCCTGATTGAATACGGCGAGTCTAACACAGGCCACCATATGACAAACACCTTGGGTGATGATGACACATTACCACAAGCCCCGCCCACGTCATTGAAACGTGCGCCATTCACGCCATGAACTGATCGGCAAAGCGAATATAGCATGAGGGCACCTCTAATAATTAGGGGTGCCCGTGCGGCGCAGGGATGTGCCGCCATTTATCAATCACTCAAGTGATTGATAAATGAAGAAAAGAAAAAATGACATTTTTGCTTTTCTTCTCTAAAAATTCCAGGGATGGAATTTTTAGAGATTCCCATGAGACAAAAGACAAGCATTGAAAAAGCAGGCGCCGAACACGGCCGACCCGACTTAAAATATCGCATAAACTCCAACCAGAAAAGTAATAATTGCACGGCGACACAGTTGCTTTTCGGATGCCGCCGCCCATAAGTTGACAAACTCCGTAGAAACTTGAGAAGATGCGATGAAGGGCGTTGCAGCACGCAGCACGTGAGCGACTGAGGAACACAAGCGAATGATGGACAAGGAAAGTACCCATTCTACCCCTCCTGCTGACAAACGCAGGGCGTATCTTCCTGTCAGTTACAAGCTCGTTCTGGCCACCCTGGCCGCATTTGCGTGGTGCGGACTGAGCCTGTATCTTGCCTTGCCCTGGATAGATGATTTATCGAGCGTGGTCACACCGATTCCAGCGTGGCTGGCAGTCATCGGGGTAGCACTCATTCCCGGGTTTGCCAACGCCTTTCTGGTGGCCGGCCTGCTCCTTGATAAGCGCCCGGTTTATCAGCATAAACACCCGCTCCCACCCGTTTCCATTCTGGTTGCGGCCTACAATGAAGAGTCCTCGCTGGCGGGAACACTCGATACCCTGTTACGACAGGAGTATCACTCTCCAGTAGAAATCATTGTCATTGATGATGGCTCCACCGACCGCACGGCAGCCATCGTGAAAGATATCATGGGGCAAACACACCCACACCCCCACTTTACCCTGCAACTGGTTCGCGTACCGAAAAATAACGGTAAGGCCAACGCACTTAATACGGGGCTCAAGCAAGCAAAACATGACCTGATCGTTACTGTGGACGCCGATACCTGGATGCGACAGGGTAGTCTTGCGGCTATCGTACGTCATCTGGTCGATGGCCCGTCCAGCACTGCCGCAGTAGCAGGCACCGTGCTGGTACGCAACTCCCGCAAGAATTTCCTCACACGCCTGCAGGAATGGGACTATTTCCACGGCATCGCCGTCACCAAAAGAATCCAGTCGTTATTCCAGGGCACGCTGGTGGCACAAGGCGCTTTTTCCATTTATCGCCGGAATATTCTTGAGGAACTGGGCGGCTGGCCGCCCACATTAGGCGAAGATATCGTGCTGACCTGGGGCATGCTAACCAAAGGTTACCGTATCGGTTACGCGGAAAACGCTTTCGTTTTCACCAATGTTCCCGAATCCTACAAACAGTTTTACCGCCAGCGCAAACGGTGGTCTCGCGGCCTCATCGAAGCCTTTAAACATCACCCTGGCGTGTTGATCAAACCAAGATTCAACACGCCTTTTATCTACCTCAATCTGCTGTTCCCTTATCTGGACCTGGCATTCCTGCTAGTGCTTGTGCCGGGTCTCATTGCGGCGGTGTTTTTTCAATACTATCTCGTGGTTGGCCTGTTAACCCTGATCCTGATCCCGCTGATATTGCTGGTTAACACCATCATGTTCACACACCAGCGCTCGATCTTCCGCCAATACGGCCTTAAGGTACGGCGCAATCTTGCCGGTTTTCTCTGGTACACATTGATCTATCAGCTGCTGATGTCACCCGCCAGCCTGGTGGGTTATTCCGCCGAGCTCTTCAATATGAGGAAGAAATGGGGAACCAAATAGGGAAAAGCATCGGCCTGCTTCTGTTGTGCCTGGTAGCAACCGAAGCAAACGCTGCACGCGTGATCATGGACAACCTGTATTCCGATGACAGCGATAATGCACGGCAATGGCGTTATTATCTGGGAGTGGATCAATCGGTTGATAAACCCTTGGCGGGTGGCATAGCGGGTATTCGACTGGGACAATGGCGACTCAATGACGCTGTTGGCAAAGAGCAATTCGACGCACTGAAACTTCAGTATGATACCGGCCCTGCGCGGCAATGGCGCTCCCGCGTTGACATTACACAACTCTCCGGCGACTGGTCACCCACGCTGGGTGAAGTAAATATAAGCTACAAAACACCGAGGCCCTGGTACTTGGAGGCGTCTGTCCAGCGTGACATCATTGATACAGTGACCGCGATCCGATCCCGTTATCGTGCCGACACCTACAGCGCCTCCGTGGACTACGCACTGACCCCGGAGCTAACCTTGGTAGGCGCACTCTATACGCAATCCATTTCCGATAGCAATAACCGCACCGGCAAGGTCGCCCGTATCATTTACAGTCTCCCGCAAATCGAAGGTCTCAATGTACAGGGGCGCGTCAAGTGGGTGGACAGCGATTTTCGCGGGATTGGCTATTTCAGCCCCCGTAAACTAAGGGAATACATGGCGCTGGTGGGCTATACCCGTTCGATACTCGCGGAGCGCTGGAGTGCAGGCGCACTGGTAGGTGCCGGGATGCAGGATATCGACAGCACGGATAGCAACGGCCTGTTTTACGGTGAGGTGAAAATCAAAGGCTGGTTTTCGGAGTTGCTGGGACTGGAAGCCAAGGCAAGCTGCTCCAACGCGGGCGGATTAAGCACAGGGCAAGGCAGCGCAAACTATCGCTACTGCCTTGGAACATTGACCCTGATCAGCGTCTGGTAAGTCACTAGCGCTTTTTTTTGCGTTGCGCCGCCGCCATAGCCACAAAACCGATCAGCAGTATACCCCAGGTAGCAGGCTCTGGTATCTGGGTAAAAAACCTGTCATCGGGGATAACACTCCAATCCGCACCACTGGCTGTCTGCCATAGCAAACTGATCACCCCGGCTTCCCAATGCTCGTAGCTGTCCAGACTGAAAGCATACAAGCCAACGCCCAACAATAGCGGATCAGCAAAGCTCATGATATCCCAGGGAGGATTCAGTCCATCCTTGGATAAAACCACGGATGCACCACCATCTCCCATAAGCTCGAAGCGGAAGCCATCGTCGAACAACACGCCCAGGTTATATTCACCCGCCACAGGAATGGCAAGATAACCGGTAAAACGAACAGCGAAATTGTCCTGATAATTGTCCGTGAACACAGGCGCCAGGGGACGATCACCCCACACACTGCCCCACACATTATTAAACACCTGATCTGCAAAATTAATGTTTGCAACCGTACCAGTCCAGGTGTTGTATAGACCCTGAGTGACGCCCAACGGACCGCGATCCATTGTCATGGCCGCATTATAATCACGCAATTCATTTATACCATTAGTATTAAAATAGGGGGAGCTGGCATCATAATAACTCAACCCCTTCCAGTTCCGATTCACTTGCACCCAATCGCTGTTAACGCCATTACCGTTGTTAAATACACCGGGCAAAATCGGGTCAAGCGCAATCGGTACGGCATACACCCAAGAGGAAAAACACGACATCACCACCAGTACGCACGCACCAAGACTTTTAATTTTCATATGCATCGCCCCACCCATCACATTTACATGTTGAGCCAAATAATGGCTTAATCGCCGGTGTTGTCAAGTGACGCCCCCTGATCAACGTTCCCATCCGGATTATTCCACTGTCTTGCAATAATTCAAGAACACAGATAAATGCGCGCAAAGATAACGACAAGCCCACTATGCAACCACATCATCCGACACTCGCTAAAGATACTGGCCTTGAAAAAAGTAAGCAATAAAAAATTGTCAGGCTTTGTCAAAATATGCCGAATACGCACCCTAATCTATACATAGTGCTCACATATCAAACCACCACCCGCCATATCCGTCCAACATCACCTTAAATACTCAAGCCAAATGCCCGCAGCGATGCTCATCAGTATCGGAGTCCATCACTTGCCTATCACTCCCACACCTCGTAAACTCTCCCTCTTGGCCTGAACTGGCACTGTACTTTTTGAATGCTGGCCCTACTTGAACGCATCGCCGACAACCCTGACACCGACGCCATTGACGGTCTGACGGAACTCGTCCGGAAATTACGTCCGGACAAGCCACATCAAATTGATCAAGCTATCGCCAATGTCCGCACCCTCACACAGCTACTGCAGGGCAAGGAAAGCCACGCCATTGCCCTCCGCCATTATCTACTGCGCGTATTTTCGACACGACACCAGAGCAGCCTCTATACCGATACCGGCATTCTCTCCAGCAACGGCTTCTTTACTGAGCTGTTTCAGCGCCTTTCCTATCGCATGTTACCCCCGGCGGTAGATGATCGTTACCTGCGTGACTGCCTGGATCGAATACTGCCTGTCAATACTGATTACCTGTGGATGAGCGGCGTGCCTGCGGATGACTGGCTGGCGCTGTATAACACATTGGCGACTGCAGGCACCGGGCAGGGAGACGCTGTAAACCGAAAAAAAACCATCATGCAGTTGCTGGGCGCCATCCAGGCCTTGTCTTACCGCATTAGCGCGATGGGGCTGGAACCCGAATTAATTCGCAACAAACTGGATCTCAAAACATTTGAATCACCGTTTTTGATGCAGAATGTTGAAACACTACGCTATCTCAATGATTACAACCGCTTCCTGAGCGGCGACCCCAAGCCACCGGAAGATACCAGACATTTACTGGTCATGCTGGAGCAGTGCGAGACGGTGGTCCTGCGGCAGGGCACCAGCGTCGCGCTCACCTATTTGCTGGTACGGCTGACCCAAAGCATTGACCGGTTACGCAAACTGCTGGTGCTGGTGGATGTCACCCATGATTTACCCGCCCCCATCACAGCAAAAAGCGTGGTCGTCAATGGCGAACACATTTCACGCAACGATGCCGCCCTGGCGCTGGGCCTGGAACTGGTTGAGGCACATAATCGCAAGTATGTAATGCGAGACCTGTTCGCCAGCAACATCAACCTGCTGGCACGCAACGTCACGGAAAATGCCAGTCGCACGGGCGAACACTATGTCGCGGAAAATCGCAGCGAATATACCGCCATGTTTCGCGCGGCTGCCGGTGCGGGCTTTATCATTGGTTTTATGGCCACCCTCAAGACGCTCGCATCCTACCTGCGTGCAGCACCCCTGGTAGAAGCCTTTATTTACAGCATGAATTACTCACTGGGTTTTATGCTGATTCACGTGCTGCATTTCACGATCGCGACCAAGCAACCGGCCATGACTGCCTCCCGCATTGCCGCCGGACTGCACAGCCGCGACGGCCGCCATATCGATACCGATAGCCTAGTGGAACTGATCGCGAAAGTAATACGCACCCAGTTCGTCGCCGTGCTGGGCAACATCATTATCGCCTTCCCCATCGCCTATATGATTGCCTGGGGATATTTTTCCATACAAGGCCAGCACCTAGTAACACCGGGAAAAGCCGAACACATGTTGCACGACATTGATCCCCTGCACAGCCTTGCGCTATTTCATGCCGCTATTGCAGGGGTGTGCCTGTTTGTGGCGGGGTTGATTTCAGGTTACTACGACAACAAGGCAGCCTACGCACACATTCCCCTCCGTATCGCGCAGCTACATTGGCTGCGTCGCCTGCTGGGTGAAACCCGCCAGGTAAAATTTGCAGGTTATATTGAAAATAATCTGGGCGGACTCATGGGTAACTTTTATTTTGGCGTGTTTCTTGGCAGCATGGGCACCCTGGGCTTCCTGCTCGGTTTGCCTATCGACATTCGCCATATTGCCTTTTCTTCCGCCAATTTCGCCACTGCATTAGTTGGCCTGGAACATTATATAACATGGCAAACTACGGTTATTTCGTTTGTAGGGGTCTTGAGCATTGGTGCGGTAAATCTGCTGGTAAGCTTCTCCCTGGCGCTCTTCGTCGCACTACGCTCGCGTCAGGTGCGTGTCACGCAATGGCCAAAATTGATCAAGGCACTGCTCACACGCTTTGCGGCCGCGCCGCTGGATTTTTTCATAGCGCCGAAGAATATTGCGGAGGATAAGCCAAAAGATTAGACACACTGTCGTTGAGCGGAAATAACACGGAAGGATGTCCACCTTGCATCCTACGGTAACCGCTCCGGTACGCCCCACATCAAATGACCCACCTCGTCACCCACAGCATCAAACACAAAAATGGCGTCCTTGTAACGTCCCGCGAATTTGAGGTAAAAAAAATCTTCCGCTTTTTTACCGTGGTTTTGCTGCAGGAATTTATCCAGTGCTGACTTGATTTCGGTATTGTCTGTGGTTACCGCAGTGATATCCAGCGCGCTTTTTTTAATCTCGACCAAAGCCCCCTTGAACGAACGAAACATCCAGAACTGCTGGGTTTCGCCAATGTCCTTATTCAATGCCAATTCCATCATGGTGCCCATTTCATCTTTGGTTTTGGGAGGTTCAGCACGAATAATGGGCCTTGATCCTGTATTAAACTGCTGTAAATCGGCAAGGGTTTTATCCTGTACATACAACGGTTCTGTGGTCAGCGGCTTGAGCACACCCTCCCACTCAATGACAGCCACCGGACGCTGGCTGTAGACGGTGTATCCGCCCCAGGCAAGTGCGCCGAATTGAACCAATGCAATCATTGACAGATCGAATAAAATCTCTTTTCTGGATTTACGCGGGTTGAAAATAATGAACGTGAGGGTAGGGCCAAGCACAATGTCGACCAGCACCATGATAACAACACCATTCCAGCCACCATCCGTGGTAAAAAAGGGTGGGGGATACCATTCGACCAGAATCAGATAAAGAAACGCCATGAAAATGACCGTGCTGATACCTGCATGAATTAACGCCGCGCGTAATTTTGCCGGGAATAAACGCGGTTGACGGGTTTCAACCAAGGGGGTTGGTGACGTGGTAGTTTCCATTTTAAAACACCTCATGTACGCCTATACTGTTCACATGAAGATAGCGTCATTCGCCAGTCTTCATTCATTTATATCGACGTTCGATTGCTTTTCTTTAGACGTACAAGCTATTAATTAATAACAATTATTCAATGAAAAAACATGACATGCCATTGAATTTTTCCGGGATCCTTTCATGACACTGAGCGAATTGCGTTACATAGTCGCCGTCGCTCGCGAACGCCATTTTGGGCGTGCGGCACAAGCATGTTTTGTGAGCCAGCCAACCCTGAGTGTTGCCGTGCGCAAACTGGAGAGTGAGCTGGGTGTGACGCTGTTTGAACGGGGCGTGAATGAAATCACCATAACGGCAACCGGTGAGCGCATCATCGCCCAGGCGGTGCGGGTGCTGGATGAAGCGGCAGCGATCAAACACATTGCCAAACAGGAACAGGATCCGCTGACAGGCCCATTACGTCTGGGTGCTATTTATACGGTTGCACCTTATTTATTACCGCAATTGATTCCGTTGCTGCGTACACGTGCGCCACATATGCCGTTATTAATTGATGAGAATTACACGGCCGTGCTGTCGAAACGGTTGCAACAAGGTGATCTGGATGCCATTATTATTGCCTTGCCGTTTGAGGAACCGGGCATTATCACGCAACCATTGTATGACGAGTCCTTTGTGGTTGCGTTGCCCAAGGGGCATCCATTAAGCAAAAAAACCGTGCTTAACCCTGCCGATATTGCCAATGAAACGGTATTGTTGCTAGGAGCAGGGCATTGTTTTCGTGATCAGGTATTACGCGCCTGCCCGGCGTGTCATCGCAGCAGTGACGGTCTGCAAAAAACCCTGGAAGGCAGTTCACTGGAAACCATTCGCTTGATGGTTGCCTCCGGCGCAGGTATTACGGTGCTGCCCAGCACTTCTGTAGGCGGCAGCCGTCATGACAAGATGTTGAGCATACGCCCGCTTGTCAAGCCTGCGCCGAGCCGCCGTGTGGCACTGGCCTGGCGCAAAAGCTATGCACGGCCGGAGGCTGTGGAAGCGCTGCGGCAAACAATCCTTGATTTTGAGAGCATCGGCATTACGCATATAAATAGCTAAAAACTATCGATTCTATATAAATAATCAATTAGACCTATCGACACTCTGCCTCTATGATGTATCCATGTGGTTCGTACCACATATTAAATACCATCACATTGAGGAGAACACGACCATGAAACACAGTGATTCCATTACCATTAAAAATCTCGAATCCGCCTTTGCCGGCGAGTCAATGGCGCATATCAAATATTTATACTTCGCCGGTATCTGTCGCGCGCAGGGCGATGAAGCCAGCGCCAAGGTGTTTGAGGACACCGCCGTGCAAGAAGTGCAACATGCGTTTGGTCATCTTGATTTGCTTTACCCCAGGGATCAGATGAATGCTGAACGCTGCCTGGATATGGCGATTGCCGGTGAAACCTATGAATACACCGAAATGTATCCGACGTTCCGGCATTTGGCGATGCAGGAAAACAACGAACAGGCAGTACGTGAATTTGATGAGCAGATCGCCGAATCCATTGACCACGCGCAGCGCTTCAAGGCCACATTGGAAAAAGCCGCGAAACGCTTCGCTGCATTGGCCAGGGTTGAAGAGCGCCATGCGAATCATTACCGGGCCACGCTTGCCAAGGTGAAGAGATAAATTTTATTAAACAGAACACTATCATTCAACACAAAGGAGTTTATTATGCAAAAATGGCAATGTATTGTATGCGGTTTTATCTATGACGAAAGTATGGGCATGCCGGAAGATGGTATTGCACCCGGCACACGCTGGGCCGACATCCCCGCAACCTGGGCATGCCCGGATTGCGGTGTGGAGAAAGCCGACTTCGAAATGATACCCATCGCTTAATTAAAAACGATCATTGGATTGGAGAGAACATGCACCCCATCATCATTATAGGTAGCGGTTTAGCGGGCTATTCGCTGGCACGCGAATTTCGCAAACTCGACAAGGATACGCCGCTGCATATCATTACGGCGGATGATGGGCGTGCGTACTCCAAGCCCATGCTATCCAACGCGCTCACGAGCGGCAAACAGCCCGGACAACTGGCCACCGCCGATGCGGTGCAAATGTCCACTCAATTAAATGCCACCATTGATACGGATGCAAGGGTAAGTGCTATTGATACGACACGCCACACGATTACCCTGAATGGCAAGGATATCAGCTACACCAGGCTGGTGCTGGCGCTGGGTGCCAATGTGATCCGGCTACCCATGGAAGGTGATGCCGCATCGGCGGTGATGTCAGTGAATGATCTTGTGGATTACACACGTTTTCGTCAGGCCACAAGTGATGCCAAACGTGTGGCGATTATCGGTGCGGGTCTGATCGGTTGCGAGTTTGCCAATGACTTGCGTAACGCGGGTATGGCGGTGGATGTGATCGCGCCCAGCAAAACACCTCTGGATCGCCTGTTACCTGATCCCGCAGGGCAGGCATTGCAACAGGGGCTGACACAGCTGGGCGTGAATTGGCATCTGGGCAAGACCGTGGCGCAGGTAAACAATAGCGCGGCGGGCGGTTATCAACTGACGCTCTCGGATGGCACCACATTGAACACCGATGCTGTGTTGTCATGTGTGGGATTACGTCCACGTGTTACATTGGCGCAAACCGCCGGCCTGCACGTACGTCAAGGCATTGTGGTCAACCGCCTGCTGGCCACCAGCGCACCCGATGTATATGCACTGGGTGATTGCGCGGAAGTAGAAGGGCTGGTATTGCTGTTCGTAATGCCGCTGATGAACGCCGCCCGCGCACTGGCAAAAACGCTGGCAGGCCAGGCCACGCCCGTGACGTATCCTGCCATGCCTGTTGTCGTGAAAACCCCGGCACACCCGGTGGTTGTGTCGCCGCCACCCCAGGGCATTGAGGGTGCATGGCGCATTGAAACACCGGAAGGCGGCGTGCGTGCCTTGTATTTCGATGCCGAAGAAAAACTGCGCGGCTTTGTTGTTACCGGCAGCGTGGCGGGTGAAAAGAATGCGTTGGCAAAGGAAATACCGGCGTTGCTGTAGCTTTGCTTACAGCGCCATTAACACCAGCTTGCATGCCGTTAAATCCTGGTAAATGGCATCCAGCTGGGCGCGGCTGGTAGCCTGTAGGGTGACCGTAATCGCCAGGTAATTGCCACCCTGACTGGAACGCCGGGTGATGGCTGTCTTGTCCATATCTGGCGCGTGGCGACACACAATCTCGAGGACCTGTGCTTCAAAGGTATCACTGGCGTTTCCTATTACCTTGATGGGAAATTCGCAGGGGAATACCAGCAGGGATTCCGGTTCGGGAGCGCTCTCACTCATTGCACTAACCTTTACCGGCACGCACAGCCTGCTTGTAGTCCTGGTAGAGCGCGTACATTTTCTGGAATAATGGCCCGGGCTTGCCATCACCCACGGGATTGCCGTCCAGCAGGGTGATGGGCATCACTTCACGCAATGAGGATGTTTGCCACAACTCCTGTGCCGTGCGCACTTCATGCTCGGCAATGGGACGTACCTCACAGAGTATATTATTTGCCACCGCCAGCTCTATAACGACGTCATAGGTTATACCAGGCAGCATGAGATGATTTTTGGGTGGTGCGAGTAACATACCATTTTGCACCACAAAAATGTTGCTGGCTGCACCTTCGGTAAGAAACTGATCACGTAGCAATATCACTTCCACGGCACCGGCATCCACTGCCAATTGACGCAACAGGACATTTGATAATAAGGAAGTGGCCTTGATGTCACAACGCAACCAGCGATTATCCGGCGCTGTAATCGCGCTGACGCCCGTGTCACGTAACTCTGCGGGGGGTACTGTCATCGGATTGCTCATCATGAAAACGGTGGGCTTGATACCGGGCGGAAAAGCATGGTCACGCCTGGCGACACCGCGAGTGATCTGCATATACACGGACTGATCGTCGCCGTCATTGCGTGCGATCAACTGTGTCACCAAATCCGCCCACTCCTGATCAGCATGAGGATTCTGGAGACGAATACCATCAAGGCTGTGCTGCAGGCGTTGCAGATGCTCCTGCAAACGAAACGGGCGCCGCGAATAGACAGGAATCACTTCATACACGCCATCGCCAAAAATAAAACCACGATCCAGCACCGGCACATGGGCTTGATCAATGGGCATGAACGCATCATGTAGATAGACGATGGGCATATATTCAGACATAAGGGTCTCCAACAATATTAACGATGACTATCCAATCAACAGCGATACCCAATCCACAAAACGGCGCCATAGACCACCTTCATTAATGGCCTGAAGGGCGACCAAAGGCTGCCTGGCGACTTCCTTGCCGTCAAGCACAACCCTGACCGCACCATACGCCTGCCCCTGTACGACGGGGGCGGTAATCTGGGGGGAGACACTCATTGATGCCGCAAGACTCTTGTATTGGCCACGCGGGATCGTCAGGTAAAGATCCTTGTTCAAACCCAATGTCAGGTTTTCCGCCTCGCCTTTCCAGATACGCACCGTGGAAAGTGGTTTGTTCGCCGCATACAGTCGATGCGTTTGATAAAACCGGAAGCCATAATTCAATAACGTCTGACTTTCGTTGGCGCGAGCGTTTTCGCTAGTAGCGCCCAGCACCACCGAGATCAATCGCATATTATTACGCAACGCTGATGACACCAGACAAAAACCTGCTGATTTGGTATGACCGGTTTTCACACCATCCACGGTAGAATCTCGCCCCAGCAACAGGTTGCGGTTAGGTTGAGTGATGCCATTAAACATGAACTCACGCATGGAGTAGAGCTTGTAATGTTGAGGAAAGTCGTGAATCAGCGCACGTGTCAAAATCGCCAGATCACGTGCCGTGGTGTAATGTTCCGGATCAGGCATACCTGCACTGTTCACGAAATGACTGCCCGTCATGCCCAATTGTTTGGCACGCTGATTCATCATGCTGGCAAACACAGACTCCGTACCCGCCACATGTTCGGCCAACGCCACCGTGGCATCATTACCCGATTGCACAATCATGCCCTTAAGCAGGTCTTCCACTGAAACCTGGGAGCCCACCTTGGCAAAGGTACGCGAGCCTTCCATACGCCACGCCGTTTCGCTGATGGTGACCATATCACTCATCTTGATTTTGCCCGTGCGTAACTCATCAAATATCAGATAGGCCGCCATTAATTTGGTAAGGCTGGCAGGCTCCATGCGCTGGTCGGCATTCAAGGCAGCCAGCACAGCACCGCTTTGAAAGTCTTGCAGAATGTAACCGCGCGCGGCAATCGGCGGTGCGCCAGGCACGTTTGTTGGGGCGGCAGCCACGCTGGTGCAGGCAAGCAATAGCAACCAGATGCCAGTAACTTTCAGCCGTGCGGCTAAAGAAAAACGATGCAGTGAAATATTCACGATGGGTACTTCCCTCTGAAAACCGGTATTTTCGTTGAAAAAACAGAACGGCGACAATTTAGTCTGACCGCATGAAAGATTCGAACGGGTGGGCTATTTTACTGCGGAACGGGCGCACAAAAAACCCCACACGCCGATAAATTGAGGAATGCTGGCAAATATCAAAAAAACATCAACAAAATCAGGCCGGACAGCATTGCGCCGTCCGGCCTGCTGGCTACAGGGAACCTCTAAAAATTCGTCACACCGGCGCCGACCCGGGCGGAATGACGCAATGTGAATTTTTAGGGGTGCCTTAAAATTTATAAATGGCCTGCAGGCCGACGGAAGTTTGCTTGTCCTTGGCAGTGCCATCGGCTTGCAGGAAGGATTGTTTGTCGGATTTATCGCCACGCACTTCGCCACGCAGTTCCACGTTTGCGTTGGGCGCGTAGGCAAGCGTCACCGTCACTTCGTCCCACTTCTGCACCACGCCAGTACGGAAGCCGTCCTTGTCATCGAAGGTTTCGGCACGCAGTGCCGCACGCCAGGTGTCGGTGAACTTGTAGTTGACATAACCGGCCACGCCCGACCACTTGGCCTTTTGGCCCACGGTCACGGCATCTTCCTGGGTGGCATAGTCGTAATTGAGCACAAAGCTCAGGGCGTCGGTGGCGTTGTAGGTGGCGACCAGATCAAACAGGGTGCGATTGCCAACGGCTGCGCCTAGCTCGTTACCAGTGTAGATCACGCCTGATAGCGCCAGTGGACCAATGGCGGGCGCAGAGATGCCCAGCTCCAGCGTCTTTTCGTCATCGGATGCCGACTCCTTCAGCACGTCCCAGCCGTTGTTGATGCCGGCAATCAACACCAGCTTGTCGTTGACGGTGTAGGTCATGCGCGCACCCGTGTGGCTGAAGGGAATCGCATAACCAAACAGGATGGATCGTGAGTAGTTCAAGTTGGCCGGGGCCTTGATGACTTCGGCGCCCGCGAGGGTGACATATTTACCGGCAATGGCCATGAAGGATCCGCTGGCATAGTGCACATAGGCGGCCTGGATGTCGAATTCATCGGCGGCGCCTGTACCTGCCGAGGCATTAACATTGGTGTCAGGGCCGAAATTCAGGTTGACCAGCCCGCCCACACCGTCCGAGGGTAAGGAAGATACGGTCACGTCAATCATATTGACGTTGAAGCTGTTACGCTCCCTGTCGTAAACACGGTTGGCGGTACCTCCAGTGAATGACCCTGTACCCGACAAATAGTTATAGGAAGTGTCAATATAACCCGACACATTGATCCCGGAAACCCCCATGATTGCCCCCAGGCTGGGCACCCCCGGTTTGTCCGGCATCGTTTCCTCTGCGGCAATTACAGGAACACTGACCAGCAGGCCAGCGGCAAAAAGTGTATTTGTGACTTTGTTCATGATTTCCCCTCTACGGTTTCCGGACAGGGCCGGGCGGTTCCGGCAACCGCTCCCGGCGTGCTCTACCTCCTGCATCCCTGCAGTCGCCTGCGCATCCCTGCACTCACCGCACTTGGGCGTCCTGCCCGGCGGATGTGATTTTTTGCAAAAAATAACGGGCAACCGATGGTATGGACCGCACTCATCCAGCAAATTGCAGATTCCATGCCATAAAAATATCTTTATAATAAACAATATATTATATTTACAAGGCGGGGGGAAAAGAAAAGGTTGCGCACCATGTTGGCGCGCCTATGCGGGGAGGCGCGCCAACATGGTGCGCAATAGTGCGCTTTAGTAAAAGATTATTGCGCCGAACGAAAAAGATCAGTCAATGATGGCTTGAGTATCCCGAATCCCCAGCCCGCTCAGTTTACTGGCAAAGCGATCCATTTCCTCAACACTGGCAAACGGGCCAAGGCGCACACGGTAGAGTGAATCACCTGCCGCTGGTCTTTCAATAATCCGTGCATTGCTGGAGGCGGCTTCATCCGCCGGGCAGGACGCCCCAGTGCGGTGAGTGCAGGGATGCACAGGAACCGCCGCCAGGCGGATGCGTAACCGTTCAGCATTGTCGCGGTTGCTAAAAGCCCCCACCTGCAGATAGAGTTTCGCCACACGCGATCTTTGCCCCAAGGGCAGGCTAACGCGCTCAGCAGCTACTACTGCGGCACCCAACGCAGGCGCATCCGTCATGGCGGTGCCCGGCGTTATAGCGCGCACCTCGACCAGGCCGGTACCGGTAGCCAGAATACCCAGTTTACTGGCAGCCGCATACGATAAATCTATCAGGCGGTTCTCATGAAATGGGCCACGATCATTAATCTTGACCGTTACTTTGCGCCCATTCTGGAGATTGGTTATTTCAGCGTAGGTCGGCAACGGCAAGATTTTATGGGCAGCAGTCATGCCATGCATGTCATACGGTTCACCACTGGAGGTGCGACGACCATGAAACTTGGTGCCGTACCATGAGGCGATACCGCTCTCAAGATAGCCTTCACTCGCGGACAGGGTGCGGTAGGTCTTATTGGCCACTACATAGGTTTCCGGATTACCGTACTTACTACGTGGCTCGGCCCGTGGCACCGCATCCGGAATGGACGCAATATCTATCTTTTGCGCCTGGGATGGCGCGCCGTCACGCGTCACGTCCGGCGCCACACCATCACGGGGTGGCGTTACCGTACCACAGGCCGTCAAAAATACCGGCAACAGCCATAACAACCATCTTCGACTTACAAGCACGTTTACTTTCCTTTGCGCTTGGTGGTAACCGCAGACGTTTTATCCTTGACGTGCTGAGCATCATGCAACGCGCGAATCTCCTGAGCCAGTTGATACACTGCCATGGCATACAAGGGACTACGATTGTAACGGGTAATAACGTAAAAATTCTGCAGGCCCAGCCAATATTCCATATCCGACTCGCCCTGATATTCGATGAGGGCGCTTAACTGATCTGGCGCAATATCATCGGTAATCGTGACGCCTTTCTGCTTGAGATTGGCAATCGTAATATTAGGTTTGATATTGTCCAGTAAAGCCTTGTATTCTTCACCACTCACTTGTGCCCGGGCGACAACCGGCTCATTCGCACGCCAGCCAAATGCCTGAAAATAGTTGGCCACACTGCCAATAATATCCGGAATGCTTTGCCATAAGTCACGTACGCCGTCATTATCAAAATCAACCGCATATCGGCGATAACTGCTGGAAATGAATTGTGACTGGCCCATCGCACCGGCATAAGAACCCTTCAGCAGAGCCGGATCCAGCTTTTCCTCACGTGTGAGCAACAGATATTGTTCCAGCTCGCTCATGAAAAATGTGCTGCGTGGCGGATAATCAAAACCTAACGTATACAGCGCATCAAGAACACGGTAAGTGCCAGTGTGCTTGCCGTACCGTGTTTCCACACCGATAATCGCCGTGATGATTTCAGGCGGCACGCCATAATCAGCCTGCGCCTTTGCCAGCACGGATTCATGTTTTTTCCAGAACTCGACACCACCCTGAACACGTGCATCATTAACAAAAATCGGACGGTATTGAAACCAGGGTTTGCCTTCAGCCGGTCGGGTCATTGCGGCAATAATGTCCTGACGCGACTGCACCTGACCAAACAGGGCAACCAGCTCATTACGACTAAACTGATGCCTGCTTGCCATTTGCTCGACAAACTGACGTACTTCCGGGCGTAATGACACACCATCTGCCAACACATGCGGCACCTGCAGGGTCAGAATGAGACTAAATGACGCGCCAACAAATAATTTGTTAATTACTCTATTCATTAAGTAGGCACCAGTTTGCGATGGGTGTGTATGGACATCAGGATACCGAATGCGGCCATCATCGTCACCATGGATGTTCCACCGTAACTAATCAGCGGTAACGGCACACCTACCACAGGCAATAATGCGGTAACCATGCCAATATTGACAAAGATATACACCGAGAACGAAAGAATCAGGCTGCCTGCAAACAACCGTGTAAAGGTATCATGTGCCTGTGAGGCAATATATAAACCACGCATCACAATAAACAGATAGATCAATAATACTACGATAATACCCATCAAGCCAAATTCTTCGCTGAGCACGGCAAAAATAAAATCGGTAGAGCGCTCGGGAATAAATTCCAGGTAAGACTGCGTGCCATTCAGCCAACCCTTACCATACAAACCTCCCGAGCCAATGGCAATTTTTGATTGAATAATATGATAACCGCTCCCCAATGGATCACTCTCGGGATTCAGAAAAGTAAGAACGCGTTGACGCTGATAATCATGCATCATCGACCAGGCAATGGGCACCAATCCCGCCACGATGCCACCCACCACTGCAATATGCGCCCAACGCATTCCGGCCAGGAATAACACAAAAATACCCGAGGACGTGATCAACAACGCCGTACCAAGATCAGGTTGCTTGGCAATCATCGCCGCAGGAACCACCGTCAATGCAGCGCCCACCAATAAACGTAACGGGTGCGGCGGCAGGTTGCGCTCTGCAAAATACCAGGCAACCATCATGGGCACGGCAATGCGCATTATTTCCGAGGGCTGAAAACGAAACGCTCCAAACTCCAGCCAGCGTTGCGCGCCTTTACCGATATCACCCACCAGCAATACCGCCACCAGCAACGCTACCCCCGCCGAAAACAACAGCGGCGCCCAGCGCTGCAAATGCTGGGGATGAATCTGCGCCAGCACCATCATGACCGTAAATGCCAGCCCCAGACGTACCAATTGCCGACCCAGCACGTCCATGCTTTGCCCGCCCGCACTGTACAGGATGACCAACCCCGCCAGCGACAACAGCAACAATCCCGATAACAACGGGATATCAACGTGAATACGTTGCATCAACTTAAACCAGAACCCCGGGCCATTGGGCGTGGGATACGCATGCGTTCCTTTCTGCATCATGATACAGCCCTCACAATGACGAACCGGGTGCCGTGGTGGCGGGCAATGCTGGAACAGCAGGGGTCGGCGTAACAACCGGAGACCTTATGCCAGCAGAGCCTGTTTGCCCATCACGCGACGATGGATATGAATCCCGCAGATAATAATCCATCAGCGTGCGTGCAACCGGAGCAGCGGCACTGCTGCCGTGCCCACCATTTTCCACCAGCACGGCCACTGCAATTTGCGGATCTTCCACGGGCGCAAATGCAACGAACAACGCATGATCGCGAAAACGCTCCGGGGTTTCACTTTCCTTGTAACGTTCACCCTGCTTGATACCCACCACTTGTGCTGTACCGGTTTTCCCCGCAATTTTATACGGCGACCGCGCACCCATGCCGTAGGCCGTGCCGCGCGGGCTATGCACCACACTGACCATGGCATTGATGGCTGCACGCCAGTTTTCATCATTGACAACCGGCACGCGCTGGCTGATCTCAGGCACTTTTGCGGTCATGGTTGGGCTACCCAGTTCGTGGGTGCCACGCAGCAGATGTGGTTGCATCTGAACACCATTGTTAGCCAGTGTCGCAGTGATGGCCGCCAACTGTAATGGCGTCGTCAACACATAACCCTGGCCAATACCTGCTATCAGTGTTTCGCCACCGTACCACGGCTGATTGAACATTTTGCGTTTCCATGCAGACGACGGCATCGCACCACTCATTTCACCCGGTATATCAATGCCGGTCTTTTTACCCAGACCAAACTGACCCATAAATGTGGCCATGGCATCAATACCCAGTGACTGCGCGAGTGTATAGAAGTATACGTCACACGATTGCGCCACCGCCGTATCCAGATTAACGGAGCCATGCCCTTCCTTTTTCCAGTCACGGTAACGATGCGCCACACCCGGCAGTTGAAAAAAACCACGGCATGACACGGTATCGTTGGGTTTGATCTTGTTATATTCCAGACCCGCCAGCGCGTAAAATGGTTTAACAGTAGAGCCGGGAGGATATTGCCCCTGCAAGGCACGGTTAACCAGTGGCTTGTCCAACGATGTTTGCAGCGCGTCATAATCCTCGTAGGAAATACCATTCACAAACAGATTGGCATCATAGTTGGGCATGCTGGCAAACGCCAGTATCTCACCCGTCTTTGGATTAATGGCCACCACAGCACCACGCTTGCCACCCAGCGCACCTTCAGCCACTGCCTGCAAGTTAATATCCAATGTCAAATAAATATCCTTACCTGCCACCGGTAAAATATGACCCAGCACCCGTAATGCATCCCCTCTGGCAGTAGTTTCAATCTGTTCAACACCAACCGTACCATGCAGAATACTTTCATAAGATTTTTCTATGCCCAATTTACCGATGTGCGTGGTACCGCTGTAATTTGTATCAAGCTTTTTCAACTCCGCTTCGTTAATGCGCCCTACATAACCCAGTGCGTGTACACCCAGCTCACCCAGAGGATAATGACGCACCATGCGCGCCTTGACACCTACACCCGGAAAACGATAGCGATTCACCGCAAAACGCGCCATTTCCTCATCGTCAAGATTAAACCTCAGGGGCACCGCTTCAAAACGCCGTTTTTGCTTTAATTCGCGGCGAAACCGCTTTACTTCACGCTCAGAGAGAGTGATCACCTCTCCCAATGCCTTGAGCATGGCATCCATATCATCAACTTCGTCGGAGGTTACTTCCAGACTGAATGAGGGCGCATCCTGCGCCAGCACGACACCATTACGATCATAAATTACACCACGCTGGGGGGGCACCGGCACCAATGTAACGCGATTCTCCTGTGATAGCGTTGCATAATGCTCGTAGCTTATAATCTGTAAATAAAACAGGCGGGAAATCACGGCGAGCGTTAGTATTACAATAACGATACTCGCCACAATCAGGCGATTATTAAGTATCTTGCTTTCGCGCCGGTAATCCTTGAGGGGAGGTCTGAGCATTCCAGTAAATGACTATTATCGCTGCACGGCGGTGCGTTTACGCATGATCGACGACAACCAGGGCCAAAGCAATACACTCGTCAGCAGAGAGGACCAATAGAGCGACATATCCAGGGGTCGTCCAACCACACCGAAAATCCATAACAACAATAATTTATAAATGACCAGCAGCACCAGCACACCCAGCAATTGCTGCCACAATGGATAGGTGCGTATCCTCTGATGCAGATACACCACAATATATGCCACAAAAATCATGCCCAGTGCATGTTGGCCAAATACGGCACCGTGCACAATATCAAGCAATAGACCTATTATCCAGGCAACGCCGACACCTACATTTTGTGGTTGGGTCAATGCCCAGTAAATTATCGCCAGAACAATCCATTCAGGGCGAAACGCTTCTATCTCTTCCGGCAAAGGCACGATGGTCAACACAAAAGCCACTATGAAACTGAGGCCAATCAGCCAGCCACTCGCGGGTGTCGATTGCATTTGTGTCATGGAATCACCTGATTCGTAGCCGGAGCCACAGGGGCTTGGGTCGGTTTAGCGGGTACGGTGACAGATGGGCTGGCAGGCATCAACGATGCGCCACCACTGGCGGCGGGTACAGAAATCGCTGCGGGCGCACTTCCCTGTACGGCGGCCGCTTCCGGCACTCTGCCTTGCGCGGCACTTGTACTTCCCTGTACGGCGCATTTTTGTTTTGCGGGATCGCATTTGGTGACCACAGGCGCAGGCGGCACGTGCCACACCAATAACACTTCACGGTTATGCTCCAGATGCGCCGCAGGCACAGCACGCACCTGCATAAATGGCTGGCTTGACATTTTTTCGGCGTGAGTGACTACGGCAGCGGGATAATTAGGCGGAAAACGTCCGTCCAGCCCGGACGTGACCAGCAAATCACCCACTTTAATATCGGTACTATTGGGAAGATGAGAAAGATCCAATGCCCCAGAGGCCCCCATGCCCACGGCAATGGCACGCAAACCGGTACGGTTGAGCATAACCGGCAGGGAGTGGCCGGTGTCGGTAATCAGCATGGCAATGCTGGAGGGCCCACCTACCTTAATCACCTGACCCAGAACACCTTCACCGCTAATTAACGGCTGGCCTTCATAAACACCTTCTTGCGCACCTTTATTAAGTACCAGCTTACGGGCATAAGGGTCTATATCAACCGCCACAATTTCAGCGACGGATACACGTTCACTGACCTTGGCAGAAGCCTCCAGCAGGGTACGCAGCCGATCGTTTTCCGCATCCAGTGCCGCCAATGTCTGGACTTTTGCATTAAGCAGCAAGTGCTCACTACGCAACTGATCATTTTCGGTTTTCAGGGACTGATGCGTGGTGAAGTTTGCCCCTACCCAGCCGCCGGCGACAATCGGCAAATTAACAACGTAATAAAGGGGGTAGACTGCTGCCGATAACCCGGTGCGCACCACTTCCAGATAGCGCTGGCGATGATCTGCGGTCATTAACGCAAATGAAACCAGTGCCAGCACTACCAACCGGAGCGTAATGGAAGGTCCCTGTATAAATAAGGGTTTGATGGCGGACCTCTTGAATTAAAAATTATCCTGAAAATGACAATAACATTGCCGTCATGCGTGTCCGATCTTATTCGGACGCAAACAAATCCATGCCGCCACCTTCGTCTATCATCTCAAGCGCACGGCCACCACCACGTGCCACGCAGGTGAGCGGGTCTTCAGCAATCACGACAGGCAAACCGGTTTCTTCCGTCAGCAAACGGTCAAGATCACGCAATAGCGCGCCACCGCCCGTCAGCACCATGCCGCGCTCAGCGATGTCTGAACCAAGATCGGGCGGGGTTTGCTCCAGCGCGGTACGCACCGCGCCTACGATACCTGCCAGGGGTTCCTGAAGCGCTTCCAGAATTTCGTTACTATTCAGTGTGAAGCTGCGCGGTACACCCTCGGAGAGGTTGCGCCCTCTGACTTCGATCTCCCGGATTTCCTTGCCGGGATACGCGGCACCAATTTCAATCTTGATGCGCTCAGCGGTGGATTCACCGATCAAGGTACCATAATTGCGGCGCACGTAATTGACAATCGCATCATCAAGCCGGTCACCGCCAATGCGCACTGAAGCAGCATACACAATACCGTTCAATGAAATAATGGCCACCTCGGTCGTGCCACCCCCAATGTCCAGCACCATCGAACCACTGGCCTCACCGACGGGCATGCCTGCGCCCAATGCAGCGGCCATGGGTTCCTCAATCAAATAAACTTCGCGCGCACCTGCACCTGCCGCCGATTCCTTGATGGCGCGCCGCTCCACCTGGGTAGAACCACACGGCACACAGATCAGCACTCGCGGGCTGGGGCGAAAAAAACGTGTTTCATGCACTTTATGAATAAAATGCTGAAGCATTTTTTCGGTGATCGTAAAATCAGCAATCACGCCATCTTTCAACGGGCGGATCGCGGTAATGTTACCGGGGGTTCGACCAATCATCAACTTGGCTTCGGCACCGACCGCTGCAATGGTCTTGGGGCTGCCCGGCCCACGATCCTGGCGTACTGCCACAACGGAGGGTTCATTCAGTACAATACCTTGACCACGCACATAAATCAGCGTGTTAGCCGTGCCTAAATCGATTGAAAGGTCACTGGAGAAGAGTCCGCGTAGGCGTTTAAACATGTGTCGTTCGTTCCATGATGGGGGTTGCTAAAAAATACCGCGCAATAATTATGCTAAAAAATGCCGTAATCTACCAATGAGGAGCCTTTTGAGCAAGCTCCCTTAATATATCGGGAATATGGTAAGCTTCCAGCCTAGTATTGTATATATCGTACCACGAGTAACTTTCATGAGCCTAAACAAGTCGGATGTTGAAAAAATTGCGCAACTGGCGCGGCTTCAGATTGCAGAGGCCGACATTCCACATTACGCCACCAGCTTATCAAACATTTTACATCTGGTTGAACAGATGGGGGCCGTTGATACAACGGGTGTGGAGATCATGGCGCACCCGCTGGATGCCCGGCAGCGCCTGCGCCCTGACGAAGTGACAGAAACTGACCAGCGCACACTGTTTCAATCCATTGCCCCACACGTGGAAGCTGGGTTATATCTGGTGCCGAAAGTGATCGAATAACGACCAACGAAAGACCGTGGATATTCACGCCACCCACATTTCACACCCCATCAATTGACCCCGTTTTTTTGCGCAGGTCATGAATAGGCGCCGCCAGGATATTCCAACCATACCGCTTTTCTTTGAACGATGCACGTGATCGTACGTACCGTGTCCGGCCTTTCCAGTCCAACAGGACCTGTGCGCCCACCATCCAGCAACCTGCCAATTTCATGAATCCACAATTAATCCCTGCCGGGTTTTAATAATTGTGGCAACATGGGATAATTAAAAAATGCCTGGCACCACACGGCTTTCTTGCTCACAACCTCATACAAGAACCAATGCACAATAAAACTATCGTTGAATTATCCGCTGACTTACATGCAAAAAAATACTCCAGCGAAGAACTGACGCGCACCTTTCTGGCGCGTATCGATAAATTCAACCCACAGCTTAATGCACTGGTAACACTGACCGGCGAACAAGCCTTGACCAGCGCGCGCCATGCCGATGCGCAACTGGCGCGTGGCACAGCCGGGCCGCTCACCGGCATTCCCCTCATTCAAAAAGATATTTTCTGCACACTGGGCGTAAAAACCACCTGTGGCTCGAAGATGCTCGATAACTTCATCGCCCCCTATGACGCCACCACCGTCATCAAACTGAAAGACGCGGGCACCGTCATGCTGGGCAAAGCCAACATGGATGAATTCGCCATGGGCTCGTCCAACGAAACCAGTTTCTACGGTCCGGTGCGTAACCCGTGGGATCTCAACGCCGTGCCCGGCGGCTCATCGGGTGGCTCAGCCGCCGTGGTCGCCGCGCGCCTCGCACCCGCCGCCACCGGCACGGACACTGGCGGCTCGATTCGTCAGCCAGCGGCATTGTGCGGCATTACCGGCATCAAACCCACCTATGGCCGCGTATCGCGCTACGGCATGATCGCATTTGCCTCCAGCCTTGACCAGGCCGGGCCCATGGCGCGCAGCGCTGAAGATTGCGCCATACTGCTCGGCGCCATGGCCGGTTTTGATGCGCTCGACTCCACCAGCGTAGACACACCCGTGCCAGACTACCGCGCCAACCTCAATAACCCGCTGCAAGGTCTGAAAATCGGCCTGCCCAGAGAATATTTCGGCAAGGGTCTGGATGCCCAGGTGGGTAAAGTCATCGACGATGCCATCAAACAATACCGCGCACTGGGTGCCGAGATTGTCGACATCACACTGCCCAACACCATGCTCTCGGTGCCGACTTATTATGTCGTCGCACCTGCCGAATGCTCATCCAATCTGTCGCGTTTCGACGGCGTGCGCTTTGGCTATCGCTGCACAGACCCCAAAGACCTCGCCGACCTTTACAAACGCTCGCGTGGCGAAGGCTTTGGCGCCGAAGTCAAACGCCGCATCATGATCGGCACCTATGCGTTATCGGCAGGCTACTACGACGCCTATTACCTGAAAGCACAACAATTGCGCCGCCTGATCAGCGAAGATTTTACACAGGCATTCAAACAAGTGGATGTCATCATGGGCCCCACATCACCCACCGTCGCCTTTAACCTGGGCGAAAAACTTGCTGACCCGGTAACCATGTACCTGTCTGACATCTACACCATCGCCGTCAACCTTGCAGGTCTACCCGGCATGTCGATACCGGCAGGGTTTGTCGGCCAGCGTCCGGTGGGACTACAGATTATCGGCAATTATTTTGATGAAGCGCGGCTGTTAAATACGGCGCATAAATACCAGCAGGTCACGGATTGGCATCAACGTGCCCCGGAAGGCTTTAAGTAATTAACCACGCACATGCAGAGATTCCATAAAACCATTCTTCTCCAGGCGCTTCGTGGCTCAACAACAGATAGAGATTCTAAATAAAATGGAATGGGAAGTCGTCATCGGTCTTGAAATTCACGCCCAACTTGCCACCAAAAGCAAGATCTTCTCAGGCGCAGCCACCGCCTATGGCGCGGCACCCAACACACAAGCCTGCGTCGTTGATCTGGGCATGCCCGGCGTGTTGCCAGTATTGAATGCCGAAGCAGTGCGTATGGCAGTAAAATTTGGCTTGGCCACCGGCTGCAAAATTGCGCCACGCTCGGTATTTGCGCGCAAGAATTATTTTTACCCCGACCTGCCCAAAGGCTACCAGATCAGCCAGTACGAGCTGCCCATCGTCGCGCAAGGTACACTGGAAATTCAGCTGGATGACGGTGCCGGCAACACGATTGGAAAAACCATCGGCATCACACGCGCGCACCTCGAAGAAGATGCCGGCAAATCATTGCATGAAGACTTTCATGATCTGACCGGTGTTGACCTGAATCGCGCGGGAACACCGCTGCTGGAAATCGTGTCGGAACCTGATTTGCGCTCCGCCAAAGAAGCCGTCGCCTACATGAAAAAAATTCACTCGCTGGTACGTTACCTCGAAATCTGTGACGGCAACATGCAGGAAGGTTCATTCCGTTGCGACGCCAACGTCTCCATGCGCCCCAAGGGTCAGGGAAAATTCGGCACTCGCGCAGAAATCAAAAACATCAACTCCTTCCGTTTTGTGGAACGCGCCATTAATTACGAAATCGAGCGGCAAACGGATCTTCTGGAGCGCGGCGGCACCGTCATTCAGGAAACGCGCCTGTACGATGCCAACAAGGACGAAACCCGCTCCATGCGCAGCAAGGAAGAAGCGATGGACTACCGTTACTTCCCTGACCCGGATTTATTGCCGGTAATTCTGGATGATGCCTTCATCGAAGCCACGCGCAAAACCCTGCCCGAATTACCCGATGAAAAACGCGAGCGCTTTGTACATCAATTCGGACTCACCCCCTACGATGCCAGCGTGCTCACTGCCAGTCGCGAACTCGCCGACTTTTTTGAGGTGACTGAAAAAGCGTCTGGCGGCACGGCCAAGCTCGCCGCCAACTGGGTGATGGGCGACTTATCCGGCGCCTTGAATAAAGCCAACCTCGACATCACCGCCAGCCCGGTCACCGCACATAGGCTAGGCGGCATGATCCAACGCATCTCCGACAACACCATCTCCGGCAAAATCGCCAAGGAAGTATTCGAGGCGATGTGGAATGGCGAAGGTGATGCTGACACCGTAATCGAGAAAAAAGGTTTGAAGCAGGTCACAGACACCGGCGCAATTGAAGCCGCCATCAACGCTGTTGTTGCCAACAACCCTAAACAGCTTGAACAATATCATGGCGGGCAGGAAAAACTGTTCGGCTTCTTCGTCGGTCAGGCAATGAAAGCCACGCAGGGCAAGGCGAACCCGGCGCTGTTGAACGAACTGCTGAAGAAAAAGCTGGGCGGCTAAAAAAGCGCTGAAACAACAGGGTGCCGCCTTGATCTTCCCCCGATAAAATAGACACGCGCATTATTCTACTACTCTCTCTTCATATTCTACAGGTGATAAATAGCCAATCCCTGAGTGCATTCGTTTCCGATTGTAGAACTGATTGATATATCCATTCAAGGCTCCCCTTGGGTCGCTCATCGTTCCATATACTCTGCCACGTATCCGCTCGGCCTTTAAGTTATGGAAGAATGATTCCATATGGCCATTATCTGTACACTTGCCAGACCGATTAACACTGGGTCGTATGCCATGTTTTTGGCGCTCCTTCCTGAACGGCTGGCCGGTGAATTCTATGCCTCTGTCAGTATGGAATATCATCGCTTCACTTGGTGAACGTGCCTTGATTACCCGTTTCAGGACTGTCACGGTATCCTTGCTGGTTCTTGTATGGCTTAATGACCAGCCCCGTATCTTGCGTGAGTAGATGTCCATAATCACTATCAGATGCTTATAGACGCCCTTTACTTTGATAGAGGTGATATCAGATTCCCACACTTGATTAACATCCGTCGTGTCACTTTGACGACGCGCCCTTTTAGATCATGTTCACGCATCAATCGCTCGACACGTTTCTTACCAACTGCAATACCCTCGCTTTTTAATGCTTTGTAGACTCTTGGGCTACCATAGATACCCCGGTTTTCCTGATGAATGTCACGTATCCTGCTTCACAGCATAGTGTCTTCTTTTGCGCGAGATGATAGGGGCCGATCTCGCCCGGCATAATAGCCACCGCGGGACACTTGTAACCAGTCACACAGATATTTGATGTCTGGTTCTTTTCCATATCGGTGGATGCATCGGAATCTCGCTGTTGTTCCTCCGCGAGAAACCGTTGCCCCTTTTTTAGTCGGTCATTTTCCTGTCTTAAGCGTACATTTTCATTGTCTAGCCGCTTAATCTTGTCCATCTCGACTTTTTCTTGCTTGAGACTGACAACCTTTTTGCGCTTGTCTGGCACGATCTTTCCCTGCCGATATTCTTTACGCCAGCGTGACAGCATAAAGGGATGGATATCTAATGTCTTGGCGACTACCTGGACCTGGACGCCATCCATTTAAACTCAGCTGGACGGCTTTGGTTTTAAATTCATTGCTGTATCGAGGGGTCTTCTTGTGTTACTGATATTTTGGCTTTCTCTTTCTCCGATTCAGGTAGACGTTTGTGTCTGCTAAATCGGGGGATGTTCAGGGTCGGCTTGAACGAATTGTTAGATTGCAACCGGCGCAATATCCATAAAGCCGCAGATTATCCTGAGCCTCTCACGAAGATTCGATGCGTCATTTGTACCCTGTTGGGAAAGACGGTCGTACTCTAGAAGTTCAAAGTTGGCGTTTTCGTACTCTCGCTCTGCCGAGGCTCGATTCTGGCGAACTGCTTCCCTGAATTCAAATATTTTTGCGCGAGTAAGAGTGTACGACAACGCTTTGGCATTTTTCACTAATAAATAGTACAGGGCAATACTTCCCTGTGCGTGTAATAATTCATCTTCATCGACAAATAATGTGTCCATGAGATCCAAATTATTTTTAACTAGAATTTTAAGATTATAAACTTCTGACTCTTTTCCGCTTTTGTAATTTCTCGCAAGAGAATCAAGATGGATTTTTTTTGTATCTGCTATTTTACCAAACATAATTAGATTATGTTCAATCAATAGTAGGCGTGCCGAAACTTCTCGATGTTGAAATCTGCGATTACTAAAAGAAACTTTACTCTGAAAAAGAGGGTGCAATGAGGTATCACGAATTGCAGCGACTAAATCGCCACCAATTGCATTTCTTTTTTCAGCAGAATTTAGCGGGACAGCTTCGTTTAAGCGAGAAAACATATCTTCGATCAATTCGATATCATCTGTTTCGACGCACACGATTGGAAGAACGAATGAGTCAAAATATATTTTCAACTTCGGATATGAGGCAGCCAAATCACTATAGCCAAGACTCATAAGATTAATAGATGTGTCTTCTTGGTATTCAAAATCTGGTGAAAGAGCAAATTCTCCTTCCATGAACTTCCATATTGCTTCTAGCCTTTGCTTGCCGTCAATAATCGCATAATAGAATTTATTTTGATTGCGTTGTTCTCGAGTAAATGCATGAAGATAGATTTTTGGAATGTCATACGAATTTAGGATAGAGTCGATGAGTAGTTGCTTTTTCTCAAGTGTCCAAATTCCACCGGCGCGCTGATAGTCTGGATCTGCGTTAATTAGATCCTTCTCTGAGTAGAGACGCATGATCGTGCTGTGTTGCATTGGAAATGTTTCAATGTAACTCATCTCAGCGTGCTCCGAATATTTTCACCGATGCTTGATAATTCTGGAAATAGAGAAAATTTTGAATACCCAAGAAGCTTCAATTCGCGCCTGAAAACATCGCGAGAACTTGGCGGGATTTCATACTTTATTACATGCGTTTTTGATCCTACATCTTCAAGTGCAATATTGTCGAGATGATGAATGGTAAATGCACCTAACTGAGCCTGTATCCGTGAGTTATTTCTAGTTGCTATGCTGGCAATCGGCAGAAGACGTGTTCGTTTTGGTCCAGCGGCGAGCGTTTCCAGCTTGTAGTTGCTTAATTCTTCGTCTTCAAAGGAAGGAACAAAGAACTCTTCACTTTGATCATTGATGTGCGCTTCTTTGTTTAGCTCTGATGGCTTGAGTACCCAGAGAGCAGAATCCCCTTCATGATCTGCTAGTGCGTCATTGACTGCAAAATACAGAGCGACCAAGGGACTTTCAGACCAATCCAGAAGTCTTGTTGGCAACCCATAGTGTTGCATCAAAAAAAGCCAGTCATAGCTATCCTTTGGCTCTCGATGTACAAGCAAGGCCGCGCTCTGTTTGAACCTCTTTAGCAGCGTTCCCTCGGATGGCGCATCCGTCAGTCTTAAGTAGCCGGGGAGGAGCTGCCAACTACTGTTTGAATGGCCACGGAACCATAATGATCCATTGTAGGAGCCGACATCCTCTTTCAGACCTTGGAGTAGTTGAGCTAGATTGCTAATTCTTCGAGCTGTCATGATGACTCCATTGCAATCTAACGAGCCTGTAGAAAAACCACTTCCGGCGAAAAAATCTCAACAATAGGGGATACTAAACCCCCTCTCACCACTGAGATCGTCGACCCTAGAGCATCTAGTGAAGCCGGTTGCTTGACTCTCACATTATATATCCTCAGCAATGAGTTTTTCTACAGGCTCAACGTGGTGCTAATCGGCGCCCGGAATGACGCGAAGCGGCAAGTAGGGCGTCCGTGTTGAGCGCAGGGTTATGTTTCGGCTGCATAAAACCTGCCGGCGATAGCTTTAAGTTGGGGAAAGGCGGACTTTGGCACAAGCTTGAAAGACTGGTCGGACAAAGACTTAATTTTCCAATTGCCTTTCTCTTCGCTGATATGCCACTCGCCAGGCGACCCAAACGATAATTCTTGTTTGTAAGTGATGTAGTCAAAGATAATTTTGTTCGGATGCAGGTGAATAGCCTGTTTCAGGCCCTGGCTGTAAGTTCGTAATAGAACCCAGGCCAAGAAAATAACTGTGATGGCTACACCAAATGCAATTGCAGCATTAAAACCGAAGTGCCACATAAAAGCACCAAGACCTAAAGGGATTGCACTTGACAGCCAGGCTGTTAGAGCAAGCCACTTGCCTACATAGGCTTGAGAAACCTGAACAGTAAGCGAAGTCTCAGGGAACATAACTAAAAGCAGACATCAATCAAAATACCTAAAATTTTATCAGGCGGTGGCCTAAGGCCGGATTTAACTCTATTTTTTGTTTAAAATCAATACTGATTCTGATTTAAAGTGTGTCGCCGTGCTCGCGAACCATTTTGGGACATCCCCGCCCCCAAAATGACTGCGCTCGGCGACCGCTACGCCTGTCGTTGTTTCCCCATGTTGTCTACACGGGGGCTATCGCACACATTCCGACAAAACAGGGAAACCTCGGCTATCCGGGGGTTGCCCGCCACCGCTCGCTTCCGCGTCGCTCTCCCTGGCGTGTTTATCCGGCCTCGTGACCTCTTGGGATTGCACCGAGATTGTTGTTTTCTGTATCCGTATCAGTTTTTATTCTATGCTCGGCCTCATCCAGGCTGAAATACATTTTTCAGGCGGGCGCGCCTAATCCAGCCCACGTTACACTGCCGGGTCATGGATTCCGCACATCCTGTTTTAAAGCAGTTCCAGCGCCACCTCTGTCACATTCTGATCTTGAATATAAAACCCGCGCATTTCCAGCACGCCTCGGGTGTTGAGGGAAATAATCAGATAAAGCACTTCAGGATAACCCGCTTCATCGCGATCCATTGCCGACGGCGCGGCGGGAGCGGTGGGGTGGGAATGGTAAATGGCGAACAGATCTTCTCCACGATCACGCATGTGGCGTAACGCGTCAATTTGCGCTTTGGGATCCATGCTGAAGCGCTGCTGTGGCGCAACGGCAATGTTGGGCACGGGATAACAATGCGCTGGCACGCCATTGCAGGCGCTGATCAAACCACATACTTCACAATCCGCCCCCCGTTGTGCCTGATGCAGTAACTCGTTGACCAGTGGACGTGGCAGCTTAATGATGGACATGGCGACCCTTTTATTTGTCATTCAGAATGATATCCTATTATACCTAGCCGACGTTGCGGGAAACACCGACCCGGCGTTATCCACGCTACCCAATATCCCGAACATGGTATAATGCTGTCTGTTAAACATGCATCTCACACAGGAAAGGACATCGCCATGGAATATCTGCGCCGCATTGCCAAACCCATTAGTCATTTTGTGATTTTCAGCTTTCTCTGGCTGGGGCTGCAATTGCCTGCCGCTCACGCCAGCATTGTAGGCACCGAAACGCTGGTGAGCGCCGCACAGGTGCAGCAAGACCGGGTGCAGATCATGAATCTTCTGGATCGCAAGGACATTCAGGAGCAACTCATAAGCCACGGTGTCACGGTGGAGCAAGCCAAGGCACGCGTGGACAGCTTGAGTGATACGGAGACTCACGCACTGGCCGACCAATTGAACTCGCTGCCGGCGGGCGGTGACAGTATTCTGGGCGTGATTGTGCTGATTTTTCTGGTGCTCCTGGTAACCGATATCCTCGGTTTGACAGATGTCTTTCCGTTTGTCAAAAAGCATCGTCGCTAACCCGCATTTATGAAGCCTGTACAACCACCCGGCATTGGCTGGGTGGTTTTGTTGATGACTCTGCTTGCGGTGGCAGGCTGCGCAACGCAGCCACTGCAATCTTATCAACTGCTGAAATCTCCTGCTGCACAGCAGCCCCCTGTAGAACTCATAGCGGTACCCTTTTTTCCCCAGGAAGAATTTCAATGCGGCCCGGCGGCACTGGCCACGGTGCTGAATTGGTCGGGCACACAACTTACGCCTGAAAACCTTGCTCCCCAGGTGTATCTGCCAGGGCGCCAGGGCAGTTTACAGATCGAGTTGCTGGCCGCCACGCGTCGCCACGGGCGCATTCCTTATGGGTTACGACCCGAACTGGAAACGCTGATTAACGAAGTGCGTGCCGGGCATCCGGTGCTGGTGCTGCAAAATCTCGGGCTGAGCTGGTATCAGAAATGGCATTATGCTGTGGTGGTGGGCTTTGATTTACAGCAGGATCAGATCATTCTGCGTTCCGGGCGAGAACAGCGGCACGTGGTGCCTATCAAACTATTTGAGCGCACCTGGCGGCGTGGTGATTATTGGGCGATCACCGTCACCACACCTGATCATTTACCCGTGAGCGCCGAGGAAATTCCCTATCTGAACGCTGTGGTGCCATTAGAGCGGCTGCAACGCTGGCAGGATACCGCCACCGCCTACACGACAGCACTGACACAGTGGCCGGACAGCATCACCGCACGCATGGGGCTGGGCAATAGCCGGTATGCATTACATGATCTGCGTGGCGCTGAGGCAGCGTATCGCCATGTTACACAACAAGACCCGGGCTTTGCACCCGCTTATAATAATCTTGCGCAAACACTGGCGGATCAGGGTCAATTACATGCTGCCGAAAATGCCGCGCGGCAAGCCATTCACCTGACCACACCCAGCAACGCATTATTCACAATCTATCAGGAAACCCTGCAACAGATTATTGCGCAGCAAGCGATGCGCACACCGGAGACGCCATGAACAAGCCACGACTGGAAATTGAATACTGCACCCAATGCCGCTGGCTGTTACGCGCTGCATGGATGGCACAGGAACTGCTGGTAACGTTCGAGACCGAACTGGGCGGGGTCACGCTGGTACCGGGCACCGGAGGTATTTTTGAAGTACGGCTGGGCGATCAGATTATTTTCTCGCGCAAGGCTCAGAACCACTTCCCGGAATCCAAGGAACTTAAACAGCGGGTGCGTGATTGCATCGCACCGGATAAGCCGCTGGGGCACAGTGACCGCTACCCTGAGCCAGAATAAGACGGCAAGGTTACACGACATCGTTGTAACGGTTACTCTTTAACGTCTGCGTCCAGCCATCCATCGCCTTGTCAATATCACGAACAACAAAGGCGATTTGCCTCATCACACCGAGCTCCGGCGTCAGGATAATAGAAGCAGCGCATAATTCATCATAAGTTAATGCGTATGATGATGTGTTCCCTGGTCGGGCGCCCGATCTTCAGACGCACCATACCCACGCAATGCATCATAATGCTTTACCTGATCCGGGGTCAGGATAGTCTTTTGCACCAGATGCGCCTCAAGATGAACCTGGCGTATCTGCGCTTGCAGTGTTGCAATGTCCTTCAGGGTGGATTGCAGCGTGTCTGTGCTGATGCTGGCGGTGGCAAATAAGGTGTCGAGCCATTGTTCCTGTTCGACCAGCGCCTTGCCTAGCCGCATGGCGTCGGCTTGCATACTATTGAACTGTTGCTCGGTGCGGGCGTGTTGCTCGGGGGAAAGCTGAAGTTGTTGTGATAACGCCAGTACATGTGCGGGACCGGGGTAATGATTCAGCTCGGCAGCTTTTGCAAAGCCCGCGCCGCTGCCGGCCAGATAACTTTTGATTTCATCCGGTGACAGGGCTTTTATATCGCGCTGCTCCTGTCCGGCATAGGGTGATGGGATGGGCTGATTTGCAGAAGCGATGCTGGTTGAGAGCAGGCACAGACCTAAAATAGCGTAACGCAATTTAAACATATATCCTCCGCAACACTTTAAACTCCAAATTACATAACGGCCTTGGAGCGGGTGAATGGCAGAATGGTGGCCGATGCCGTAGCACGGGCGGAAGCCGATGATTTTGAGGGCGTGTTTGAACCACCCACCAGGGTGATGCCAGGAAAGTGCGGGTTCCGCAGCATCAGCATAGCATTCAGCAGACCACGCTCACTGTAAACAGAGCTCCACATTTTGTTGAAGAGATGTATGCAGGCATGCATGGGGTTCTTGCAGCGCTGGCGCTCCATGTCGATGCGCCATTGCAGGCCGCGCAACTGCGGCTGCCGCTCGACGGGCGCACCGACAATAACCGCTTCAATAACCGCAGCACGGCGTTGCGCAAAGGCCTCGGGATCGGTCTTTGCCAGGGCTGCCCATTCATCAAAGTCAAAGGTTATCATGGCATTAGTGATGATGGTGATCGCCGCCGCTATGGGCATGGCCATGCGCCAACTCCTCTTCGGTGGCAGGACGAATTTCGGCAACTTCAATATCAAAGTGTAAAATCATGCCCGCCAGAGGATGATTGCCATCAAGCGTGACGTTGACATCCGTCATCTCGATAATGGTAAAGATTTTTTCGCCTTCCGGGCCGTCAATCGCTACCCGGTCACCGGGTGACAAATCTGCATCGTCGGGAAACTGTGAGCGTGGCATTTCGATACGGGCCTGCGGGTCATGTGCGCCATAGCCCTGGGCCGGGTGGACAATAATATGCGCCTTGTCACCCACCCCCAGACCGTCCAGACCGTTTTCCAAACCGGGAATGATGTTGCCATGCCCGTGCAAATAGGTAAACAAATCGCCATTTTCAGTTGCATCAAGCGTGTCATTATTTTCGTCGGTAAGCTCATAGTGCATGGCAACAACCATACCGTGAGTGATTTTCATGAAAAAGGCCTCATATAGTTTGGTTTTAACCTGAAAATGGCGTTATTTTCAGGTTAACTGCATCGTAACAGGATAAGATTTGTGCTAACTATATCACATCTTTGCCAATAAAATGGTGTTGCACCCGACAAAAAAGGCGGTCAAAACGCTCTATTTTTCAATGGCCTGAGCGTAACCATCGCGGCCTCCCAGCGATCCCGGATAACTTGTTGAAAATAAATTATTTATTTTCGAGGACGTGGCTCGGCATCCGCCACCGGGGCGGGCTCCTCGCCCACGGATTGCATTAATCTGGACAGGGAGATGGGCTCGCCCCCCAAACGGTATTGGTAGATGACGGTAAAAGCCATGACACGGCGCACGTAGTCACGGGTTTCCTTGAAAGGGATATTTTCCACCCACAATTCGGCGGATACGGCGCCGCTTTCCGGCACCCACTGCCGCACACGCCCCACACCGGCATTATAGGCGGCCGTTGCCAGCATGGGATTGGCGGCAAAACGGTCGAGCCCGGTACGCAAATAAGCCGTGCCCAACCGGATGTTAATGTCTGGCAGCAGCAGGTTATCCGTATTCTTCAGGGGCATGTTAATGCCTTTGGCGACCATGCGCGCGGTAGCAGGCATGAGCTGCATTAATCCCAGTGCACCCGCTGGGGAGCGCGCGTCGGGCACAAAGGCGCTCTCCTGCCGCAGCACGGCAAATGCCCAGGCCGCATCAATAGCGCTGTCTTTGGCGCGCAGCTCTACATAATCGCGGTGATCAAGCGGAAACAGCAGCTCCAGATCATCCTGCCGAGGCGCCTGGGCAATGGTAAAAATGGCACCATCCCGCCACCCCCAATCATGCGCGAGTCTGGCCGCGCGCAACTTGAGATTTTCATCAAAGTTCTGGAGGGCGTAGTTCCATTCGCGGCGCGTGTCTATAATACGTCCCAATGCATAAAACTCACGGGCGCGCTGAATACCCGGCACTTGCTCGATCACCGCCATTTCCTGACGACTAAACTGGAGTGGGCGATGCGCAATGGCATAGGGTTGTTCAAGGCGATCTGCGGCCAGCAAGCCGTAATAATCGCGCCCCATCAAACGGGTATAAATAGCCGCCGCCTGCTCCGAAAAACCCAGGTGACCCAGTGCACGCGCCTGCCAGTAACGCCAGCGGGATGAGGTCTGCTCCTCCAGGCTCAGCCGCCCGATCCACGTCAGCACGGCACTCCAGTCACCGCTGTTCATGGCCAGTAATACGCGCCGCTCGCGCACGCGCTGATCTTCTTCGCTGACATCCAAGGCACCCAGCCAGGCGCTCGCCTGCGGATCATTCCGGGCGGCCAGCGCCAGGGCAATGTTACGGTTTACAACGGCGATTTGCGCGGCTGTAAACGGTTGCGCCGTGCGGCTGGCCTGCCAGACATTAATCGCAGCCGTCACGTCGCTTGATGCCAGACGCTTGATGCCATACACAAGAATATTGGGCAACCAGCGATGCTGTGTATTCAGCGCAGGGGGTGTTTTAACACGCTCAGGACGTTGATGTAACTCTATCCACCACTCCGCCCACGGCTGATCAGCGGCGGGCAGAAGACGGCTCAAATGCCGCGCCAGATCGATTTGTCCGGCCTCAATCGCCAGACCCAGGCGCTGCCACACCAGCGCGTCACTCAAGCCACCGGCTTTGCGCCACGTTTCAATGACGCTATCACACACCGCTGGCAAGGATTGCCCGGTGAGCCACACGGCATCCATATTGGTAAAAGCATCCACCGTATTACCGGTATTGATCAAGGCACGGCGATACAGGCATGGAATTTCACCGCCGTCACTCACGGTGCTCACCGGGCAGTCAACCAGAAAGTCCTGCCAACGCCCCTGATCCGCCAGCTCACGTAGCCAGGCATCGTATAAGCGCCACGCTATCGGTGAATCCGCATACGCCCACAAAAAGCCATACACTTCGGCAGAGGGTGCCTTATTGAGACGCGGACGCAGCTCCTGATACAGTAAATATGGAACAAGAGGATAGTCCACCAGTTTTTTCAACAGGCGTTGAAACTCTGCCGGGTTGTTTTGCCGCAGCGCCTGCTCGGCAGCTGCAAAATCCAGACGCTGCCGTGTAAAATCCTGCGGTGCACGGTCAGCCGCTTCCTGGACAGGCGCCACGGATGCAGCGCTGGATTGACTACTCACCCATACAGTACAGCACAAGATAATGATAATTTTTGTTCTGTGAAGCATGCTGCTGACCTTTTTTGTTACACTGTATGTATGCACTGTGTGATCCCCGTAGGGGATGAATAGTTCACTATAGAAACGATCAGCCGCCTTATTTCAAATTATAAACTACTTGCTCTCATTACGTCAGACAACACCCCCATGCCTAGCTGTCCACTTTGCACGCCCGAACACGAAACACTCCTGTGGCAGGGCAGTGCGTGCCGCATTATTCTGGTCCCCCATGCGCATTACGGCGGATTCTGCCGGGTGATCTGGCAGGCGCATGTCAAGGAAATGTCGGATCTGCGCACAGAACAACGGCAATATTTCATGGCGGTGGTGTTTGGTGTGGAAGCGGTGTTACGCGAAACCCTGCGGCCAGACAAGATTAATCTGGCATCACTCGGCAATCAGGTGCCTCATCTGCATTGGCATGTCATTCCACGCTTTACGGATGACGCCCATTTTCCTGACCCAATATGGGCCACCGCACAACGTGAAGGGCAGGTACACCCTGCTGATCAAGCTACACTCAGGCAGCGACTCGAGATAAGATTAAAGGAACTTTCGGTGGAATGACGTGCTCTAAATTCGGGAGCAATGATCAATGGGAGGCTACTCGACATGATTCCTGAACGTATGTTGGTCATACTGTCATCCTTGGCGGTAATTATGGCGATCAGCCTGAAAAGCTGTCAGACGATGGGCACAGCCATCACGCTGCCTGAATGAATGCAGCGAAAATCTAGTGTAATGTTCGGGGAATGGCCAGGGTAAACGCCGGTATTTCAGCGTCAAAATGCGTGCCGTTATCGGCAATCATTTGATATGAACCTTGCATGGTACCCACAGGTGTTTCCAGAATCGCACCACTGGTGTACTGAAACTCTTCGCCGGGACGTAGATAGGGCTGCTCACCGACAACACCCTCTCCATGCACTTCCTGAACCTTGCCGTTGGCATCGGTAATAACCCAGTGACGGGTGATCAGCTTGGCAGGAATCTTGCCATCGTTGCGAATCGTAATCCGGTACGCGAAAACGTATTGGCCGCGTTCAGGAAGTGATTGTTCTTCTATGAAGAAAGCCTCAGTTTGCACCTTGACGTTATGGTCGATACTACTATTCATCACTCGCTGTCTCATTTGGCGTGGCGCACAATAATCAGAGCCTGCTAAGATAGCGGCTACAAGGCCCGAAATTTTAGGGAACTCTGACTGAATCGGAAGGTTCTTTTAATACGGTTTTTTGAGGATGAACACGTGCTCGCCAAAATTGTATTTTATCATAATCCGCATTGTAGCAAATCCCGGCAAACCCTTCAGCTTTTACATGAGCAGGGCGTACAACCAGAAATCATCGAATACCTTAAGTCACCTCCCAGCAAAGCACAATTAAAGAGCATTTTACGCCTGCTGGATATGACCCCACGCGAACTAATGAGAAAAAAAGAATCCATTTACAAAGAGTTAGATCTAGCCAACCTGGCACTGAGTGCGGACGAGTTAATTACCGCCATGCGGGAACACCCCGCACTCATTGAGCGCCCCATTGTGCTGGCCAATGGCAAAGCGGCATTGGGACGTCCGCCCGAAAAGGTACTGGAGATCCTGTAGGGTGACGCCGCTACGTTAAGGTAACATCCGGCGGGCCCTATGCACCTAGGTCAAAAACACCCAATTTGTTCTTTATTTGTACACAACCCTTTGTAAAAAGGATAAAATAGCTCATCTTTTCGCGCCTCTAAACATTATTATTAAGGAGTAAAACGCCGCATGAACACCGCACGACTGGTATTAATCATGGGGTTGCTGGCAACCTCCAGCGTATTTGCCGCAGACCATAAGGTCAAAATGGTTGACGAAGGCGCCGAAGGCAACATGATTTTCGAGCCGGGCTTCCTGCAAGCCAAGGTAGGCGATACCGTAACCTTTGTGGTTCACGATCCCGGCCATAACGTGATCTCCCGCCATGTGCCGCCAGGCGCAGATAACTGGAAAGGCACCGTGAACCAGGGTTTCACTGTTACCCTGAAAAAAGAAGGCATTTATCTTTACGAATGCGACCTGCATAAAATGCTGGGCATGGTAGCGGTTATTCAGGTTGGCAAGCCCGTTAACCTCGCAGCGGCCAAGGTGGCTGCCGCAGAGCTTTCCAAAAAAATGGCAATGGGTGCTGAACGCCTGGATGAATACATGGGTAAAATACAGTAAATTCAGCTCTCCCGAACCCTTCATCAATCAGTTACTGACGTAATACTGCGGCCATGAGCTACCTTTTCGGGGGTTCATAGCCGCTTTATTGTGCGTACCGGATCGGCACAACGCTTACCCTCATCCCGATTCATTCGCTTCTTTTGCAATCAAAAACACGCACCGACTGTCTTCATGATAACCGTATGAAAAACTGCGGGCCAAAATCTTCCCTATCTTTAAATATATTTAAGGAGAACATCATGCGTATTGCTCTACGCTCGCGCTGCGCCGCTCTCTTGTTACTCCCGTTCCCGGTCGTCGCGGTTGCATCTGATCCCCTGGCGGCCCTGCCGCCGGTGCCCATACTGGAAAGCAATCCGCAATCACCCGCCAAAATTGAGCTTGGCAAAATGCTGTTCTTCGATCCGCGCCTTTCGGGTGATGCCACCACCAGCTGTGCCACCTGCCATGATCCCCAGCGCGGCTGGGGCGACGGTAATGAATTATCCATCGGCTATCCCGGCACCGTGCATTGGCGCAATTCGCAAACGGTGGTCAATACCCAATACTGTTCGGATAAACCTGTTCGCCCTGAGCCTATCAAAGGGAAGTCGCTGTGACGCCAGGCTTCGACAAGCTCAGCCCGAACGGATTTTTGGCTTGGATGGTTTATCCGGACAGTATTGAGACTGACCCCTTTGATGTGTGATTTTTTCTTTTCTTCATTTATCAATCTCTTGCAGAGATTGATAAATGGCGGCACGTCCTGTACCGCACGGGCACCTCTAATTATTAGAGGTGCCCTCAAGGTCTGCTTTTTTCATCTCCGCAGGATAGCAAATTTCTCACTGCGGGGCGCGTAACATCAGTTATCAATATGATTTACTTCCTCTGTGGAAAGATGAAATTCGATTACCCACTGTATTTCACATAGAGCCCCTTTGATTGAAGATTAGTTCAGATCAAATCGATCCAGCATCATCACCTTGGCCCATGCAGCAACGAAATCGTTTACAAACTTTTCACGTCCGTCGTTGGCGGCATAAACTTCGGCAACAGCACGTAACTCCGAGTTTGAGCCGAAGATCAAATCAACCGGTGTCGCCGTCCATTTAACTTGACCCGTTAAACGATCACGACCTTCGTAAATTCCTTCAGAAGATGTCGGGGACCACTTGGTGGACATATTCAGCAGATTGACGAAAAAGTCGTTACTCAAGGTACCTGGGCGATCTGTGAATACACCATGTTTTGAACCACCACTATTTGCATCCAGAGAGCGCATACCGCCCACAAGTACCGTCATCTCCGGTACTGTCAACGTTAACAGGTCAGCTTTTTCCACCAGCATCTCTGTCGGCGACCCATAGCTCTCCGTGTAGTAGTTACGGAAAGCGTCAGCAGTTGGTTCCAGCACAGCAAACGAATTGACATCCGTTTGTTCCTGAGAGGCATCCATACGGCCTGGCTTGAAAGGAACCTCAACCTTGTAACCCGCCGCTTTAGCAGATTTTTCGATCGCCGCTGCACCACCAAGCACGACCACGTCTCCCAGCGACACTTTTTTCCCGCCACTCAGTGACTGATTGAATGATGACTGAATACTCTTCAGCTTAGCCAGCACTTTTGACAGTTCAGCCGGATTATTAACTGCCCAGTCTTTCTGAGGAGCCAGCTGAATACGTGAGCCATTGGCGCCGCCGCGCATATCAGAGCCACGGAAAGTCGCGGCCGATGCCCACGCAGTTCTAACCAGTTCAGGCACACTCAGGCCGGAGTCGAGAATTTTCGACTTCAGCTTGGCAACGTCCCCACTGTTAATCAGCTTATGATTAACCGCTGGAATCGGATCTTGCCATGTAAACACCTCGCTTGGGATTTCTGCACCCACATAGCGTGCACGGGGACCCAAGTCACGATGCGTCAGCTTGAACCAGGCACTCGCAAAGGCCTGATCAAATGCTTTTGGATTCTTCAGGAAATGCTCGGAGACTTTACGGAACCCCGGATCATTTTTCAGCGCTATGTCCGTTGTAAACATGATCGGCGCATGTCGCTTACCCTTGATGTGAGCATCCGGCACCAGGTTTGCCGCCGCTTCATCCGTCGGAATCCACTGATGAGCACCGGCAGGGCTCTTGGTCTGCTTCCACTCGAATCTCATCAGGTTATCCAGGAAGAGTATCGACCAGGCCGTCGGCGTGGAAGTCCACGCACCCTCCAGACCACTGGTCATGGTGTCTTCAGCATTTCCTTTGCCACATTTGTTCTTCCAGCCGAAACCTTGCTCCTCGATACCGGCGGCAGCCGGTTCTGGACCGACACATTCACCCGACTTGGCACCATGGGCTTTACCCAAGGTATGTCCACCCGCGACAAGCGCCACAATTTCCTCGTCGTTCATCGCCATGCGGCCAAACGAGTCACGCATATCTGCGGCAGCAGCAAGCGGGTCGTGATTTGCGTTTGGACCTTCCGGGTTCACGTAGATCAAGCCCATTTGCACAGCGGCCAATGGTTTTTCCAGTTTACCGCCTTTATAGCGCTCAGCATTGGAAAGCCATTTTGTTTCTGAACCCCAATATACCTTGTCAGCCGCCCAGTCGTCTGCACGGCCACCGGCAAAGCCCAGCGTTTTAAAGCCCATGGACTCCAGCGAAACATTACCGGCCAGGATAATCAGGTCTCCCCAGGACACACTACGGCCATATTTTTGCTTTACCGGCCACAGCAATCGACGTGCCTTGTCCAAGTTAGCATTATCCGGCCAGCTATTTTGTGATTCATAGCGAATTTGACCGCCGTCCGAGCCACCACGACCATCATGAATACGGTAGGTACCTGCGCTGTGCCACGCCGATCTGATCATCAGGCCACCATAGTGACCCCAATCTGCAGGCCACCAGTCCTGAGATGTGGTCAAGGCTTTTTCAATATCGGCCTTCAGCGCTTTCATGTCAACACTCGCAAATGCCTTGGCATAATCGAACTTATCCCCATAGGGATTCGATGTCGAATCATGAGCGCGCAGTTGCTCAATGTTCAGCTTTTCCGGCCACCAGAATTGATTCGAATTAGCTATAGGCCCTGCGACGGCAAAGCCTGCTGATATTGCCATAGATACAGAAATTGACATGGCAGAGAACAACGGTCTGTATTGTTTTAACATGTATAATTCTCCTCGTTATATGGTAAGTGTACAACTGTTAGCGATGCCGCAAGTTAATCAGGTCAATGTTCTATAAGTGAATTTGTCTCCAATCCGTCACGCGAATTAGAATAAGTCTAATTTAAACAGGTAATTTAGACTTTGTCTATATTTTTTTACGGACGGAGCGTGGCTTTTCCGCCCCTTTTCGCCTTGCCCCCGCACCTTGATCGAATTTATAGAGTTCAATGGGGTCTGCCCCTGAGGTTTCCCCACGAATTACGCCCCACCCGTCGCTTGAGTAACCGCCGATGTCGCCTGTCTTCGCAAGGTTTGCAAGTATGACCACGCATCGGTAATTTCGCGTAACAAGTCTGCCCTCTCGATGACGCGCGCGGCGAGCGTCATCACCGATGATTGTTTTGCGTTTTGTTATGTTGTTGCTCATCAGTCGCAGTTCCAGTTGTCGCGCCTGCGACGCCTCGCCGATTAAGCGCTTTGCCAATTCTGCGATGTGCGCAATCAGCAGCAGCGCCTGTAACCGTTGCTGCCCCTGACTCCTTGATTGCGATAAACCCATGCCGAGCGCCAGATTCTTGGTGTCTCGAAACTGCACCTCGATACGCATACGCTGGGCATATAATGAGGTGTACTGTCAATAATGGACACACCCACCTCAAGCACTGGCCTGTTGTTTGTTGAAACTATCCACAAACACAGCCGGTGCTACATAGCCAAGGCGCGAGTGGCGTCGTTGGCGGTTATAGAAAATCTCGATGTACTCCCGGATCGAAGCCTCCGCCTCGGCGCGCGTGGCGTAACGGCGATGATGCACCAGTTCATTTTTCAGGCTACCCCAGAAGCTCTCCATTGGCGCATTGTCATAGCAATTGCCGCGCCGTGACATGGAAGCCTGCATCCCAAACTGTTCTACCATCCGGCGGTAGTCGTGGGCGCAATACTGACTGCCTCGATCAGAGTGGTGGATCAACCCTGCCTCCGGTCGTTTGTTCTTCACTGCACGAAAGAGCGCCTGCCCTGTCAGCTCTTGCGTCATCCTTGCCCCCATCGCATAGCCCACGATCTGACAACTGAACAGGTCCTTTATCCCCGCCAGATAGAGCCAGCTCTCTTCGGTGGGAATGTAGGTAATGTCGGCCACCCACGCCTGATTCGGGCACGTGGCGTTGAACTTCTGTTCCAGCAGGTTCGGCGCAACCGGCAAGGCGTGATTCGAGTTCGTCGGCGCTATGAATTTACGTTTCTGTTTACAACGTATCCCCCTCTCCTTGCGTAACCTGATGATGCGATCCCGCCCCGCGATAAACCCATCTGCCACCCGTTCGGGTGGCAGGCGGAGTGCCCCGTAGACTTCACGGCAGCGCTTATGGGCAACGCGAATCGCGATCTTCAACTGTTCGTTCGCCTGGGCGCGTGCCGAGGGTTTGCGCTTGAGCCAGTCGGAGTAGCCGCTCCGCGATACCTCAAATACCCGGCTCATCGTCTCGATGGGAAATTGGAGTCGCCACTCTTTCATGAACGCGTACCTGGCAATGACTCCCTTGCAAAATACGCCGTCACTTTTTTTAGGATGTCGCGCTCCATCCGGGCCTCGACCAACTCTTTACGTAACCGGGCATTCTCCACTTCAAGTTCACCCGCTGAGCGGGCGCCGGGGGCGGCGGGTGTTTTCGACGACTTCGCGGCGGCCATCCAACCCGCCAACGTCCCCTTGGGAATCCCCAGCCGATGGGCGGCCTCTTCTGGCCGGAGTCCCTGTTCTAATACCCTCTTTACTGCCTCCGACCGAAATTCCGGCGTGTATGTCTTATCTCGTTTACTCATGTTGCTCTCCTGATGGGCCATTCTACCCATCGGGAGTGTCCGTTTTATTCAGGCTACCTCAGTTTATCCGAACAGTATTGGGTCAATACCGCTTATCTGAACAAGTTTTTCTGGACCGGCTCCTCACCCACCCTTGAAGCACAGACCAAAAGAGCTATCACCGGACCGCTTGCGCAGAACATGAATCCAGGGTTAGCTGAAGAGCGGCTCAAGCAGATTCCAGCCTATGTAAAACGCTTTAAGGACGCCTTTGGCACGGCACCTATTTTTGAAAACGTACTCGCGGCGTTTGAGCGCACTCTCGTCTCCAGGAACGTGCCATTTGACCAGTATATGAACGGTGATAAAAAGGCGCTCCATCCGGCGCAAATGAAAGGTATGGCGCTGTTTAAAGGCAAAGCCGGGTGCATACAATGCCATCATGGTGCCATGCTCACTGATCAGGCGTTTCATAATGTGGGAGTTCCTCCCAACAAAGCGTTCGAGACCGATCCGCAACGGCAAATCGCCATGCGCGAACGCATTAAATCCAAAGGCATTGCGGAGGCTGACTATCTCGTACTGGATCGTGATCCAGGCCGTTTTCTGGACACCAAACACGCCGGGGATAAGGGCAAGTTTCGCACCCCCACATTACGTGAACTGAAATATACTGGCCCCTACATGCATAATGGAGCATTCGATTCACTGGAGGCTGTCATCGATTTTTACGACCGTGGCGGTGATGCTGATCCATTCGGCACGAAATCATCATTGCTCAAACCGTTACGATTGACGGCAGACGAGAAAGCCGCATTGCGTGCATTTCTCGAAAGCCTGAGCGGCGACCCCATCCTCGTGGTGGCACCTGAACTTCCTGAATATGATGTGTTGCCGTTTCCAGCCCGACCGTGACCACAACAACCGCGACAATGGCGTTGCAAAAACTGCTGCATAGTGGATATCGTTATGCATTGTCACTCACTCACCATCCGGCAAGTGCGGAAGATATATTACAGGACGCATGGGTAGCCACTCTGCAGGCAGGAGGACCGCACAATAAACCATATTTATTTCGCGCGATCCGCAGTCGTTTTCTCAATCAGCATAAACGCGAACGGCTAGTACCCATGGTGTCTATCGAAGAAACCGCGCTGGAATGGGGTGTCGACGACCATTTACAGGATAACGATCCACTGTTCGCCGTCAGCGAAACAGCACTGGAAAATGCCCTGGCTACGCTGCGGCCACTGGAGCGTGAAGCGCTGTTTCTCGCCGTGATTGAAGGCTATACGGCACAGGAAATCAGCGCTATTACGGCGCAGCCACGCGGCTCGGTGCTTAGCCTGATTCATCGTGCACGGCAAAAGCTGCGGCATCTGCTATGTGTGGCCGATGAACCCAGGGAAGCAAACGCATGAACGAAAAAAACCTCAATGATCATGTCAAGAACCACTATTCCCGACAAGCACTGACAGAGGAAGCCATTGGCCGACTCCTGGCGCACGGTACATCGAAAAAAATGGCCGATTAGCGGCACCACTGACATCTCGCAGACGCTTTTTAAGCATGGCGGCGGCACTCGTCATAGCAATACTGGCGGTACCTTTCCCGTTTAATCACACAACAGAAAGCACCTGGGCACTGCGCGCGGCACAGGAAGTAGCGCTTAATCACAAAAAACAACTGGGCGTAGAGTTTTCAGGCACCGATTACGAGAGTCTGCGCACACAGATGAGCAAACTGGATTTTGTATTGGCAGCACCAACGCGCCTGCAAAACGCCGGATTACGTCTGGTCGGTGCGCGCTACTGCTCCATCCAGGGTCATCTGGCGGCACAAATCAAGCTTCAGGATGATCGAGGGCAGGAATACACACTCTATCAAACCCACCTGCCATCACCCGTACCGACGCTTGCTGCGGAGGATTACAGCGTCAATAGCGTACGCATCCAGGAATGGCAGGAGGCGGGGTTATTTTTTGCCCTGGCAAGGTCAGAGTAGATTGCCCGACTTTAGAATTAGCATCACGCCAACCGTTGGCGACGCTATCCTTATCAAAAATGATAACATGAATCTCACGGTGGCTTTCTCTGACCTGCCCACATTGGCATTGGTCACACCGATCATGGATAATGTACTGCCGTTGATCGGGAATGATGTAGCGGACAAGACAGGCTATGGGCGCTCATACCGATATTGAGGATTCACAACAAGCATCGTATGCTGATATCGCGCCTGACCCCATTTGTTACATTTTTTATGTTGCATTTATGTCATTTCTGACGAGAGGCAAGAAACCGTCCATCACCACGTGAGCGATATGGTCGCGTATCCTGCCACCACAAGCTATATTAACCTCGGCAGGTCCGATTGTCAGACCACACAGTTCGGCGGTCTCCCATTCCACCTGCGTCAAACTCATTTCGTCAGTAAGACCAAATGCCGAAAGCGTGTTACGAGCGTGGCTGTCCTGCATCAATCGTTCTATGAGATCATCCGGAACGAAAGGCGTGGCAAGAGTTAGCGGATCATTGCCCTCTGGCCACAAATCCCCCACCTGAAGAAGACCTTCATGCAATGTTCCCAGAACTGCCGGTATATCTCCATTCAACTCTCGCCGTTGATGCATAGTGGCATGCATTAACCCACCCTCATCGTGTGGACGGCCAGATGATGATGTCCAAAGAAGATGAAGAAAAAAATGATCGCGTTGCGGCACAAACCCAAGATCGAAAAGATAACGATGTTTTTCACCTTTAGCGACATAACAATGACCTCCACTGCGCGCATAAGAAGACATCTTTCGCGCATGCGGAATCTCGCTCATGACTTGCTCGAATAAATGACGAATATGCTCACGGAAGAGGCGATGCATCGATAATCCATGTTGACATGTGTCATTGATTGTGGTCATTGACTGCACAGAGATTCACTAGTCGCTGTGAGAACAGATCGACATCATCTGCAGTTGATTCGAATGCACACTCCAGCCTCTGATCAAAACTTTTTCTGGCGTCATGCAGGTAAACAACTCGACATAACGTCACCACAATCAAAAAAGTTGTGGCAAGCCGTTCCAATCGGAGTGAAAATCCTTCGGAGCCTTCTATAGTAATTGACACAGAACGTGCCAACATCAGTGATTCTAAATCCCCCGCTATCTTCTCTTTCCCCATCAAAAAAATGCCCTCATGAACAGCCACAAAACCGTGTGAGTTTACCTGAATTGCGTAATTCTGGGGATCACCAAAGTCACCTCGGTCAATAGTGAGCCACTCCCCATTAAGCCCTGCTAATTTTGCCTGCTGTAAGCTATCATTTATGAACAAGATAAACTCCGTGATAAAGTTATAAAATGGTCAAAATGGCCGGAAGAGAGCATACACATTAGGGTCACATACACATTAGGGTCAAGTCTTGACATTATTCATCACCGCTCGCCTTTTATCACCCGGCTCACCGTCGAATAATGCACCTCGGCCTTGCGCGCAATGTCCGCCATGCTGTAGCCATGTTCCGCGCACGCCTTACATATCGCCTCATCGCGCAATGTCTTGCTTGCCTTGACCCGTGCCGGGAACAGCGTCTTAAGTGCAGGGCGATTCATCAACCTTTGTGCCTGGGGGAATTCTTTAAGCTCACTTTTACCCTCAAGCAACGGCTGCAACTCGCTGACAAATTGCTCACGGCCCAACAGCACCTGGCCTTTCAGTTCGCCCCAAGGTGAGGTGATCCCCGCGCCTTCCGCCACAAATTCGCCATACTTGCGCCGCGCAGTGGCGCGGCTTTTACCGAACTGGCCCAACACCCAGTCGGTTTGCAGCCATGGCGGTGCGGGGATTCCACCGATGGTGGCGCGATAACTACTCCACCCATACTGCGCCACATCGCGCACCATTTTCGCACGTACCGGATTAAGCACCACGTAACGGCATAGCTCCAACAAATAACTGTCGCGCTCCACCAGGATGGCTTTAAAGCGTCCCTGAAAAACATGCCCGACGCGCCCGTGACGACGATTAAAACGTTGCGTGTAAACCCCATTCAATTGGCGCATCCCCGCTGATACATTGGCATCCGGCGTTTCGATCAACAAGTGATAATGATTGTCCATCAAGCAATAGGCGTGGCAAAGCCAGCCAAAGCACGCAACGCACTCCGCAAGCACCGCGAGAAATGAATCGCGATCTTCATCATCAAGAAAAATCGCAGCGCGAGCATTGACGCGCGCTGTAACGTGATAAATCGCACCGGGAAATTCTAATCGCAGTTGTCTGGCCATGAGGGTAGTGTACTGCAAAAAAGAACTATGTCAAGACTTGACCCCATTGTTCTTCGCTAAAGTTTTGCCCAAGGAGCGTCATGTCATCGGCAAGGCCCACACGGTCGCCATCGAACGCGATAATAGCAACACCCGCCATCACTTGGGGCGCATGACACGGCGCACCAGGGTGGTCTCAAAAAAAGAGGGGATGATCCATGGCCTCTCTTCTCAAACTTTGGTGCACCCTGACCACCCTGAAAATTTTCGCGCAGTATCAGGCCATTTTCTTATCTATCTTTGAGTGAACACCCTCTTATTTTGGCGCGATTTCATAAAACGCAGGATTTGGGTTGGTGATACCTGTTACTACTGCTGGATCGCCTCCCTCAAGGAAATTGAAATGGCGTATCGCATCGTTTTCGTCCAGATATCTGGTCGATACAAAGACGCTGCCATCACGATCAATAGCCACGCTCCCATCTTTACTTGAAACTGATAGCGCCTCTTGATACTCCCTCGTTGAAGTGACTGTATCCGAACCATTCATCAGTGAATTGTCAAAACACGAGTCTATCAGATAAGTTGGGTACCGATCACCACCGGGCATGCTGTATTCACCGTTGCGCGAAAGGTTGTATGGATAACTATAAAATGTTTGAACAGACGCTCCATGTCTCAGTTGGTATTCGGGTTCTTGACCCACCGATGTCGCACTCCAGATGACCCTGGTCCCGGGAAGAGGATCAGGTGCTGATCTTGATCCATCAGATTGATCAACGAACCGCCGGTAAATTGCCAAATCACCCCGTAAATCAAGAAATAACAGGTGCGATGTCTCCGTTGTACTTCTATCGGTCCTGGTAAATCCACCCCAGGTTGCTAATGAGTCGCTCAATCCCCTGGTATTTTCAAGGATTATTTCCATGCCGCCAAAGCGTAACATTCTTGACTCATGATAATTCGTAACATCGCTTTGCTGCCCCATACTCTCGGAACTCGCGCCATTAATTACGCGAGAGCGGCTATTGTTCACCACAATTTTTGCAAGAATTTCCTGGCTGTCCCGATAATCCACCGCGACTACTGTTTCACCCGCAGAAAGGCTCTCCGCTTTGGAGTGAACCAAGGGAGATGGCCCATCACCCACATACCACTCGCAATTCTGGTTACTCCACGAGGTTGAACTAGATGCTTTTATTGTACTGTTGCCCAAATCAATCCTGCTTGCGGATGTACCGTTAATCGTCATTTTCAGGCGTGTAAGCTCCGCGCCACGTACCGGATCATACGTCTTGCGCCGCAGCGTTTGGGCTTCTGTGCCATTGCCGTTAAATAACCATGCCCTGTCTGCGCCAAGCGTATCGGGAGGATTGGCAAGCGTTGCGATGTGCTGCCATCCTGCGGGGGCATTGACGGGATCATACAAGTCCGACGCTGTACTCGGCGTGTTGGGACGGCGATATACCATGTCGCCTCCCGCCGTCTGGCAAATGACCACCAGCCATTCGTTTCCGGCGGCGTCCTTCGTCAATGCCGCACCCAGCACGGGCGCGGGAGCCACTGAAAACAATTTTCCATTCTGGTATATCTCCACGGAAAAATTTCCTGGTGATTCATCTGACGTTGGAAAATAGCGTGATCTTGGCCCCTTCCAGGTAATAACCCTGGTGGGCTTGCCATTGACATACCCACCCTTCCAATCAATATTGCCCGCTGCCAGACCGGCTTCCTTGCTCAGTTTCCATAGACCGTTGTCCCGATAAATCAGCCGGGTACCGCCTATCCCGTCGGAGGGCATATCGCCAGGCAGAAAAATAAAACCTGGCAATGAAGGCCGCACTATTTTACCTGTCACCGCCCCAACGACCCCAGTACCCGCCTTTTCTTCGCCCATGTCTCCGCTGAATACCAGCAGGTACTCATTGCTGGTTTTGGGAACAGGGGAAGTGGGTGGAGAAAATATCAGCGGATTGCTCTGCCCATTTTTGACTACCTGCACATTCCATGATGCGCCCGGCACTTTATGGCGCTTGCCATCCACCGCATCGTAGTAAAGGGCGAATACTCCACTCATGTCCTCATTGCCGAGGTTTTTGATTCGATAAGATCCTGTTTTGTCTGGATCGGGCACGAAGTCGATCTTGCCACGGAAGAAGTAGTTGATGAGTCCCGCGCTGTAAGCCACGGCGCGCGGGATCAGGAACTCGTGGGCGGCGTCGAAATTGAAGCGGTTCAGGGAAAAGACAGGAGAAGCGCCGGCCTTCTTCACCAAGTCTTGATCGAAAATCGAATGCGTGGTGGCTCTCGGGTTGGCTCTGGTGTCGGCGGGGCGCAGGGTGTCCGTCACCATGTTGCCGAAAAACGTCATCGTTCCCGACAGGCCTGGCGGGCAAGGTGGGTTTACCTGCGCACAGAGAACGGCAATATTTTCGTCCTTTCCTGTTGTCGGGTCTATCGCGGGGAAGTTGTATTTCCCGCTATCTGCATTGGTTCCGGCGGAGAAGAATCCGCGATTGGTGTATTCGGCAATGCCCTTGCCGCCGTTGCCGACACCAGTCGTGGTCGTCCAGAACTTGCGCGGCGTGGTGAAGGGGGTGGCGTCGGTGTCGGAGTAGACGGGGGCGTAGCCGGTAAAGGGTAAATTTATTCCTTTGTCCAGCGTGTATGCCTCATAGCGACTGCCTTTTTCGAAAAACCAATCCGGCTTGTCTGCATCACTAAATTTAAGGTGAGTATCCAGGCGCACATGTTGTGGTTGCGCCATGTCCTGAATGTGATGAATCACCCGCCCCAGAGTTTCGAACAATGAGCCAAAACTCTTTTCGCGTTCGGCCTTTTCAGTTTTGGTCAGTGCATCGTATAAATGCTGTCGGGCATCTGTATACGAATAGGCTTGTAGTACTGAAATTTGTCCTTTGTCTTCTAATGCCCAGGTGGGCGAAGTGAATAACAGCCCTGTATCTGTGGTTGGGTCAAAGAAATGATTGAGCGGGCGGATGTTGTTGTCTTCAAAGTTGGCGCCGTCGCGGATGATGAACCTGATAGTTTTTTCTTCCCCCTTAGAATTCGGTAGTTTCAGTTTCGGATCATCAATCCCCCCGATGAAACCTAATGAGGAAAATATTTCAGGCTGTATTAATACGGACGAAAAGGCGGCCATCTCTGACATATCTTCATGAGTAGGTACTTCATAGGCCGGGATTGCGTGAGAAAACACCAGCAGGCTTAATGAATAGAGAAATTGGGTAAGTTTTTTCATGGTGCCACGCTCTGGAAGAATACTTTAGATGAACCGCATTTTGTCTCGTTTGTTGGTAAGTAATCAACGGAATAGAAAGTACGAATTATTCCCGCATCTCTGAATATTTCAGTTTGTTTTTGTAGTGCCAAAATCATTCGAGGCGTTTTCTTCCAATTGCAATCATCTTCAATGAATCGCAGACTTGTCATGATAAACGACAAATGCTTCGCATATGCCTCCATCGGCGTTCTCGGGAAGAGATTAGGGGAGAGGTAGGGATTCTCCTGTCCGGTCTGCCTTCTATAGTCCTTTTGCGCCTGCTCTCGCACAGCCTCTAACTCCTCCAGCGCCACCTTGAACGGCTTAAGTTCGATGGTCTTGCCATTCCACAGTGAATTTCTCATAGGAAAATACTTTCCAAAATTCCGCTCTGGCGTATTGTCTTGATAATTACTCAGCCCCTGATACTCGTAACCGCTCTTGAAGATGAGTATTTTAGGATCATAAGAGCCTAATCTCCCCTTGCGTGTCTTGAGTGGCCCCCAGGCGGGGAAAAGGAATCGGCCCTTCTGGTCGGTCATCGTTTCCATAATCTGCAACGTGCCCACTCTGTCCCAGTGCATGCCTCCCTCCAACACCCACTGCGCCACAACAATCGCCCCCTCAACCGGCTGCTTCGTCTCCGCATCCACCACCCACGCTTCAATCGGTTCGGCAGAGTACTTCAGCGACCCGATCGCGCACGCTGTCAGCGGCAGGCAAAATACGATCCACAGCAGAATTAGGGTGGTGTGTTTTCGTTTCATGTCATCCTTCTTCACATTTTCATGAGGCGCGGATCGCTCTGCCCATTTTTGACTACCCACACATTCCATGATGCGCCCGGCACTTTATGGCGCTTGCCATCCACCGCATCGTAGTAAAGGGCGAATACTCCACTCATGTCCTCATTGCCGAGGTTTTTGATTCGATAAAATCCGGTTTTGTCTGGATCGGGCACGAAGTCGATCTTGCCACGGAAGAAGTAGTTGATGAGTCCCGCGCTGTAAGCCACGGCGCGCGGGATCAGGAAGGCGTGGGCGGCGTCGAAGTTGAAGCGGTTCAACGAAAAGACAGGGTCAGTGCCTGCATCCTTCAAGTCCTGGTCAAACAGTGAGTATGTCGCCACCCGTGCATTCACGGTCGTCATGCCAGAGCGCAAAGTGTCCGTTACGGTATTGCTAAAAAACGTCATCGTGCCAGAAAGCCTGGGTGGACACGCGGGTTTGCCGCCAGTAACCGTGGCGCACAGTGTTGCAATGTCGGCATCCACTCTCGTTGAAATGTCTATTGACGGTGAAGTAAAGGATCCCTTTCCAGGAAGGGTTCCAGCAGAAAAAAAGCCGCGATTGCTATATTCGGCAATGCCCTTGCCGCCGTTGCCGTTCCCTGGGGTCGTGCTCCAGAATTGACGGGGCGTGGTGAAGGTGGTGGTGTCGGTTTCGGAGTAGACCGGGGCGTAGCCGGTAAAGGGCAGATGGGGGCGTATGTCCTTCCAGTCGGTATATTTCTCATACCGACTGGAAGGACCGAATATCCCGCCGCCATGCGAATCATTACGTGTGTGTTGTGGCTGAGCCATGTCTTGAATCAGATGAATGACATGACCCAAAGTGTAGAAGGTGCGTGCCATAAACATCTCACGATTATCTTTGTCGGTGAGCGTAAGGGCATCGTAGAAATATTGACGTGCGTCCTTGAACGAGTAACGCTGCGTGGCGAAATCGCGAGTATTTTCCAGGCCCCAGTCGGGCGAGGGTTCGCCACTGCCCAGCGCGTTTAGTCCAAGACCGGACAGGGGATTGTAGAAATGATTGCGGTAGCGGGCGAAATTCAGGGAGAGGGTGTCGTCTTCGGAGTTAGCGCCTTGGCGAATCCAATCCACAATGCTCAATTTCGTGTCAGTGTCAGTCAATTCATCTTCAAGCGACTTGAGTCCGATCAAAGAAAGATATTTATTCAAGCTAGAACTCCGCGCAGCCTGCCCAGACATTTCTTCATGCGTACCAACCTCATAAGCCGCCACTGACTGCGTGATAAATATAGAAGCGGCTATCCATAATAAAAAGCGCTTCAAAGAAAATTTCTTTGTCATTTTTCCAACCTTCTCAAGTAGTCGAGATCTGATTTTTCAAAATTATCGACATTAGGAATGCCACCAGCATGCCCAGGCGGTAATCCTAGTGATTGCAATCGGCGTTTCTCGGCATAAATGGCAAGCAACATTCTCGGATAGTTCCGCCAATCTGTTCGCACATCTCCGTATTTCAGGCCACCATATAGTGAGCTCAAGTGAATTGCTTGCTTCTCGATATTTGCGTTGGGCTTTTTCAGCTCAATCACCCTCCCATCCCACTCCGATATCCGTAGAGAATCTGATCGGTCGATGGAGTTGGAAACCCCTCTGGGTTCATAACCGCTCTTGAAGATCAGAATCTCGGGGTCGCGGTCATGTAGTTCGGTCATCGGCAGCCGCACCTTGGGTCCCCAGGCCGGGATGGTGTAATTGCCGTTTTTGTCGGTCACCGTTTCATGGATGTGAATGCGGCTCTTGTGCCCGCCGTGTCCGATGCCAATATGAAAGAGCACCCATTGGGCAACAATAATGGCCCCTTCGATGGGCTGATTGGTCTCGGCATCCACGATTTGACTGCGGATATCCTTGGCCGAATAGGTCAAGGGCGTGGCGCACGCCGACATCGCACCAATCAAACAGACCAGTGGAATGAGGGCAATGTTAGGCCATTTCATCCAAACCTCCTTTAAAGAGGGCCGCAATAAATGCTATTTTTCTCATGGTAAATAATTCCGAAAAAAGTCCTGTGCGGAACCACATTTTCCTTGCCCGGCAACGCTGTTAATGGGAAGAATTAGGACTGTGTGTTTTTGTTTCATCTAATCCTTCTCTCAGTACTGTCCGGTTAAAGTAAAAATCATTCGTTAAAGCATTGATTTATATAGGAGCCAAATTCGTACTTGATTTCAAATCGGCAGCACATTAAAATGCCTTGAAACCCACATGAATATATGGTTTTCAAGAAAATAATCACGATTTAACCGGACACTACTGTCCTTCTCTACATACTCACGAGGCATTGCCTCTTGCATAGACTGGTTATTCGGCGATGACTGCGACAGCGGACGCCGTACTCATGCTGTCACCAGGCAGAACACCGAGGGAAACCATACCCCCGGCCTTTGTCCAGAGAAATGCTCGCTCACCATCAACGGTGGTGTGGCCGTTGCTCTTGCCGACGATCACCTTGCCGTCAGTCGAGACACCAGAAGCTTGACTACGCGAATGGCCGGGCAGAGTACCGAGGGAAACCATACCCTCGGCCTCTGTCCAGCGAAATGCTTGCCAGTTGTTGGCGCCGTCGTAGCTATCACCGATAATCGCCTTGCCGTTGGCCGAGACACCAGTGACTCCGCTGTTGGAATGGCCTGGCAGGAGGAGGGTGCCGAGGGAAACCATGCCCCCGGTCTCTGTCCAGCGAAACACACGTTGGCCGCTCTTGCCGATGATCACCTTGCCGTCGGCCGAGACTCCATAAGCGTAACTCGATGTTTCGCCGGACAGGGTTCCGAGGGTGACCATGCCTTCGGCTTTTGTCCAGCGGAACGCGTGCGCGTTGCCGGCATCGTAACCAGTGGAGATATAGATGAAACCGACAATCACGTTGCCGTCACCTGAAATGTCCCAAGCAACGCTTTTACGGTGGTCGGGTAGGGTGTCGAGGGAGACCATGCCTTCAGCCTCTGTCCAGCGAAACGCACGCCCGCCGCTGCTGCCGATGATCACCTTACCGTTGGCCGAGACGTTCGTAGCGGTGCTTTCAAGGTTGTCGGGCAGGGTGCCGAGAGAAACCATGCCCTCGGCCTCCGTCCAGCGAAAGGCGCGCCAGCCGCCTTCACCGGGAGGGGAAGTGGGGGGATTAGTGTAGCTTACACCGACGACTACCTTCCCGTCAGCCGAGACGCCATAAGCTTTGCTGTAGGAATGGCCGTGTAGAGCACCGAGAGAGACCATGCCATCGGCCTCTGTCCAGCGAAAGGCGCGCCAACCTATCATGCCGCTACAACAGCTATGACCGACCACCACCACCTTATCTTTCATGACACCCGTATTCTTTACCAATGTCGAGCGTTCGGCCGAGTGCTGTAAATTCGCACAGCCCTGCAGTGGCAATAGAACCAGCAACAACAGCCATCCGATCATTAATTTCAACCCTTGCATAATCACATCTCGTCAATGCGCCATACACCATCAGCGTCCTGAATGAAATAGATAAAGAAAATGCGATTGACGCCATCAATGGTGCGATTCACGGCGTATTCTGCGATGCCCCCTGAAATGCTCACGCGTTGCAGCGGCGAGTACGACCCCACGATCTGGGGCATGGCAGGCAGCAGCGCCGTAAATACAGGATCGTATTTCGTTTTTGCCGAAGCATTCATATGCTGAAGTGCGCTGGTTTTGTCCCCCGCAACAAGCGCATTGTTCATCCCGTCCCAGATGGATTTGAGCATTTGGTCCATCAACACCGGGTCTTGCATCACGATCACTAACGTTTGCGTGGTGGTGTTGCCGACGCTATCGGTCACTGTCACGGTGGGCCGGTAAGTGCCGGGTAGCGTGTAATTGATCTTGAACAACACGTCGGGATCAGTATTGGCGGCATCGACCGTGCCACCATCCAAGGTGTATTGATGCTGGGTGATGGCGTAGCCTGTGCGACTGTTAGCAGAAATCGCCACCGTCAATGGCGCAGTGCCTTGGGAGGGGCTGGCGCTGATTTGAAATTGTGACTGCCCAAAACGAGTGATGTTCAGGGTTTTGGTGCTGGTTTGTCCGCCTGACGTTGCCGCTGTGACGACCAGAGTATTGGCTCCAGGCTGTAACGGCACAGTGGCATGGAAATGATTCGATCCATCGACGGCGGCGGCGATACCGTTCACGGTGACCCCGGAGTTAGGCGATCCATACACGATACCGCTGACTTGCACAGTATCGCCATTGATCGTGGCGCCCTCGGTGGGGCTGAGGATGTCAAGGCTGACCGTCGAGGGTGCCTCAACAGTAATGTTGACAGCCTGGGAATCGCTCCAGCGTCCGTCGCTGGCGGTGAAAGTTACAGGTATCCGCCCAGCTTGTGCGGGATTCGGACTGAACGTAAAGGCCCCGGTTGTGGCATCGAGGCTGGCATTGTCAGGCAGAGAGGTGGCTGAGTAGATGACAGGGTCTCCGTCACGATCAATAGCGGAAAGATTAAAGCTCAGGGTCGCGCCGGTTCTGACCGTCATATCAGGAATGGGCGCGAGCACGGGCGCGGTGTCGGTCTTGACAGTAATGGTGGTGCTCTGGGTGCGGGTCGAGAAGCCATCGCTGACGGAAAAATTGAGGGTGAGGACTCCCGCCTGCGCGGCTACGGGCGTGAAGCTGAACATGCCCGTGGCGGTATTCAGGCTGGCGTTGGCGGGTAAGGGCGTCACGGCATAGCTCAACGCGTCGCCATCCGGGTCCGTAGCCACCAGCGCCAGTGCGAGTGTGGCGCCTACGCGTACCGTGCGATCTGCCACCGGGGCCAGACTGGGTGGGGCATTGTCGGCAATTGTTATTGTGGCACTGGTGGATGTGCCAAGGGTGTAACCGGGTTGGGTGGCGAGGGTCAGTATGACCGTCTCATTACCTTCCACTGCGTTGTCGGATAACGGCGTGATGGTGATGATGATACGGGTTTCGTTGGCCGGAATGATGACGGAGCCACTGCTGGTCTGGTTGCCCGTGAGGCTCGTATAGTCAAGGCCGTTGGTGGCCGTGCCACCGAGAGTGTAGATCACCGTCAACGGCAAGTTTGTCGCGCCACCATTGCGGGTGATGGTGAATGTGCCGGGATCCAGCCCCACTTCCGAGGCCGCTGCATCCGAGGCGGTGACACTCATAACCGGCAGTAGTGCAGCAACAACCGTTATCACTACCGTATCCGGCACGCTGTTGACGGTGCCGTCATTAACCATCAGTTGCACGGTATAGGTGCCCACCACGTCCGGCGTGAAAACAGGATTGACCGCCGTCGGATTGAGTAATACAACAGTCGTGCTACCTGCAGGCCGTGAAGTGAAGCTCCACTGGTACGTCAGCGGGTCGCTGTCCGGGTCACTGGAGGACGCACCATTGAGGGTGGTCGCCGTACCAACATTGCCGGTACGGTCGGCACCGGCATGGGCAGTGGGTGCACGGTTGAGCGGGGGAGTCACGGTGATCATGACTGTATCCGGTGAACTGTTGGCATTGCCATCGCTGACGATAAGCTGAACGACGTAGGTACCGGCATGGGTCGCGGTGAAGGTGGGGCGAGGGGTGCCTGAATTGCTGAGGATGGCGGTATTACCCGGCGGTACGCTGGTAAACGACCAGCTATACACAAGGGAATCCCCGTTCGCGTCACTGGAAGCGCGGCCATCAAGGGTAACGGTGGCGGCGGGTGTGCCCAAGGCGACCGTCTGATCCGGCCCGGCGTTCGCGACAGGGGTAGGATTAAAAGTGGTAACGATCAGGGTGTCAGGCAGGCTGTTCAGCACGCCATCGTTGACGATGAGTTGCGCGATATAGGTGCCAACACGATCCACGATAAAAAGCGGGTTGACGATGTTGATGGCCGACAAGATGGCGGTGCTGCCCGTCGGACGCGATGTCAATGACCAATGATAGTTCAGTGGCGCGCCTTCCGGGTCGCTGGAAGCTGCGCCATTCAGTTGCACGCTGCCCCCCAACGCCGCGCTTTGATCGGCTCCGGCCCGGGCGGTGGGCGCCACGTTAACAGGTGTTACCGTGATCATCACCGTATCGGCGGGGCTATTCACAAAGCCATCGTTGACGATGAGTTGGGCAACGTAGGTGCCGGTGATATCAGCCGTAAAGGTGGGGTTGACGGCGGTGACGGATGACAGGGTAGCAGCGCTACCCGTCGGGC
>JAHFRW010000047.1 GCA_023266055.1 Gammaproteobacteria bacterium | reverse complement strand
AGAAAATCTACGCGCTGCGCAGGCGCATTGAGCAGATCTTCGGGGTTATCAAAGAAAACCGGCGACTCACGGTCAGATACGAAAAAAGCGACATCGCGTTCCTTGCCTTCGTCGCCATCGCACTTATCAAACCATACCTTTGATAACAGTGCCTAACACTCCCTCATGGGTTTAGTCATCTGTCACAACAGCGGGTTACTCATACGTAATACTTCTCGTACAACCTAACCGTTACTTACCATGAATTTGCAGCAGTTTTTATTATACAATTAGTCCTGCTTGAAAAAGGAAGATTGGGCAATGATGATCATTTACGGCATTAAAAACTGCGATACTGTCAAAAAAGCCTTGGCGTGGTTAAACCAGCACGGTATAGACCACCGTTTTCACGACTTTCGCAAAGACGGTCTCGACGAAAAAATGCTGCGTGCCTGGGTAAAAGAGTTGGGCTGGGAGGCGCTGCTTAACCGGCGTGGCACCACCTGGCGCGGCCTGCCCGAAACCGCAAAAGATCCTCTAAACGAAACCCGCGCCATCGCATTGATGATGGCGCACCCGGCCATCATCAAGCGCCCGGTGCTCGATCTGGGTACATCGCGCCATGTGGGTTTCAGCGCAGAAGAATATAACGTATTATTTTCAAAACAATCCCGAGGTTAACTGATCTGATGTCTGCCACCCTGCAACTTGCCATTGACCTGATTTCCCGCCCATCCGTCACCCCCGATGACGCGGGCTGTCAGGACACCATGATCGCGCACCTCGAAGCTATCGGTTTTAAAGTTGAGCGTTTACCCTTTGGTGACGTGCAAAATTTCTGGGCGCGGCGCGGCACCACTGGCCCGCTGTTCGCCTTTGCTGGCCACAGCGATGTAGTTCCTACCGGTCCACTCACGCAATGGCACAGCCCGCCCTTCGCACCGGAAATACGTGATGGTCATTTGTATGGCCGTGGCGCGGCAGACATGAAAGGCAGCCTCGCCGCCATGGTCACCGCCTGCGAGCGTTTTGTCACGCTCTATCCTGACCACACTGGCTCCATCGCGTTTCTCATCACCAGCGACGAAGAAGGCCCCAGCGTAAACGGCACGGTAAAAGTCATCGAACACCTCAGTGCACGCGGCGAAAAAATTGACTGGTGCCTGGTGGGCGAACCCACCAGCACGCAACGCATCGGCGATGTGGTTAAAAACGGGCGGCGTGGATCACTGGGGGGTACATTAACGGTGCACGGCGTACAGGGCCATGTTGCTTACCCGCAACTTGCAGACAACCCGATACACCGTGCCGCCCCGGCACTGGCGGAACTGTGCGCCATTACCTGGGATACCGGTAACGCGTTTTTCCCCGCGACCACGTTCCAGATTTCCAACATCCATGCCGGCACTGGCGCCAACAATGTCATCCCCGGTGAGTTGGAAGTAGTGTTCAATTTTCGTTTTTCCACCGCCATCACCTATCAAAAACTCCGTGAAGGTGTAGAAACTGTACTCAACAAACACGGCTTAAAATATACCTTGGACTGGAATCTTTCTGGCCACCCGTTTTTGACACGCGAAGGCGAACTCATTGACGCCGCCCGCGCCGCCATTCGTGAAATCTCCGGCATCGAAACCGAACTTTCCACCTCTGGCGGCACCTCGGATGGGCGCTTTATTGCCCCCACTGGCGCACAAGTGCTGGAACTCGGCCCGGTAAATGCTACTATTCACAAACTTAACGAATGTGTCAAAGTAGCGGATCTGGATACCTTGTCGTATTATTATCAACGTATTCTGGAAAAATTACTTTCATAATGGGGCGCGCATGAAGACAACCAAACCTGAGACAGCAAAACGACGCTTTCAACGTATTCCTTTCGATGCCAAGGTTAATCTGTCATGTGCAGATTGTCACTGGAGCAGCACTCTCGTTGACTTGTCACTGCATGGCGCATTGATCGAACACCCTGAAGCGTGGGCAGGAAAAATCGGTGATCACTGCCTGTTAACCATATCTCTGGCTGATAATGCGACTCAAATTCACATGAAAACATCCGTTGTACGTATAGCAACACATCACATTGGATTAAACTGTCTCGATATCGACATCGACAGCATTACACACCTGCGCCGCTTTGTTGAACTAAATCTGGGCGACCCGGAGCTGCTTAACCGGGAATTTGGCGCCCTGGGTACAAAACCCTGACCCATAAAAATGAACAATAACCAACCCGACTGGGGACATATCGCCGAAAAATTTGATCTGTGGTTACCACACATTGCCCCGGTCGGCGAAGCCTTGCTGAACGCCCTGAACGCACAGAGCGGAGACACCATTCTGGACGTTGCCTCCGGCACCGGCGAACCTGCATTATCGCTGGCACGGCGCATGGGTAACACGATAAGAATTATCGGCACGGATGCCGCCGAAGGCATGGTTAATGTCGCACAAAAAAAGGTACTTAACGAAAAATTATCACATATCCAGTTTCAGCACATGGCGGCAGAAGCACTGAATTTTCCGGATGCTGCCTTTGATAAAATCATGTGCCGTTTCGGTGTCATGCTGTTCGAAGACTCACTGCAAGGTCTGAAACAAATGCAGCGCGTGCTCAAACCCGGTGGACGTTTCGCCATCGCCGTGTGGAGCACCCCTGAAACCATGCCCACTCTGCGCTGGGCCTATCAGGTGTTTCAAAACCGTATCCCCACCGATAAATATCCACCCTTGCATAAAGTGACCTCACTGGGGTCGCCTGGCATACTTGACAACATGCTTCAGCAAGCAGGTTTTAGTCGCTACACGCTTCGTCCCATTACATTCAACTACCACTTTCCATCCTTTGATGATTACTGGAATGTGGTAGAACAGTCTGACATTTTGAAAATGCAGTATGATGTGCTGCCTGAACATCAACGTAACATTATTCGCTCTGAAATCGCCTCTCTGGCCCATGCCTTCACTGGAAAAAACGGGTTGATTATCCCGCACGAATTTTTACTTGCCGAAGGCACAAAATAGCCATACCAACACGCCCGGCAATATCTGCCGTGGATTACGCCGTATATAGCATATAAACGCTTGTACTCATTATAGAAAAACACGCCAGCCATCGCCCGGTTTCCGCACATATACGCCAATACCTTTCCGGTTTTTACAGGTCGATTTTGGAGCCTCCAATACTCATATATAGCAAAAACACATTCAGATTCCGGCATCTTGTGTCGCTAAAATATTCATTCTACGCTAAAATTTAGCCCATTTTCACCTAATGGCCTTTAATCCCGATGTTTCACAATAGTGGTATACGATGAGCGGAATCTGTGGTTGGACAAACAACGCCGATCCCCTTGAAGCACACGCTCTTTTACGCGTCATGCAACAGGGGTTATGCAGCAATACCTTCACCCATCAGGGCACAGCCTTCATCAACGGTGGCGCAGGAGTCGGCGCCTGCTCACCCCATGGCAATGCCAGCGCATTCGAGACCAATGGGTTGCTCGTGGCAATTGAAGGGCATCCCTACTGGCATTCTGACACCTTATCCAGACTTGCCAATACACAAAGCCCGGCCAGCGCTCTGGCAACTGCGTATCAACGCCATGGCATAAAAGCACTGGAAGAAATACACGGCCCCTTTGCCCTGGCGATCATAGATCTGGAAAAGCACCAGACACTATTAGCCATAGATCGCTTGGGAATTCGTCCACTTTGTTATGCACACACAAACAGTCACCTTGCCGATCACCTGGTGTTCGGCTCCACAACCGATAGCGTCATCGCCCATCCTGCGGTAACATCCGCGATTGATCCACAGGCCATTTTCAATTACCTGTTTTGTCATATGGTGCCCAGCCCGGGCAGTATTTATAGTGGCGTGCGCAAACTCCTCCCCGGCCAATATATCTTATTTCGTGAAAACCGCATCACGGAAGCCTTTTACTGGACGCTTGAATACAGCGAAGACCAGCAGGAGTCCATGGATGGGCTATCATCACATTTCAAGGAATTATTAAGCAACGCCATACAGCGCACTCTCAGCGCCCAAAAAACCGGCGCGTTTCTAAGTGGTGGCACCGATAGCTCGACAGTCACCGGCATGCTTACAGAAGTGCGTGGTGAACCCGCACAAACCTATTCCATGGGCTTTCAGGCTGATGGCTTTGATGAAATTGAATACGCCCGCATTACCGCCAAACATTTCGGCAGTCACGCCCATGAATATTATGTCACTCCCCAGGATGTCGTGAACGCCATTCCCCTGATCGCACAGACCTATGATGAACCCTTTGGCAATGCATCAGCCGTACCGACTTATTACTGCGCCAAGCTGGCTCATCAGGATGGTGTACGCGTAATGCTGGCGGGTGATGGTGGCGATGAGATTTTTGGGGGCAATGCACGCTATTCAAAACAAAAAGTATTTGAACTTTACTCACGCATCCCCGGCACCTTGCGCCAATCAATCATTGAACCCCTGGCATCTGTTTTTCCGGAAATAGGGCCTTTCCAGAAAATTCAAAGCTATATTCGCCAAGCGCAGGTACCACTGCCTGATCGACTGGAATCTTATAATTTTCTGCATCGTAGTCCACTCACTGACGTATTCGACACGGAATTTATCAAACATCTCAACACTGAAGATCCCATTGAACAGATGCGCGAAGTGTATCAGCGTACACATGCCCATTCACATATTAATCGCATGATGTATCTTGACTTGAAACAAACTCTTGCAGATAACGATCTGCGCAAAGTCAATCGCATGTGTATGCTCGCTGGAGTAGATGTACGCTATCCATTGCTGGATGAGGATATCGTCAAATTCGCCGCCCGGATTCCGCCGGATATGCACGTTAAAGGTGTCAGGTTGCGCTATTTTTTCAAGGAAGCCTTACGTGACTTCCTGCCACCACAAACCCTCACCAAGGCAAAACATGGGTTCGGCCTGCCATTTGGGATATGGATGAATACTCATGCGCCTCTGCGTGAACTGGCCTATGACAGCCTGCAATCATTCGCACAGCGCGGCTACCTCAAGCGCACTTATCTTGATCAGTTGATTGAACAACATCGTGCCGGACACGCTTCGTATTATGGCGTAATGATATGGGTTATCATGATGCTGGAGCAATGGCTCCAGCATCATGATAAATAACCTCACTGTGCTTGATAACATACATGGCCAAAAAATTGAAGTTCAAGCTCAGCAAGGAAGACAGCGAGTTATTTCGCCAAGAAATGGGTAACGTACGTCCGCTGCGTCACGACAAAATCATATTACGTCGCGCACCTGTTAAACCAGCGAGACCCATGACCCATCATCACCGACCTGAACAACCATATTCCCTGCATAATGAATTTTCTGACAAGATCGACGTAGACACACTTGAAACCAGTGATGAAATGCTATTTGTACGCCCTGGCATGCAACATGGCGTATTGCGAAAACTGCGTCGCGGTCAATTCAGCATGAACGGCCAGCTCGACCTGCACGGTCTAACCGTGCCCGAAGCCCGCCAGGCCTTGTCGTATTTCCTACAGGTTAGCCAATCACGAGGAGCACAGTGCGTCAGCGTTATTCACGGCAAGGGTTACGGCTCTCAGCATAAGCAACCGATCCTGAAAAACAAGGTCAATAGTTGGCTGCAACAGCATGATGGCGTATTGGCATTCTGCTCGGCGCAACTGGCAGACGGCGGCACCGGGGCCGTCTATGTACTGCTGAAACGGCAGGGCTGATGCATTACATACCTTTAAAAATACCTTGCCACCTCAAGCTGCAGATAATTATCATTACGTATGCCATATAACAAATCAGCTGGCTTCAGGCCGTTATATGCCCTTCCTTCCATATTTAACTTCCAGTTATCACCAATACGACGACTGCCCTCTACGCTGATAAAGTGCGTGTTCTTTTCAGGGTCAAAGATAACACCCACTAATAATTCGGTGCTTTGAACATCATTTGCAGCCAGGCGCATACCAAACATAATGTCATTCTGGAAAGGCGTAGTCGCTTGCGTGCCACGGTCATCATAAAGATATTCGGATAACACGCTGAAATCCATTCCCGAACCAAATACACTGGGAAAGGTATATTCAAAACCGGCGGTTGAGGCGAAGTAGTCATCAGATGTTTTATCAATCTGGCGTCCTGAGCGATAAATTGCTTCAAGTTTCCACAACCAGTTTCCCTTGGCAACCAATACATCCAGACCGGTTTGATTAATCAAGCCATAATTAGGCGTTAATACAAGTTGTCCTGCACTGTCGATACCCAATTGATACGATGGCTCACGATTCGTGCCCGAAAAATGTGATAGCCCAACGTCCCAGTCACCCGAGGTACGGGACCAACGTGCTGCAAAATCAACATGCCGCCACTTGCTATCAGACTCGTATAACGCGTTCCCCGAATCTACGCGCACCGGCAAACGCAATCGACCTTGCGGTCCTGGAAATGTACGCTCACGAAAACCGGGTAATACAAAAAGATCGACAGTACCCCAATCACTCATCAAGGCCAGATTAAACATTGGCTGACCCAGTTTTTCTTCACCATCGGGATTTTCGACAGCATCAGTTTGATTGATGATATCAACCAGATGCTGAGATTCAGCTACCCCCCAGAATACCTTGCGAATACCCATGCGCCACTCGTACCCTTTACCCACCTTCAACCAGGTAAGTTCACGTATATCAAAGTGTGTTCGATCACTGTCAGTAGCGTCATACCGATAGAATGGCACAAAAGTAAAACTCTGTTTGCCATTATCCCATTTCTGGTAATACTCCGGCTGTATGCTTAAGGAAAGTTGCGTGCTTTTCTGTTCAGGGAATAAGGCATCATTTAAAAAAAATCGGCCTTCTGTCGCGATATACCCAGACCATTTTCCCTGCTGGACTATCGCTCGTGTTCGCTCTCTTGCCCGGGTATCCGATGGCAAAAAACGCTCTCGACCACGCAGATCAGGCAAAGGTATAGGCGCGCGTTCCAATGCGCTGGGCAAGGTGAGAGGCCGACGCTCCTCTGATTCAAATGCAGCATAGGCTGACGGCAATGTCACTATCACCAATACTGTAGCAAACAGAAATTTCTCAGAGGTTCTTGTCATCGTGAGCGCTTAAGACTGTCCTGTGTAAAATCGGCCTCGGTCAAACCGGTACGGAATTTATAATTATTCCATTTTAACAGCGTACTTTTACCCGTCTGGTGATTAATCATGAACATCTCATCCGGGCGCCAATGTTTCTTCAGATATTGTTTATAGCTCTTGAACGTGAGTGTTTTTAACAGGCTATCCTTTCGATCATAGAAGTCTATTTTTAATGGGCGGTATTCCGCCTTATCCATCCAGACAACCTGGCGCTTGTACCCGGAATATTTATTGACCGGATAGCGCTCCATCACAAAACAAGGCTGCCCTTCATATACTTCGTCATGCAAATATTTGTACGTATATTTTTCAACCTCCTGTGAACCAATATCTTCGTATGCAAATTCACTGCCCATATAGGAGCCGGATTTATTATCCGATGCAATACGCTTCACACGCTTGAGCGCCGGCAAATACAGCCATTGATCATCGTCATCCTGTTTATGTGAAATAGTCAGCATAGTAGTGCCCTGTACATCCGCCGGCTCATCAAAGATTGACAGGCTCTTGTCGCCATCTGCCTTGACTTCAAGATTACGAATACGCACTACTCGCGTGCTTTCATCACCTTGCTTGTTTTTGAGGATCATGAGGGTATCTGCCGTAAAATCACCATATCCCAGATCGCGACGATCTGCCTCAACGGCGATAGCAAGACCCTTGTCTTCAGGAGATTCAGCGTATACTCCGCCTGAAAACAGAATAAATACCATTAGCAAAGAAAACCATTTCTTCATATCTTTATCCCTTTCAGCTTCATCAACAAAGGTGGTAGCAGCAGGTAATCCGCCAACAACGCAAAGGCAATGGTTATGGCCGCAAGTTGGCCCATGCCTGCATTTAACTCAAATGACGAAAATGTCAGCACGCCAAAACCTGCCACCAGAATCAACGATGTTACCCACATGGCCGTACCCACCGTCGCAAAAGCATAACGTACGGCATCTTCCGATCCCAGCCCCTTTTCACGCCGGGCATGCAGGTATTTTGTCAGAAAATGGATGGTGTCGTCGACTACAATACCAAACGTCAGCGCCGTAACCACCGATAATGACAAGCCTACCTGACCTACCATCAACCCCCATAAACCAAAGGCCATGCCTATGGGGATCAAATTGGGGATCAGGCTGATCAAGCCAACCTTGATGCTACGAATCGCAAACATAATAATGATGGATACCAGCACCAATGCCAGCAAATTACCTCCAATCATACTACGAATATTACGATCACCTATATAGGCAAACATGACGGTTTGACCCGTACCATGGTTGATCATGGAAGCTGGCGCATTGGCCTTTAACCACTGCTGCGCACGATCCTCCAATGCCAGAATCTCCTTGGTAGTCGATTCCCCCAGGGTAATATCCATACGCGTCGCTGATTTATCCACATTAATCTGATCATTAAGATCCAGACCAAATGGCAACGACATTTCATAAAGTAATAAATACTGTGCACTTAACTCACGTGACTCAGGGATGCGATACCATGCCGGATCATCACCATGCATGTTTTTATTCAACCGCCGCATGACGTCGGAAAACGTGTTGACATGCACCACACCTGGCTGCTGGCGGTACCACTGGGCGAATTCATCCAGTTTTTTCAGATACTCAGGGTTGCTGATACCGCCACTTTCTCCCGCTCCCAGGGAATATTGTATATTATCGACGCCTGTCAGGTTATTAATCATGAAATCCGTAGCCTGGCGGAAATCCACGGTTTCGTCAAAGTATTTAACAAAATTATCATTCAGCTCATTGCGCGGGATAAAGGCAAGCAGACCTATTGTTAATGCCGTCATTCCCCATAGCAGTACCGTACGCCATTTCACTACAAAATTGGCAAGACGTTCTACTGCCACATTGGATTGTTTTCTTGCCGGCTTTAACTTAACCGGCAGAATTGCCATAAACGCGGGCAGGAATAAGATGGAGAATAACCAGGCCGCAATGACTCCTATGGCCACCACATTCCCCAGATCTCTAAAGGGGGGTACCTCACTGAAATTCATGCTCAAGAAGCCAATGACGGTGGTCAGGCTGGTAAGAAATATGGCTACCATATTAATGCGCAGACTTTCCACGATCGCTGCGTGTTTGTCCATGCCCTGACGCATGCTAAAAAACATCGTCGATAAAAAGTGGATGCTATCCGCTATCGCCAGTGTCAATATTACGGTTGGGGCCGATGCTGACGGCGCCGTAAGCTTGATGCCCAGCCAACCCATCATGCCCATTGCCGTGATGACCGAAAAAACAATCACGAGCAACGTTGCCACCGTGCCCGTGACCGAACGTAACGAAAAAAAAGTAATCAACGTAATGACCACATACATGAGTGGCACAAGTGTTTTAAGGTCTTTTTCGGAGGATTCCTGAAAGGCACTATTAAATGGCGCGACGCCCGTTAGATAAACGTCAAGGTTCGGATTTTTTTCCTTGACCTGTACCACAAGCTGGCGCGCAAACTTCATTACCTCAGGTATTTCATCAAGGCTTTTTTCAGGCAGCACAAACGTCACATTCACACCCGTTACATGAGCGCGCGGCGAAATGAGGCGATTGAGCAATAAGGGCTCCGCAAGCGCAATGTGTTTAATTCGTTCCAGATCAGCATCTGTAAGTGATGTCGCATTTTCCGCCAGACTTTTTACTATCAGATCATCATCTTCAGCGCGAGTGTGCTGAAAATTGGTCACTGAATCAACCCGCCTTGAATAAGGCATCTGCCAACCTTGTGTGGTAAGCCATTCAACGCTGGCCAGTGTTTCACGCGTGAATACTTTTCCATCTTTGGGTGCCAGCACAAACATCACAGTATCGTTTTTACTGTAGGTGTTTTGCAGCTCATCAAATGCCTGGAGTTGAGGATTTTCATTACTGAAGAAAACCCGATAACTGCCAGAGAATTCGATAAACCGTGCGCCACTCGCTGCTATCACTGCCATCAACACGGCTGCAACTACGATCCACCAACGCCAACGAATCACCCAATGGGAAAAGGCCAGTGCCATAACTGCTAATTCTCCTTAACTAAAACCAGGCGTAGTGATTCAAGGTAGTGCACCAAACCCACCCCACACTTGTAGAGCACATTGATGTCCTGCGCATTTTTCGCCATTCCGACACACCCTTCGATAGCGGCAATAATAAAGGTAGCCGCTGCCTCCGGCTGGATATCCGGTCGCACGCTACCATCAGTCTGGCCCTTGGTGAGCGCCTGGCTGATACCCTGACGCCACAAAACGTAAATGTGATTTATTTTTTGTCGGAATATTTCATCCACCGGGGACATTTCCTGTGCCAGATTATTAAGAGGACATCCACACCGTTCGTATTCCTGCCGGTATTCTTCCCCTGCCCGATAAATAATATTCAACAAACAATCTATCGGATTCTCACAATCTTCCAGTGGCGTCACCCAAAAACCAATAATGTCTTCCCTGATGATGTCATCCACTACGGCGTATCCAAGAGTCAATTTATTGGGAAAGTGGTGGTACAACGCTCCCTTGGTCAGGTTCGTATGGGCCAAAATACTGGCCAGACAGGCCGCCTGAAATCCATTGCGCTGAATTTCAAGGTAAGCGGCCTGAAGCAACATTTTACGGGTTTGATCCGGATTCTTAACAATCATACCAACCAGTATGCATGTCTCTCATTGTACAGTCAAGTAAACCGGCTTATATAGAAAAACCTACATATATGTCATATTGATAGAGAGAAATGGTGCACCTGCTTCCTATCTATGGGAAAATACCTTTTTATTTCATTACTCTACTCACGTCTCATGACTGTATCGACCACCCGTTTCAACACATTAGCGACAGAATACCCCACCCGTAGCCCTTTTCACCCCGCCTTGCCTCTCAATCCGGGTGAACGGGTGTTCTGGGGGAATCTGCATGGCAGCAGCATGGGTTTGGTGATAAGTGCAGCAGCACAAGCGCACGCCGGACCGCTGCTGATCATCACTGCCGATGTGCCCAGCGCCCAACGCCTTGAGTATGAGCTGCGATTTTATACCGGTGCGCACGGAAACACGGACACCACGGACCAGAACGCCCTGCCAGTACTCACCTTTCCTGACTGGGAGACATTGCCTTACGATAATTTTTCCCCTCACCAGGACATCATTTCACAACGTCTCGCCACCTTGTATCAAATACCCACATTACAACGCGGCATCGTGATCGTACCTATTTCGACCTTGATGCACCGCATGCCGCCACGCAATTATCTGGAAGGCAACAGCCTGCTGCTGGATGTAGGCGAAAAGCTCGATATTGATCAATTACGCAAACGTCTGGAATCCGCAGGCTATCAATATGCATCACAAGTGATGGAGCACGGTGAATTTACAGTACGTGGGAGCCTGCTGGACCTGTATCCGATGGGCAGCAATTTACCTTATCGCATTGATCTACTCGATAATGAAATTGACAGCATTCGTACTTTTGATCCAGAAACCCAGCGCTCCGTAGAGGCTATCCAACGTATTCGACTTATGCCTGCGCGTGAATTTCCCATCGACAAGGATGGCATTACCCGTTTCCGCCATGCCTACCGCACCTGTTTTGAAGGTGATCCTCAAAAAAGCATCATCTACCGTGATATCAGCGGTGGCATTACACCACCGGGGATTGAATACTACCTGCCCTTGTTCTTTGATAACACTCAAACCTTGCATGATTACTTGCCTGCCACGTGCCTGATCGTCATCACAGAAGGCGTAGAACAGGCCGCCACAGAATTCTGGAATGAAATCAATGAACGCTATGAACAACGTCGCCACGATCTTGAGCGGCCATTGCCGCCACCTACCAAGGTGTTTCTACAGGCCAATGAAATCTTTGGTGCAAACCGCAATTTTCCGCAAATTGCATTGCAACGAAGCGCCCGAGGTGGTGTGGGGGATGAACATGCGGGCACTTACAACTATGGTACACACACGACCCCCACACTGACGCTGGTAGCACGTTCACCGCACCCCTCCGCACCATTAGTCGAATTTATTAACCAGTTTCAGGGTCGCATCCTGTTCGCCGCCGAAACTGCAGGGCGCCGCGAAACCATCATTGACCTTCTGAAAGGGTGTGATTTTCACCCTGCCACTTTTGACAACTGGCAGGCATTTCTAAACAGTAGCGCACGTTTGGGAGTGACTGTTATTCCACTGGAACATGGCCTGCTGATTGATGACCCCTGTGTTGCGGTCATCGCCGAGTCACAGATTTTCGGCGAACAAGTCATGCAACGCCGACGCCGCAAGGCACGGGGTAGCCGTGATGCTGACGTACTGGTGCATAATCTTGCCGAACTGCACATCGGTGCACCCGTAGTGCATGAAGAACATGGTGTAGGTCGTTATCTTGGCCTGCAAACGCTGAAGCTGGGAGGGCAGGATGATGCAACAGAGTTTCTCACGCTGGAATATGCCGGTGGCGATAAACTGTATGTGCCCGTTTCATCGCTGCATTTAATCAGTCGCTACACAGGTGCCGCGCCGGAAAATGCACCGCTGCACCGTCTGGGCGGAGAACAATGGCAACGTGCCCGACGCAAGGCGGCCGAGCGGGTCCACGATGTTGCCGTCGAATTACTGGACATCTATGCACGCCGTGCCGCACGCAAAGGTCATGCTTTCGCTGCACCCGATGAACAATACCAGGCATTTACGGCCGGTTTTCCCTTTGAAGAAACACCAGACCAACACGCCGCCATTCAAAATGTATTAAGTGATATGGTCTCCGGTAATCCCATGGATCGCCTGGTGTGTGGTGATGTCGGTTTTGGGAAAACGGAAGTCGCCATGCGCGCCGTATTTATGGCCGTACAAGGTGGCAAGCAAGTGGCCGTGCTGGTACCCACTACCCTGCTTGCACAACAGCATTATCAGAATTTCAAGGATCGTTTTGCCGACTGGCCAGTGCGCATTGAAATGCTGTCGCGTTTCCGCTCCAAGAAAGAACAGGATATTGCCATGCTGGGCATCAATAACGGCACAGTGGACATTGTCATTGGCACCCATAAACTCTTGCAGGGTGATACCACATTCCACAATTTGGGCCTGGTGGTCATTGATGAGGAGCATCGCTTCGGTGTACGTCAAAAGGAACGATTCAAGGCATTACGAGCAGAGGTAGATGTGCTGACACTCACAGCAACCCCGATTCCACGCACTCTCAACATGGCCGTCGCAGGATTACGTGACCTGTCTATTATTGCCACGCCACCCTCACGTCGCCTTGCCGTAAAAACCTTTGTTCGGGAATGGAACAAGGGACTTGTTCAGGAAGCGTGTTTACGTGAAATAAAACGTGGTGGCCAGGTATATTTCCTTCACAACGATGTTGATACCATAGAAAAAATGGCCCGGCAAATCGAAGAGCTGGTACCCGAAGCACGGGTACGCATTGCCCACGGCCAGATGCGCGAGCGTGATCTCGAACACGTCATGTTTGACTTCTATCATCAGCGCTTCAACATACTGGTATGCACCACCATCATTGAAACCGGCATTGACGTGCCCAGCGCAAACACTATTATCATGAACCGTGCCGATAAATTTGGTCTGGCACAATTGCATCAGCTACGGGGCCGTGTAGGACGCTCACATCACCGCGCTTATGCCTATCTTATTATTCCTCAACGCAGCCTCATCACCGCCGATGCGGCGAAACGTCTTGACGCCATTGAATCACTGGAAGAACTGGGGGCAGGCTTTACACTTGCCACCCATGATCTGGAAATTCGGGGCGCGGGTGAATTACTGGGTGATGAGCAAAGTGGCCAGATGCATGAAATCGGCTTTACGCTGTATACCGAATTGCTTGAACGCGCTGTCAAGGCACTAAAGTCCGGCAAGCAACCGAATCTCGAGCAACCTCTGGATAACAATGCAGAGATTGATTTGCACATACAGGCATTAATACCGGCAGACTACTTGCCAGACGTACAAACCCGGCTGGCAATGTATAAACGAATTTCCAATGCCACCAATGAAGAAGAATTGCGTGAACTGCAGGTGGAAATGATTGATCGCTTCGGCCTGTTATCCGATCCCATCAGAAATTTATTCCAGATCACGTCACTAAAACTCAAGGCGCGCCCGTTGGGAATACGAAAAATCGAAGCCGGCCCTGCCAGTGGGCGTATCATATTTGGCAAGGAACCCAACGTGGATTCACGCACCATCATTCGACTTATTCAGACGCAGGCACGATCCTATAAATTGGATGGTCAGGATAAATTACGCTTCATGATGGCCATGCCAGATCACACGACACGCATTCAGGCGGTATCAAACATACTGGATACATTAACCGAAAAATATGTATAGATAAAATTGCAGGTCAGATATATGGCGTATACAGCCTGCAACGTGGGCAAATATCCGGCTTTATAAGACGCGTCGTCTCGACATATATAATCCTGCCAAACCCAGGCCCAGCAATGCAAGACTTGCCGGCTCTGGCACCGATAATTGTCCGCGAATTTCTCCACCCGGGAATGCCGCTGTATGCACATTAATATAGGTATTTCCCGCCAATAAACTTCCAATATCGATCACAGGAAAACTCATGGCATTAATCGTGCGCATGAATGTAGCGCTGCCTACGGATACAAATTGACTGGCATTAAGGTTGACAATCACCGGACCATTAACACCAAATCCTGCCCTATGAATGTGCGCTGCGAGTGGCGCTGCTGTCAGATCAGTGACTGTCAGGTTCATATCGAAAAGATTGGTATCCGTATCAAAAAACATGGTTGCCGTACCAAACCCCACGCCTCCATTAGATGGAACCTCCTGCATACCGTCAAGATTCGCCGTCAATGTAATAATTGTTGCATGCGCTGGCACGGTAAAAAAACATAGTATGCTGGCATAAACCAAAGCAAAAAATTTATCTCTCATAATGCACCCCTTTGCCCAAAATAAATACCCCGAAAAATCGACTTATTCTATCTATAGAAATCACACTGAAAAATCTTTTTCAGTCTGCAACAACCCAGATATTTTACCTCTCTAAGATATCATTAATATACACATTAATATCATGCTTTACCTTAGCTGCGACTGGCATGGAATAATTCCTGACTATACCAATACTGCGTTACGGCAGCGCCCTGACAACCCGAAAGCCAATGAAATTACTTCGACTCACTGCCGTAGAACCAATGCGATTGGCAACACGCACGTTTTTGGCATCACCTTTCCAGGATCCACCACGTAATACACGACCGGCATTGGAGCACGCTTCTGTCCAGGAACCGCCATTGTCAGGTGCGCCAATATAATCGTCGTGATAACAATCTTCCACCCACTCCCACACATTGCCACTCATATCGCGCAGACCAAACTTGTTGGCTTCTTTTTTGCCCACCGGTTGCTGATGATTACCACTATTACCCTTGAACCATGCCACAGCATTAACGCTAGGACTCCCGCAGTAAGGTTGATCTCCTCCCGCACGACAGGCATATTCCCATTCGGCTTCGGAGGCCAAGCGATAAACACCCTGATCAGCAGCCGATTTATTCTTGTTGAGCCACACAATGAAATTCTTGGCCTCGTTCCATGAAACATGAACCACAGGCGTATTATCACTGTAGGGATTGTATTTCATGAAATCATCTGTCACCAAATCGGTGCTGTCTGTAGCGATGATATAACGCTTGAACTGGCCAAGCGTGACTTCGGTGACACCCATTTGAAAACCTGACAGACTGACCCGATGTTGCGGTACCTCGTTAATCAACGCATCCAGATCAGGGCCGGTACAGCTACCTGTCAGAGGTACTTTTCCGAGAGCAGCACGCTTCTTGTTATCTGCCGCCATTGCACTGGCAACCTGACAGGAACCCATCAGAAAACTACCGGCTGGTATATCAACGAACTTCATACCGATAAAATTACTGAACTCACCCGCATGCACAACATTCGCAGCAAACCCCAGACACAGCACGATCATCAGGGCAACAGAACGCAAGGTGTAGCGAAATAAAAGATGATACTGCGTTAAAAACATCATTGATTCACTGAGCTTGCCTTTACATGCAAACAGATCGGAATAACAGCCATCATAACTCAACCATTTCATCGTGATGGCACCCTGACAACACGGAATCCGTTGCCGTAATACCAGTTACCCGGCGAGGCACCGAGACGATCCGTCGCTCGCGAAAATTCGGAAGTGAACTTCCAGGAACCACCCCGCAGTACCCGTGCGGTAGTAGTATCACGCCGCCAGGAAGAACCCTTGAGTGCACGCATCTCGGCATCATATGCCTGCTGCTCCTGCAACTCCCGTTTTTCTTCCGCGTTCAACTCACTTTTGGACGATCGGTTACTGACACGTACCACCTGGGCACCATTATGGTGTGGCTGGTGTGCGTCATTATCTCCATAGGTAATACCCTCTACCCAGGCACTGCCATCCGTGGGAGCACCACGATAGCTGTCATGGTAGACATCCTCTACCCATTGCCACACATTACCACTCATATCATACAGACCCCATGCGTTAGGCGCTTTGAGGGCGACAGGCTGCTGATGACCATTATTGTTGCCGTCATACCATGCGACCTCATCAACGTCATTGCTCCCGCAATAAGTATGGCTACCACCCGCACGACAGGCATATTCCCATTCGGCTTCGGAAGGCAAACGATACGTACCATGGTCATTCGCAGGCTTGTTTTTGTTTAACCATTCAATAAATTCCCTGGCTTCCTGCCAGGACACCTGAACCACGGGCGCGTCATCACCAAAAGCGTTATATTTTCTGAAATCATCATTGATCAGATTCCATCCGGATGAACCCCGAGTAGCTCCCGATGCTGTGGCATAACGCTTGAACTGGCCAAGCGTCACCAGAGTTTTGCCCATCTGAAAAGCGGACACCTGTACAGTATGCTGGGGGGTTTCGTTATCGTTGATCTTGACACTACTCTCAGGGCAACTGGTAGCACGTAATGGCTGACCAAGAAAGGCACGCTTTTTGTTTTCCTTATGAATATCGGCGGTGACTTTACACGAACCCATTTGAAAGGTACCGGCGGGGATGTCCACAAGTGTGATGCCCATAAAATTATGGAACTCGCCTGCCCAAACCGACTCGGAGGAGAGACTCAGACACAACACAGCAACGAACGAGCTGATCAGCATGAAGAAACAGGATCGTGAATCGTGTAGCATTCGCACCATAATTGACTCCTATGTCAAAACATAAAGAACCTCTGATGTGTCAGAGGTTCCGCAGCACAAGGATGTACTGGCATGTTTCAATCATTTGGAGTGATTGAAACATGGAGAAAAGCACCCTCATAATCTTATGGTCACATTTTTGCTTTTCGTGCGCTGCATAATTCCAGGATGGAATTATGCAGCGCTTCCATCAAAGTTTACAAACCTCATACCGTGCTGACTCGCAACTCGCCTGATACGAGTCGTACATTCGCCAAAAACATTACGTCAAACGGCACTTTATTTCACCATCCGTTTCATTTCGTAATCATTTTGGCAAACCGCACTGCTAGGAAAACCAGCGCAGGAACGCGGCAGCGGTTAATGCTGTGGCCCCCAATCCCGTCAAGGCATGCCACGCACGATGACGTCCCTTTTCGTTCCATTTGGCGGCGCTGCGCAGATATAGCGCTGCCAACATAAATCCAACGGCAGCGCAAAACACTTTTATAGCCAGTGCGCCAATGGCCACAGCATGCAAATCAGGAAATTCACCGTAAAAATAGTAGCTAACGCCGCCGAAAATCACGCCGCTCGCACCCTGTGCGCCCCACGCAACCAACACCAGCCACGCCATGCAGTTTTTAAGCTGGAGCTGATCAGGGCGGGATTTCAAGGCAAAGAAAGCCCCTCCCACCACCGCAGCCGCACCAAAATTATGGATGACCTGAGTTAACGCGTAAGACAGGTTCTCAAGTTGCATGAATTATTTCGCCGTGACTTTAAGGCAGGTTTCCTGTCCAATGGAGGCATGACCCTTATTCACCACTTTTATGCATAATGCATGAGCGCCAGACGGCAAAGGATCAAGTTCAAAAGTGCTGTTCAGCTTGCGCAGGATACCCGCTTCCTTGCCGTTGACATAGATATGTGAATGATCTCCACCCGCATTGGGTGTAATTTCATAAACAACATGAACAGGCGCGCCCGCCTTGACGGTACCACCATCTGTCGGGGATGAGATTTTCACATTGGCATCGGCCAGCACACTTGAACCCCACAGTGCTACACCCAATGTAAGTAACGCGCATGAAATACGGGTAAATTTGCCAGGCATTATGAATGACCTCCACTCAATTGGATATTTTTCTTATGGTAGATATTTCAGGGAATATGGGTAAAACCCTACTAGGACACTAGCATAATGGCGTTCAAATGCCAAGGGGTGGTCGGCAGGATTTCTGTATACGTCAGACAATAAAGCAGCGGAAAAAAATTCAACAGCCCATGACAACATCCATGGAAATTTTTATAAACCATTAATAAATAATATTTTTATTTCTCAATAAACATCAACACCCACGGCCGCGGCCACATTTTCAAATCCATCACGGCGCAACAACTGCAGCAGTTGTGCCTTGATGTCACGCGCAATGACGGGACCCTGATAAATAAAGGCCGTATAAACCTGTACCAGGCTGGCACCGGCGCGCAGCTTGTCATAGGCATCTTGCCCATTACCAATACCACCCACACCAACAATGGGAACCTGCTTGCCGACAATACGGTACAAAGTACGGATCACTTCCGTGCTGCGAGTACGTAATGGCGCCCCACTTAATCCTCCCGCTTCATTCACTGCACACACCAGACCATCCCGGCCTAAGGTCGTGTTAGTAGCAATCAATCCGTCAATGCTGGCGCCCAACGCCAAGGCACCAATCGCCTCAAGGTCTTCAGCGGCAAGATCCGGCGCGATTTTGAGCAGGCACGGTAATGGCTGACGCCGGTATTGTGCAGCGAGACGCTGATTGGCCACCTGAACCTGCGCCATTAACGCGCCCAGATAATCTGCACCTTGCAGGAGGCGCAAGCCCGGCGTATTGGGTGAACTGACGTTAATCACGCAGTAATCCCCATAAGGAAACAGTTTTTCAAACGCAGCAATATAGTCTTGTGCCGCGTCTTCCAGCGACGTGTCCTTGTTTTTTCCAAGGTTGATGCCCAGAGGAATGGCCGGTTTACCCGGGCGCTTATCCAGCCGTGCCAACCGTACCGCAACGGCATCCGCACCCTCATTCGGAAAACCCATACGATTGATAATCGCCTGATCATCAGGCAAACGAAAGATGCGTGGACGAGGATTGCCTGGCTGTGGGCGTGGAGTGACCGTACCGATTTCTACAAAACCAAAACCCAGTGCGGCCAACGCCGGTATGACACGGGCATTTTTGTCGAATCCTGCGGCCATACCCAGCGGATTGGGAAAAGACAATCCCCACAGCGTTTGCGCCAGAGATGGATCTTCCAAACCATAAAGAGAGGCGATGACAGCACGACTGGCACGACACTGGCCACTTCTTTCCAGGCCACTAATGGCAAGATTGTGAGCCTGCTCGGAGTCAAGATGAAATGCGGCAGGCTTCAAAAACTTATACAGCACCCTTTAACCTGCCACAGACAGGGCAATCGCGTGTATATGCATTATTTCGCCGCCCCCATTGCCAAGGCACGACGACGGCTGGCGATGGCATCCACTGGCACAGCGTCCCCATGCCAACCCTGGGTATGCTTCATCACCAACCCCGCTAACGCCTGAATATGATCAGGTCGATCATTCAACGCGGGAATATAGTTGTAACGCTCTCCCCCTGCCGCGAGAAACACACCACGATTCAATATGGCTATTTCTTCAAGAGTTTCCAGACAGTCTGCCGAAAATCCGGGGCAAACGATATCGACACTCTTAACCCCCGATCCGGCCAGGGACTCCAGGGTTTTATCAGTATACGGCTGCAACCATTCTTCACGACCAAAACGCGACTGAAATGCCACTTGCCAGCCATCCTGCGGCAAACCCAACTGCTCGACAATCAAACGCGCCGTGACATGGCATTCACAATGATAGGGGTCACCCGCCAGCAAACAACGCTTGGGAATGCCATGAAATGAGAACAACAACTTTTCGGCCCGGCCATGCTTATCCCAATGCTCCCGTACGCTGGCCACCACTGCATTGATATATGCGGGAACATTATGATAATGCGTAATCATGCGCATCTCCGGTATCCAGCGCCATGTTCTGAAAACAGCCGCCACTGCATCAAAGGTAGATGCGGCCGTGGCTGCCGCATATTGAGGGTACAACGGAAGCACCAGAATACGTTGCACATTGGCCTGCCGCAATTCATTCAAACTATCAGCAATTGAGGGCGCGCCATAACGCATGCCCAATGCAACCTTGACCGAACTACCGAGTTGCTGTTCGAGCATACCTTGCAATGCAGCGGCTTGTTGTCGGGCAATCACCAGCAAAGGTGAACCCTCGTCAGTCCAGATACTTTGATACGCGTGCGCGGAACGCTTACAACGCGTAGGCAGAATAACTCCATGCAAAATCATCCACCATATCGGTCGTGGTATTTCGACAATACGGGGATCCCACAAAAATTCCACAAGGTAACGGCGCAATGCCGAAGCAGTGGGGGCGTCGGGGGTACCAAGATTCGTAACCAATATGCCAAGGGCGGGTGCTGTACCATGCACATAATTCTGCCCGTCTTGATCCATGCTCATTTTTCAGCCTTTGTAATTGTGGTTCATCCGGGTTTCCTGTGGGTCGTTGATGCCGGATACAGATCAAGTCCGCCACAATGGAAGTAGATGGCAATCTTGAAATGGTCTCTATTCCTGAACCCACAGGCACGTTTTTG